>SVDT01000306.1 GCA_015057775.1 Paenibacillaceae bacterium | reverse complement strand
AAACGTCCTACCATAATAGCCGGAATCTGAACTGCCTTTTTAATTTCAGTAACATATTCCGCATTAAAGCCTCCATGGATACAGGTTGGTGCCCACATAAACTCATCACGGATATGGACTGCTCTGGATACATGAATGGCATCAGTGCCACAGTTTTCTAAATATGAAGCTACTGTTGCCGCATCCTGTAAGGATATTCCGCCAAGTGTATCATCACTGCAGTTAATTCTGCAGATAATGCCCAGGCTGTCCCCTGTTTTTTTCCTGATATTTTCCAAAATCAGCCGGGACAGACGCATGCGGTTTTCAAAGTTTCCACCGAATTCATCCACCCGTTTATTGGTTCTCTGGGATATAAAGCTGCTGACCAGATAGCCATGTGCCATATGTACTTCCACGCAGTCAAAGCCTGCCGTTTTAGCCCGAAGCGCAGCATCTCCGTACTCCTCAATGAGAGCGTAGATTTCCTTAGCTGTTATCTCTTTTGGAACATCTTTTCCTGTATGGCTGGCAATGGCGGTTGGTGCTTTTATGGGATATCCTGCCAGCTTTGCATTCCCTTCCGGACCTGCGTGCTGAAGCTGAACGGATATCTTTGCCCCCCAGGCGTGAACGGCATCTGCCACCAGTTTAAAACTGGGTATTACACTGTCATCATAGAGACAGGGCTTTCTTGGTCCCCCTTTTGCCGTCTTATCAATAACGGTTGCCTCTACGGTAACAAGACCAAACCCTCCTTTTGCACGGGCTTCATAATAATCTCTGGAGCGGTCACTGAGGGTTCCGTCCCCATTTGCAAAATTATTTCCCATGGGCGGGACCACAAAACGGTTTTTAACCGTAACAGGACCGATGGTAACCGGTGTGAACATATTTTCAAATTTCACTGTATCTCTCCCCTTTAGTTGTCAAGTAGTTCAGGCCATACCTCTTTTAAGACATTGACTGCGCCGGTATATGTCTCCTCAGCAGCAGCTTTTGCCCCCTTTGCAATATAGAAATCTGAAATAACTTCTACACCAACAGCCTTTGGCAGTACGCCGGCATCCTTTACCATCTTTACAAAACCGGCTGTATCGCCAAAACCGGTTCCGGGTGCCAGTCTGTCATGCATGGATTCGTCCCTTAAGATGGAAGGAGCATATGCTCTGTCATGAACATCATTAATCTGAATGGATACAATGGCATCCCCCGGAACGCCGCAAAGATCAAAGGGCTGGTTTGCCCTCACCCAGTGCCAGGTGTCCAGTATGATTTTAGCGTTATCACAACCGCACATCTTAACCACTGCCCAGGCCTTTTTCAAATCAGGAATCCCGCTGTAAGGCATAGGTTCCACGCCGATGATCCGTTCCCCTGCCCTCTGGCAAAGTTCTTTTAACTTCTGTGCGGTATGTTCCACAGAGTAATTCTCCATGAGACCGCAGTTAATATGACTGACCTGAAATAAATCACACATATGGAAACAGATCTGCTCCTTATACATCTGCTCGTAGCTTCTGTTTTCTTCCGCCCATAAGGTAATGTACTCCACTTCCGTACAGGCAATCTGATACTTTTTAAGAATTCCCAGGATGTCCTTGTCGTGCAATCCCTCTGCCAATGCATCCACATAGGTTTCTGCCCGAAGTCCAATTCCTTCATACCCCGCCTCTTTGGCAGCTTTCACACGTTCTTCAAACGAAATCTGATCTCCTAATGTCCAGGAACTGATTGTTATTGGGTGTTTCGCTGACATGATCCGCTCTCCTTTTACATTTCAAAATGATTGTTAATTTCATAACATATTTTCATTATATATTGTTTTCTATTAGAAAACAAATTGATTGTTTTACGTGAATCTATAAATATTTTATATAGATTTGACAATAAAAAAGGATCAGTGCATCATTCGCATTGACCCCTTAGTTTTATATTGCTGCCAGCTTATCAATTCCCTTTTGCAGATCTGAAACAAAGTAAAAATCTGAACCATGATTGCTTTCATAGATAAAATCCTTAAGAGACTTGCTGGTATAAACGGAAAAATCACCGATTACCGCCATCTTTACATCATAATTTACAAACTTTTGTAAAATCTCACCTGCAAGCCGGGTACTAAGGCAAAAGAAATCTTCTGAGATAGTTTCCTTTGGAACTACAATCCTGCTGACTCCGGTCTCATATTTTACCGTCGCCATTAAATCAAGGGCTGTGCTAACATCCTGTATTAACACCTCTTCTCCTGAAATCACAGCAATGGAAATCCCGTTTTTAGTAACTGTATCAATCTTCATAACTCTTAATCTCCTTTAAAAAAACTCATGATCTCTGCGGATAACCTGGTGATGGAATGCCCCTCACGGGGTAAAACATTAATTTGTGAATTGGGAAGCAGTTTATGAAGCCTGTCCGCAGTTTTATAAGAAGGAAGCATGATGTCTTTTCCTCCCACAAATAAAGCCACAGGCATAGATAATCTCTTAATTTCATCATCACGAAAAATCGGAATCTCTTCCTTTCGATAGCGGAAGCCTTTCTTTATTAACTTCTGAAGTGCCAGCATTCTCTCAGGCAGTTTCCTGCCTCCGTTTATTTTTATATAAAGTTTCTCTGTTCCTTTTTCTCCAAAGAATCCATAATACAGGGCAGTAAAGAGAAAGGATTTTTTAGCCGGACTAATTCCGGACGGAGCGATTAAAACAAGCTTATCCACATATTCGGGGTAATGAATGGAAAACTTCACCGCCAGCCAGGCTCCCAGTGAAATGCCTATTAAAATTACCTTTTCTATCTGAAGCGAGTCTAAAACATCCGAAAGCCAGAGTGCATAGGCCTTGCCCTTTAGCGATTGCTGCCTCTCATCGCTTTTTCCCGGTTCTCCTGGAATATCTGCGGCATATACCCGGTATTCTTTTGCATAGCTTTTTATTTCTTCCAGCCACATTGCCGAATTCATCCCTGTACCATGAAGCAGAATCAGAGGCGGACATTCCTTATCACCTGCTGCAATAAGATGAGTCTTACCAAAACGGGTCTCTACGACCTGTTCTTCGTGGGGAAATTTCCACTGTTCTATAAAGGAATCATATAAATCTAAAATCTCTTTCTTCCCCTCCTGGTTACGAAATCCGCTTTTCGCTTTCATATTATTCACCGTTCCCTTTCTCCTCCTCAGTCAGCAAACCAACTGTATTTAACATCTCTTCCATAAACTTTAGCCCTCCCCAGAGAAATATCCTCATTCTCTGCTCTTCTTGGTAATATTTCATATTAATGGTAGCATCCTGAAAATCCGGATCCCCGCCGTTCATAACTGCCAAAAGAAGATTTGATATTCTCATATACTGATTCTTTGCAATCGCATCCAAATCGATGACAGAGGATACACGGCATCTGCCACCACTTAATATCTCCGGCTGCTTAAGTACTGTAAAAGAATCCGATGATTCATTCTGCTCTGTTGATTCTCTGCTCTGTACAAATGAATCAAGATCCTCCTGTGTTACTCTCCATTGCTTTCCTACCCTTGTTGCATTGAGTCTGCCGCTGTTTATAAAATTCCGTATGGTTTTATGATGCAGATTCAGCTTCTCAGCTACCTGGGTGATGGTATAATATTTTTCTTCCATGGTATTTTCCTCTTTCATGAAATACTTATTGCATAATCATCTTTTCCATTATACTTTATTGCATTTTATTGTACTTTGTTGTACTTTGTTGTAATTTACTGTATTTCATTGTATTTTATTGCAATGTATTTGTCAATACACCCGGAACAAATAGCAATGGAAATTTGTTCCTTCCATAAAAAAGTGTTCCCAGAAAGAAAAATGAAAATCCGTTATGCAACAAAAAAAGCAGTCGTCACCGGAATAAACCGGCAATGACTGCGTTCATGAATCATTTTAATATATTTTATAATCTTCTAATTTTCCATTGCTCCATTTGATATCTACTGTCTTACCATTTTTGATTCTGAGGCCTCTTACGTAGCCATTCTCAAACTCAGCAGGAAGAGCCGGAAGTATTTTTACCTTGCAGCCCCGCTCCTGTACCAGCATGTTAGCGATTCCGGCAGTACCTCCGAAATTACCATCGATCTGGAATGGTGGATGTGCACACCAGAGATTGTCATAAGAAGATCTGGTCAAAAGTGTTTTTAAGTACTCATAGGCATGTTCGGAATCTTCCAGTGCAGCAAAGAGATTGATAATCCAGGCACAGCTCCAGCCGGTATATCCGCCGCCGTTTGCCAGACGCAGGAGCAGAGAGGTTTTACATGCCTCTGTCAATTCCTCGTCTCCTTCAAACAGCTCAGACGGAAACAATCCATACAAATGGGAAACATGACGGTGGCCGGGCTCTGGCTCCTCAAATTCCTTATGCCACTCTAAAAGCTGGCCTTTGCTTCCGATCTTAAAAGGAGTGAGCTTGCTTAGTCTTTCTGCAATTTCCGGTAATACTTCATCGTCTATTCCTAAGATTTTACAGGTTTTTTCAAAGTTTCCAAAGACTTCCCTGATAATTTCCAGATCCATTGCTGTTGACATTGCCACTGCCACTGTGCTGTCTTCGCTGCCTGGAACTTTATATTTATTCTCAGGCGATGTGGATGGACAGGTTACATACTGATCGTTATACAGATACAGCCAGTCAACCAGGAACAGAGCCGCTTCTTTTAAAATTGGATACAC
>SVDT01000305.1 GCA_015057775.1 Paenibacillaceae bacterium | reverse complement strand
GAATCATGCCTTTGGCACGAAGTACGTCTCCAAAACCATCGCCGTAAGCAAGTTCGTCAAGAATCCGGTCAAGTGTCTCCTTGCTCATAGCAGATACATTCTCAACTCCCCAGCTGGTAAACACTTCGTCAGCATGATGGTGGTCGTGGTCATGACCGCAGCTGCAACCTTCTCCGTGTTCATGATCGTGGTCGTGGTCATGGCCTCCGCAGCCGCAGCTTCCTTCTTCGTGATCGTGTTCGTGGTCGTGGTGATGGCCTCCGCAGCCACAGCTTCCCTCTTCATGATCATGGTCGTGGTCGTGGTGATGGCCTCCGCAGCCACAGCTTCCCTCTTCATGGTCATGATGGTGATCATGATGCTCTTTCAGCTCCTTTAAAAGGTCTTCTTCCATCGTGTCCGGCTTCTCAATAATCTCAAGGAGCTGTTGTCCAGTTAACTCATCACAGGGAGTTGTAACAACTGCTGCTTTTGGATTCAGTTCTCTGATTATTTCAACTGCAAGATCCACTTTGTCAGCGGGTGCAATATCGGTACGGCTAAGTACCACTGTTCCGGCATTTTCAATCTGATTGTTAAAAAACTCACCAAAATTCTTCCGGTACATCTTACACTTCTGAGCATCTACAATGGTGACAGCACTGTTAAGCGTTACCTGGATCTCAGCTGCCACATCCTTAACCGCTTTCATTACATCGGATAATTTACCCACGCCGGAAGGTTCAATAATAATACGGTCTGGATGGTAGGTTGTAAGTACTTCTTTCAAGGATTGTCCAAAATCACCAACCAGAGAACAGCAGATACAGCCGGAGTTCATTTCCCTGATTTCCACGCCGGAATCCTTTAAAAATCCACCATCAATTCCGATCTCACCAAATTCATTTTCAATCAGGATAACCTGCTCACCAGATACAGCCTCCTGCAGAAGTTTCTTAATAAAAGTCGTTTTTCCGGCTCCAAGAAAACCGGATATAATATCAATCTTTGTCATACGAATCAATACCTCTTTTCTTTCCAGAGTTTAACAGGAACTACAACTACTTATTGTGTCACAAACAATGAACAAAGTCAAGCAGAGGCCCCATGGTTTTTCTCTGCATATTGTTAACGTTTTATCAGTTTTATATAAAATAATAAAAAAAACTTGAATTTTGGTTATACTATGGTAAAATACATGCAACTGCTTTGGCTTAAGGTCAAATGTGTGCACCAAACAAAAAGGAGATTTTTAAACATGGAAAAACGCGGCGTAAAAGAATTCCTGAAAAGGAAGAACGTCACTATCACAGTCCAGACCTATCTCATTGACGCATTGGGTGCTATGGCATTTGGCCTTTTTGCGTCTCTATTGATCGGAACCATCTTCGGTACCCTGGGCAAGCAGTTCAATTTAGAACTGTTTAACGTGATTTCAGATTTTGCAAAAAGTGCCACAGGTGCAGCTTTGGGTGTGGCCATCGCCTATGCCCTTCACGCCCCTGCTCTGGTACTGTTCTCTGCAGCCACTGTAGGGATTGCGGGCAATGCCCTTGGCGGACCGGTGGGCGCGCTGGCAGCAACAGTGATTGCAACGGAACTGGGGAAAATGGTTTCAAAGGAAACCCGGCTGGATATCCTTGTGACACCGGGCGTCACGATTATTTCCGGTGTTCTGGTAGCTCAGTTTGTCGGACCCGGTGTGGCCGGATTTATGAACTGGTTTGGCAGCATTGTAAAAACAGCAACCGAGCTGCAGCCATTCTACATGGGCATACTGGTATCCGCTCTCATCGGAATCGCTCTTACCCTTCCCATCAGCAGCGCAGCCATCTGCATTGCCCTTTCCCTGGACGGGCTGGCAGGCGGAGCTGCAACGGCGGGATGCTGTGCTCAGATGGTTGGATTTGCCGTTCTCTCCTTCCGGGAAAACGGAGTAGGCGGGCTTATGGCTCAGGGACTTGGTACCAGCATGCTGCAGATGGGAAATATCGTGAAAAATCCTAAGATCTGGATTCCCCCTACAGTGGCATCCATGATCACCGGTCCTGTTGCAACCATGGTATTCCACTTAAAAAATATACCAGCGGGCTCGGGAATGGGAACCTGTGGACTGGTTGGCCCCATTGGTGTTTATACAGCCATGGGCGGGGGAAAAAGCATGTGGCTGGGTATTTTATTAGTCTGCTTTCTTCTGCCAGCTATTATCACACTGGTTCTTGGAGAACTGCTTAGAAAAGCAGGCTGGATTCAATTTGGAGACTTAAAACTGGATTTAAAATAAGAACATACAAAAAAGGAAACGGCAGGAACCAATTATTCTTCCCGTTTCCTTCTTTCTATCCATTATTATTTCCTGCTCTTTTTATCCTTACTCCTGCCCCCGTTACAACCCATACAGTTTTCACAGCCGCCGGATCCACAGCCGCCTCTGTTGTTTCGTAAGCTGCGGACAGCAAAAAATACCAGTACTATAATTATGATCAATATTACAATAGTTACCCAGTTCTCAGCCAGCCAAACAGACATCATTCCTCCGAATATCCTATTTCATCTCTTTTAATATACTGTCAATATGTTCTCTCCTGCCAATTACCATCAAATGCTCCTGCGCCTGTATAATATAGTCTGCAGGGGGCATAAGCTGTGCCCTTCCTTCCCGCTTAATTCCAAGAACACTGATATGATACAGGTTTCTGATATCAACTTCTCTGATGGATTTATGCACCCATTCCGGAAGGGGCGGGATCTCATAAATGGAATACTCAGGAGTCAGCTCAATGTAATCAAAAACATGATCTGTGCTGTAACGAACCGCCGTCTTTTCAGCAATATCCCGGTCAGGATAGATTACCTCATCAGCACCGTTTCTTAAAAGGAACTTAGCATGTATATCCCTGTTTGCCTTACTGATTACCCGTCTGCCTCCCAGTTCTTTCACCAGACTGGTGATTTCAAGGCTGCTTTGGAAGTTCGTGCCGATACACACAAAGCAGATATCAAAGTTGGAAATACCAAGACTTCTTAACACAGTTTCGTTGGTACAGTCACCAATCTTTGCACTTGTCACATAGGGAAGTAAATCCTCCAAGCATTCTTCCTTCTGATCTACGATCATAACATCATTGCCCAGACTTGCCATATTGATGCAAAGATGATGCCCAAACCTGCCAAGGCCAATAATTAAAATTGATTTCATGAATATACTCCTTTTCTTTATCCTACGTTAATTGCTTCTGCGGGTTGTTCCACATGAGCTATTTTATGATTTTGTACAAAAGCAAGGGCAAATGAAAGGCTGCCGATTCTTCCGCAG
Source organism: Paenibacillaceae bacterium (assembly GCA_015057775.1). Taxonomy (GTDB): domain Bacteria; phylum Bacillota; class Clostridia; order Lachnospirales; family Lachnospiraceae; genus Lacrimispora. The sequence goes on along the minus strand of SVDT01000305.1, from coordinate 1,403 downwards.
TACATCAGTAAAATGATAACAACTCTGGAAAATGTACTTAGATCTCTGGTTATTCCGGTGGTCATGCCCACCGTTCCTATGGCCGAAAACGTCTCAAACAGGATATCAGAAAAGCCCAGAGACTGATTAGCCATAATCATCAGAGATGCTGCAAGTGCAAGAAACAGATTGATTGTCAAAATGGTTCCTGCCCTCTTAATGGCCTCCTCCTGCAGACGCCTTCCAAATACATTGACTCCATAAGACTGTTTGATATTGGAATGAACACACATAAGAAGTACAAACAAGGTCGTGGTCTTAATACCTCCGGCAGTAGAACCCGGGCTTCCTCCAATAAACATAAGAATAATGGTAAGAAGCTTACTTCCATCAGTCAAAGCATGGGTATCCGTTGTATTAAAACCTGCTGTTCTGGCCGTTACAGAACTGAACAGGGAAGTCAGTATCTGACCACTGGCATTCATTCCCACTAAGAGATTGTTTCTCTCAAGCAGATAGAACAGAAGTCCTCCGCCAAATACAAGGGTAAGGGTTGTAACCAGTACGATTTTGGTATGAAGCATATATTTATTAAAATGCAACCGGTTCTTATAAATATCATCCCATACGATAAATCCAATACCTCCGATAATAATCAGGGACATAATAACCAGATTAACCAGCCAGTCATCGTAGTATGATACAAAGGAATTATAAGGTTCTATATGCCCCATTAAGTCAAACCCCGCATTACAGAACGCAGATACGGAATGAAAAATACCATAAAAAACGCCTCTTAAAATTCCAAACTGGGGAACAAACCGGATTGATAATAAAATGGCTCCTGCACTCTCAAACAGAAAGGTACCTTTTATTATCCTTTTTGCAAGCCTTACCACTCCTCCGATCTGAAGCGTATTCACACTTTCCTGTAAAAGTCCCCGTTCTTTCAGGCCGATCTTGCGTCTCAGTACAATGGAAATAAAAACTCCCACCGTAACAAAACCAAGTCCGCCGATCTGTATCAGGGTCATGATCACAATCTGACCAAAAAGTGTCCACTGTGTCCAAGTATCCCTGACAACCAGCCCTGTCACGCAGGTCGCACTGGTGGCCGTAAACAGGCAATTGATAAAATTCTCTGACTGCCCATCCTTACTGGAAAAAGGGAGCATTAAAAGAAGTGCTCCTGCTAAAATAATACCCAAGAAACCGTAAGCCAGATACTGGGTCTGGCTTATATTCCACTTAAAACGCTTTTTTCGTTTTTTATCCATGATTGTGTTGCTGCCTTTCCTTTCTTACGGCTGATTCATCAGCATAGTATAGCACATTTTTTTCTAAAGGAAAAGGTAAGTTTTTAACATCCTTCAGGTAAAATCATTTCTTATTTTTAACATTTACCTGGATCTGCCGGCTGGTCT
>SVDT01000304.1 GCA_015057775.1 Paenibacillaceae bacterium | reverse complement strand
AGCTTCCCTCCCTGCCAAGCTGAGGTTCCATTAAAACAACAGGAATATTGTCTTTCCCCCCATTATCATTGGCTACTGTAATTAATTTCTCTGCCTTCTCCGGCAGCTCCAGTTCCGAGCATATGATTTCCTCTATTTCAGCATCTTCCAGCATATTGCTAAGCCCGTCAGAACATAAAAGTATATAATCTCCCGGCTCCAGGCTGACTTCAAAAAAATCAATCTCCAGCTTATCTTCCGTCCCAACAGCTCTGGTTATAATATTCTTCTTTTCCCGATAATCTTTGCTTCCCCGTTCCAGCTGACCTAATGATACCAGTTCTTCCACATAAGAATGGTCTCTTGTAATCTGCTTCAGCTGATTACGGATTAAGTAAAGGCGGCTGTCTCCCACATTAGCCACATACATGGTTGAATCCTCAACTACAGCGGCAACCAGAGTGGTACCCATACCGTTTAATTCCGGCTTTTTCTTAGATTCCTGATACAGTAACTTGTTTACTTTTTCAATTCCATCTTTCAGTATCCCAACTGTTCCGGTGTCTTTTGACATCTTAAAATGAGCCACCAGATTTTCGGTAATAAACCTGGAAGCATAATCTCCAGCCTGATGTCCTCCCATGCCGTCTGCTACAAGAAACAGATTGGGCAGCACACCCACAGGCTCAATTGAGGAAAAAACATAGTCCTGATTTGCCGAACGGACTCTTCCAGTATCCGTCATAGCACAAGCCTTCATCGTAATATTCTCACTTCCTTTTACTCCTGATTTAAAAAACTTTTCCTAAGCTGTCCGCAGGCACCATTAATATCCCTGCCCATTTCTCTTCTAATAGTAACATTAATTCCGTTTTTTTCAAGGAGATTTTTAAATGCCTCAATTGCCTTCCTGTCGGACTGCACATAATCCCGTTCCTTAATGGGATTGACCGGAATCAGATTGATATGTCCATGCTGGGCTTTTAAAAGAGCTGCCAGTGCAGAAGCCTCTTTTAAGTTGTCATTTACGCCGCTAACCAGGCTGTATTCAAATGTAATTCTTCTTCCTGTTTTTTCAAAATAAGTATGACACGCCATAAGTACATCAGCAAGAGGATACCGGTTGGCTACCGGCATCAGGCTTTTTCGTACCTCATCATTTGGTGCATGAAGGGAAAGAGCCAGAGTAATCTGAAACTTCTCCTCAGCCAGCTTTAAAATTCCAGGCACAATTCCGCAGGTGGAAACCGTCAGATTTCTCTGACTGATGTTTAAGCCATTTTCATCGGTGAGAAGGCGGATAAACTGCACCAGATTTTCATAATTGTCAAGTGGTTCTCCTGAACCCATGACTACGACGTTGGATACCCGTTCACCAGTAATCTTCTGAATCCGGTAAATCTGATCCAGCATCTCAGCCGGGCTTAAATTTCGTTCAAGTCCGTCAAGTGTGGATGCACAAAAGCGGCAGCCCATGCGGCATCCAACCTGGGAGGAGATGCACACGGAATTGCCGTGCTTGTATTTCATCAGTACGCTTTCAATCACATTGCCGTCGGAAAGACCGAATAAGTATTTTCTCGTTCCGTCTATCTGCGAGATCTTTTCTTCTACAACAGTAAGAGAAGGAAGTTCTGCCATCTCAGACAGTTTTTCCTTCATGGTTTTTGAAAGGTTGGTCATTTCATCGTAGCTGGCCGCCAGTTTCTGATGAATCCATTCGTACAGCTGTTTTGCACGAAAGGGCTTTTCTCCGGCAGACACCAGGAAAGCCGTCAGTTCTTCCAGATTAAGAGATTTAATATCTGTTCTTTCCATCTTATTCTACCTTTTTTTGTAATACACCGATAAAAAATCCGTCACATGGATGAATTCCCGGCAAAAGCTGCATGTATCCATGTTTCAAGGTATCTATCTGAAACTGGTCTTTGAACTTCTCCTCCAGATCAACCGCCTGAAATGGAAAGTTCTCTAAAAACCATGCAAAATTTTCTTCATTTTCTTTTTTATCTATGGTACAGGTACTAAATATAAGCTTTCCGCCTGGCCTTACATATGCCTGTACAACCGAGAGGATTTCCCTTTGCAGAGAAGCCAGTTCGTCTAAATTCTCAGGCTTGACCCTGTACTTAATATCAGGTTTTCTTCCCAGAATACCAAGACCGGAGCAGGGTAGATCAGCAAGCACGATATCTGCTTTCCCCACGGAATCAGAATCAGGAACCAAAGCATCCCATACCTTTGCCCTGATATTATCAAAACCACAGCGGTCTATATTCTCCTGTATCAGACTCACCTTATATTCTGTTAAATCCCTTACCTCAACCATACCGGTTCCATTCAGCTTATCTGCCAGATGGATGCTCTTTCCTCCTGGTGCACCGCAGACGTCAATGCAAAAATCTCCTTCTTTGGGGTCAGCCGCTTCTCCCACAAGAGCAGAGCTGATATCCTGGACCTGAATGTATCCTTTTTGAAAGGCTTCCAGACCTTCCATATAATCAAATTTTTCTAAAATAACCATATCTTCTGAAATCCCAGACTCTGCCACCTGTACGTTTTGTTTCCTCAGACTGGAAAGAATCTCATCTTTCCCCGCTTTTGAACTGTTTAAGCGTACTATTGTTTTACTGTTTTCTAAAAAAGAAGTCATAACAGTGTTTGCGGTTTCCTTACCATAATCCTGATTCCACATGGAGACAATCCAGGCAGGAACAGAATAACGAACGCTGTCATCCGGCCACACCAGAGTTTCTTTATTTCTTGAAATGTTTCTCAAAACACCATTTACAAATCCTTTTAGACCAACGAATTTCCGTTTGGCAGCCAGCTTTACTGCCTCATTGCATACGGCGGAATCCGGAACCCGGTCCATATATAAAATCTGATAAACCGACATCCGCAGAATGCTGCGGATGACCGGCTTCATCTTTTTTACCTTTGTTGAAGAGAAAAAGTCAATGACGTAATCAATTTGTATTAAGTATTCCACTGTTCCTTCAACAGTCCTGGTTATAAAGGAACGTTCTGCTTTATCCAGATACTGGTATTTATTTAAGGCCTGACGCAGGATTAAATGGCTGTATGCAGAATGTTCTAATATTTCCATGAGAACATCCAGTACAATCTCCCTGCTGTCTGTGTCTTTAGTCATTATCTCTTCTTCCTCCAAATAATATAACAAGTCTCAGCAGCTGAAGTACCGTTGCCGCAAGTGCTGCAACATAGGTAAGAGCCGCTGCTCCAAGCACTTTTCTTGTGTGAGACAGTTCTTCATCTCCTAGAATCCCCACCTGTCCCAGTAAAACCACTGCTCTCCTTGAGGCATTAAACTCAACAGGGAGTGTAACCAGCTGAAATAAAACAGCCAGTGAAAACAGGATCAAACCAATATTTACTAAAGGTGAGCCTGCACCGCTGATAAAAAATCCCAGTAAAATAACGGGCAGCGCAGCCTGAGAACCGATATTAGCGGCAGGAACAATGGCACCTCGTAACTTTAAAGGCACATATCCCGTATTATCCTGCATGGCATGTCCGCATTCATGAGCCGCAACACCGATTGCTGCAACTGATGTTGAATCATAGACTGAATCGGATAAATTAACGGTTTTCGTTCTGGGATCATAATGATCAGAAAGTCTTCCACTGACAGGTCTTACCTGTACATCATAAATACCCTGGGAATTTAAAAGGCGCTTTGCTGCCTCTGCCCCTGTCATTCCAGACATACTTCTTACTTTGGAATACTTGTTAAAAGTACTGGTCACCCTGGCAGATGCAGCCATGGATAACAACGCACCAATGATTACAAAAATCCAGGTGGGGTCCATATAATACCCCATCATTCCACCATAATACATAATCAGATTCTCCTTTCCCGAAAATACTGTCTGTATTCCTTACATATGTTTAAAAACAGTTCCATTCTCGATCTGGTAACCCCGTAAAAAAGCGCCGATCTCCATCCGCTTCTTTCCCTGCAGCTGAAGTTCTTTAATGGATAGTCCGCCTTTGCCGGTTTTTACCACCAGATGATCCTTTCCGGTTTCTACTACCTGGCCGCAGACGCCTTCATATTCCTGATCCACCACATCTGCATCCCAGAGTTTTATTACTTTTCCATCCCAGTCTGTGTAAGCACTGGGCCAGGGGTTTAATCCACGGATCAGCCGTTCAATGGAGACGGCATCCATAGACCAGTCGATATCACCCATGTTTTTCTTAATCATTCCCACATAACACATTTGAGACTCATCCTGTTTTTTTAAAACTGCAGTTCCGTCTTCTATATCTTTCAGAGTTTTAATGAGAAGCTTTCCACCCACATGGCTCAGCTTCTCATGAAGGCTTCCACCAGTCTCTTTTTTGTCTAAAACAACAACTTCCTGATCAAGCATATCTCCAGTATCCAGAGCTTCTGCCATCATCATGGTCGTGATACCACTTACCTCTTCCCCGTTTATAACCACATATTGAATCGGGGATGCACCACGGTATTTGGGAAGGAGGGATGCATGGATATTAATACAGCCAAATTTTGGAATATCTAAAATGCTTTTTGGGAGAAGCTGTCCAAAAGCGGCTACCACCATCACATCCGGGTTTAAATCTTTCAGAATTTTTACAAATTCAGGATCTCTTGCCTTCACCGGCTGATAAACGGGAATCCCATATTCCAGCGCCTTTTCCTTTACAGGCGTCGTCGAAACTTCCTTCCCTCTTCCCT
>SVDT01000303.1 GCA_015057775.1 Paenibacillaceae bacterium | reverse complement strand
CTTTCCGGTTCTTTTATGGATAGCAGGCACCAGAAGTCTGTACATGCAATCATAAGAACGGTGGCCCCGACTACCAGAAAGCCGGTCTGTTCCATGGAGTTGTTGCGAAACCAGTCCATGACTCTGCCCATAATAAGACTTAAAACAGTGGAGAAAGCAAAGGCAAAGGAATCTTTTCGGCCAAGATAATCTCCCCTGATATTCTGGGGAACCAGCTGGAGTATCCAGTTGCCGGTTCCGGTACCGATGGATGCACCAAAGAAGTGGGCGATTCCATAGAGAATGACCACTGCTGTCAGACGAATGACCGGCTGAGTAATAAATAACGGCAGAAAAAACATCAGTGATAGCAGCAGCCTGTGAACCAAGGAAAAACCAACAATCAGTCCTTTTTTTCTACTAAGGCTTTCTAAAAGTATGGATGAAAACATCTGAAGGCTGCAAAGAAGGAGTGGAATAGATCCAATGATGCCGTTTAAAGAGTCTTCAGCTCCCAAAGAACTGGCGTACCCGGAGAGAAATGCACCTGTGGTGAGCGTAACGATACCATTGGCGCAGCATCCTTCCGCAATAAAAAGATTTCGTCCTTTTGAAAAATCTGCAGCTGTCATAGGCGTTGTTTCCTTGCTGGAAAACGCCGTTTTTTTTCTTATCAAGTCTGTAACCATTATATATAAACGGCAAATCTGCCGTGTTCCCCTTTTCTTTTATTCGTAGATCTGCTATCCTCTTTATAGAAATAAAAATACTTTCTCTATATTGCCAGTTTGAGTCAAAGGATACAAGAGGAAAAAGAAGCGAAAAACTGGATGATTCCGACTTGAAGACGACAGAGGGGGGCGACACATGGAACATTACTTACATCTAAAGGCAGTTCTTCCAGTAAGGGCATTAAATGCAGGATATCTGGTTACAGAGGGAAAGGGACGGCACGCAGACCGTGTCATGGATTCCTTTGAAATTATCTATGTCAATTCCGGTGTGCTTGGAATTGCGGAAGAAGATGTGGAATATGAAGTGGAAGAGGGGGAAGCCCTGATTTTATTTCCTGGCAGACATCATTGGGGAACCAGGGAATTTGGTAAGGACTTAAATTTTTACTGGCTTCATTTTCATCTGGAAGAGAAGGCAGAAGAGACGGGAACAGATATTATGTCCCTTCCCCAGCTTATACGGATCGGAAAGCCCCAGCAGTTTGAGGAACTGTTTCGCCGGTTTATTAAGAGGCAGAATGTATGCAGGGAGGACAGAACCATTTTAAATCTGGTTTTGTTAGAACTGCTTTGCGAGCTGAGTGATTCTCTTTCTCCCATGGAAATTAACGGACAAAAAGTGCTTCTGGCCAATCAGGCAGGACAGTATATTAAAAACCATATAAAAGAACCGTTATCCGCCTCCATATTGGCGGAAAAGCTGGAATGCAGTCCGGATTATTTAGGGCGGACCTATCATGCAGTTTATGGAAAGACTCTGACGGAAGGAATCCATGAAGCCCGGCTTAATAAGGCATGTAGAATGCTGATTGAGACGAATCTGACGGGAAGTGAGATTGCTTACCGGTGCGGATATGAAGACGTGGATTATTTCAGAAGGATATTTAAAAAATATATGGAAATGACAGCAAAGGAATACCGGCAGACCTATAGTGTCATTGAACGGTAGAAGAAAGGCGGCAGGGAATACACTCACCTTGCCGCCTTTCTGTATTCAGCCGGAGAGACTCCGGCAGTTTTTTTAAATATACGGCTGAAATAGAGGGGGTTTTCATAACCGATGATTCCACCTATTTCGCCGATGCTGTAATCGGTACTTTCTAAGAGTTCCTTGGCTTTCCTGATCCGGATATCGGTTAGATACCTTCCGGGAGGCATTCCGGAATATTCCTTGAAACTTCGGATAAACCAGCAGGTGCTCATGTGAAGTTCTCTGGCATACGTCTCAACTTCGATATTTTTGGCCAGGTTCTCATGAAAAAAACGGACTGCTTTTTCCATTTCTTTTTGAATTTCTGTTTTCTTAAATCCGCCTTCTTCTCTGATTCGTTTGAGGAGGAGAAAAAGCTGCTTTAAGTAAAGGGCGGACAGCTCCTCAAAGGAAGGGCGGGTAAGCTGTATTTCCCTGATTACTGACAGGAACAGTTCCTGATATTTGGAAGATATTCCAGCATACACGATCCGGTTTTCCAAAAAACCGGCTTCTCTGGTAAGAGAAGCAGCCTCGCTGCCGGTGAAGTGGAGCCAGTAAACCTCCGGCTTATCGTTTAAATAATAAGCATATTGCTGGGGGGTATTGGGAGGATATAAAACCATGCTGCCTTCTGAAACTTCGGTAACGGTTCCATTAAAGGTAAAAAAGGCTTTTCCTGATGCAATATAAAGGAGCTGATAATCAGAACGGCCGAGAGGACGGAAAGTTGACATAACATTGAGAGAAACCAGACGGTAGACTCCGCAGCTATTGACTCTTAATGGGACTTTCATATTTTCCAGTTCTTCTTCTGTCAAATTCATATAGCCTGTGTTTGTATACATGAAGGGAAGCTCCTTTCACCTTTTTTCTGACAGCCTGAAAGAGGTGGTTTTTTATTGTCTTATGTTATACTGATCAGCAATACTATTTAATTTGGAATCAAAATCTTCATTAATACTTTCCATGCTTTCATTAAAATCAGTCACGGGATCTTTCGTTTCCGGATTATCTTTCTTTTTTGAAATCAGAGTATCGGTTGCGTAATCATAAAGGTCTACCGTTTCTTCATGTCCGGGTGCAATATAGTAAGTGTGATTATTTTCATTGTTTTCGACATAGAGAATAGCCCAGTGATCAGTGAGGCCAATGTAAGAACAGGTACATTTTAGTTTATATAGATCCGTTGTTAAGATAACATCTAAAAAGATGGTATCTGAATCTATTTTTTCAACGTTTTCATAGTAAGCATCTGAAACTTCCGAGATTCCAAGAATGGCCACACAGTCGTTCAGCTTTTTCTTGAGATAATCTAAATTTGGTAAATCTTGTGTATTCATTTCTGAATTTTCTGTTGAAGATACCTCAGTAACACTTTCTGCAGCAGAGGTTTGCATTTCTTTCTCCACGGTTGCTTTTGAACAGCCTGATAATAGTAAGCACACTCCTATAATTATGAAACATTTTTTCACATTCATTTCCCCCATACTCGAATAAGATGATAAAACAGCGCAATTACCTGTTATTGTATCATTTTATCCATGCTTTGTCTAATCATGTAATTTTTTTTGTTCTGAGCCAAGAATGTATTTAACTCAGATTTTTTAAGTTATTATAATTTTGGTTACTTTTTTTACAAATAATCATACTAATAATTATAAATATAAATTACTAAGGTCGTGAATAAATGCCGCAATACCCGCTTAAAACAATTTGTTATAGAATCTGTCCAGGGGACACATTATTTTTAATTAGTCAGATGTTTGATACAACGATAGATGAAATCATGACTGCTAATCCTGAATTAAAGCCAGAAAATCTTACTGTCGGGCAAGTTATCTGTCTCAATCCGGGATTAAAATATTTTTCTTCAGTACGATATGATACCAATGAAATAAGTAAGTCACAGGCGGACTTAAGTGATTATATACGTGGACTCTGGGAGCAGCATGTTACATGGACCAGACTGACTATCCTGAGTTTAGTATTTAACCTGCCAGATGTAGATTTTGTTACAAACCGCCTGCTTAGAAATCCGAAAGACTTTGAAGCATTACTGAGGCTTTTTTATGGAGATGAGAAAGCTTCCACATTTTCAGATCTATTTACAAATCATCTTGTGATCGCTGCAGAACTTGTAAAGGCGGCCAAGGCCGGTGATAATAATGCTGCTGCAGATGCAGAAAAAAGATGGTATGCAAATGCGGATCAAATAGCTGATTTCCTTGCTGGTATCAACCCTTATTGGTCTCGGGAAGATTGGAAAGCAATGCTGTATAAACATTTGGCAATGACTAAAGACGAAGCTGTTAACATATTGACCGGTAAGTATTTGGAAAGTATTAATGATTTTGATGAAATTGAAGAACAGGCTTTGGTAATGGCTGACATGATGACAAATGGTATTATAAATCAATTTCCAGATATTTTTAAATAAAAATAAATAAACAGATTTACAGAGACGGACAGCTCCGTCTCTTTTCTTTTTTTGTGCAGTATCATTTTGTGCATGTTTTGTCCAATCAAAGATATGGATTTTTTGCTCTGTGATCTTATAATAATAGGTATGAAAAGAAGGAGGAGTCGACTATGATCGTACCCAGACATTATGAAAATCTGCATCTGCTTCATGAAAACACCATGCCACACAGAGCTTATTATATTCCGGCTTCCAAGGCCCAGTTTGATTTAACACAGGAGAGGGAGAAATATGACCGGTTCTTTTTGTTAAACGGTAACTGGAAGTTCCGCTATTATGACAGCATTTATGATGTAAAAGAAGAATTTTTCCTGGAAGGCTTTGACACCTCCCGTTTTAATGAGATTCCGGTACCAGGCTGCTTTCAGAATTACGGCTATGATAAGCACCAGTATACCAATACCCGGTATCCGTTTCCTATGGATCCGCCTTATGTTCCGGCTGAGAATCCATGCGGCGCGTATGTCCATCATTTTGACTATAAAAGAGAAGAGGCTGCACCCAGAGCTTACTTAAACTTTGAGGGAGTGGATTCCTGTTTCTACGTATGGTTAAACGGCAGTTACGTGGGGTACAGT
>SVDT01000302.1 GCA_015057775.1 Paenibacillaceae bacterium | reverse complement strand
GATAGCAGGCATCGTTATTTACGTATTTTAAGCCTGTGTCAATGGCAGAGCGGTTATCGTTCTGCAGAACCTCCACCCGGTAGCCGAATGCCCGGATAGCGGGCTGTAAAAGATCAAAATGCAGAGGAGACATCTGGGGACAAAGAATGGTATATTCCTGCTTCATCTCCTTGGTAAACATCACTCTGTTATAGGCGCTGGAAACCACTTTGTGTTCGAAGTGACGCTTGTCACGTACCTTCAAGGCGGCAATGAGAGAGCGGACACGAATTCTGGCAGCGCCTAAGTTGTTAACCTCGTCTATTTTAAGTACTGTATAAATTTTGCCGGAACCGGTCAGGATATCATTAACCTGATCTGTAGTGACGGCATCCAGACCGCATCCAAAGGAATTAAGCTGAATTAAGTCTAAGTTGTTCTCTTTTTTCACCAGACTGGCAGCCCGGTATAGCCGGGTGTGGTACATCCACTGGTCTGTTACAACCAGAGGGCGTTCAATGTCAGCAAGATGGGAGATGGAATCCTCGGTCAGCACTGCAAAACCATAAGAGGTAATCAGTTCCGGAATTCCGTGGTTGATTTCCGGATCAGCATGGTAAGGCCGGCCAGCCAGTACGATTCCGTGTCTGTTATTTTCTTTTAACCACTGTAAGGTTTCTTCCCCTTTTTTCTCCATATCTGTGCGGGAAGCCATGAGCTCTGTCCAGGCCTTATGGGAAGCGTCAGCAACTTCCGATGCAGGAATGTTAAATTCTTTGGTAAAGACCTCTGTTAATCGTTTTGTTAAGACTTCTTCATTGGTAAAAGCCATAAACGGATTTAAGAATCGGATGGATTCTGTTTTAATTCCTTCTACGTTATTTTTAATATTTTCTGCGTAGGAGGTAACAATGGGGCAGTTAAAATGATTGCCTGCATCAGGACTCTCATTTCGTTCGTATGGAATACAGGGGTAAAAAATAGTTTTAATTCCCTGCTTAATAAGCCATTCCACATGACCATGGGCGATCTTTGCCGGATAACACTCGGATTCACTGGGGATGGATTCAATACCCAGTTCATAGATCTTCCTGTTGGATTGTGGGGACAGTATGGTACGGAACTTTAAAGTATGGAAAAATACAGCCCAGAAGGGGTAATTTTCATAAAAGTTCAGTACCCGTGGAATTCCGATAACTCCCCGTGTGGCCAAATCGGCACTTAACGGTTCATAATCAAACATCCGGTGATTTTTGTAATCAAACAGGTTTGGAATCTCACGTCTTGTTTTTTCTTTTCCAAGTCCCCGCTCGCAGCGGTTTCCGGAGATGAACTGGCGTCCGCCGTCAAAACGGTTGATGGTCAGAACGCAGTTGTTGGTACAGCCCTTGCACCGGCTCATGGATGTCTCATAGTGAAGAGCCAGAATCTTGTCAAGATCCAGCATTGTAGTCTTTGCCGACTGGTCATAACGCTCTCTTGCAATTAATGCAGCTCCAAATGCTCCCATAATTCCGGCAATGTCCGGTCTTACTGCCTCACATCCGGATATTTTTTCAAAGCTTCGAAGTACGGCATTGTTATAAAAGGTGCCGCCCTGAACCACTACATGCTTTCCAAGATCAGAGGCACTTGTTATTTTAATAACTTTAAATAATGCGTTTTTTATAACCGAATACGCAAGTCCGGCAGAAATATCGGAAACTTCAGCCCCTTCTTTTTGAGCCTGTTTCACATTGGAGTTCATAAAAACGGTACATCTGGTTCCAAGATCAGTGGGGTTTTTTGCAAATAAAGCTTCCGTGGCAAAATCTTCCACTTTGTAATTCAGGGAATTGGCAAAGGTTTCAATAAAGGAACCGCACCCAGAAGAGCATGCCTCATTTAACTGGACACTGTCTACGGTATTATTCTTTATGCGGATGCACTTCATATCCTGTCCGCCGATGTCTAAGATGCAATCCACTTCCGGTTCAAAAAATGCAGCCGCATAGTAATGGGAAATTGTCTCAACTTCTCCCTCATCAAGAAGGAACGCCGCCTTTAATAAGGCTTCTCCATATCCTGTGGAACAAGACCATACAATCTGGCTGTCATCAGGAATCTGTTCTTTTATCTCTTTAATTGCGCGGACGGCAGTTGACAGCGGAGATCCGTTGTTGCTGCTGTAAAAGCTGTAAAGCAGGGTTCCGTCTTCCCCAACCACGGCAACCTTTGTGGTAGTGGAACCGGCATCAATTCCTAAGAAGCATTTGCCGTGATAGGAAGATAACTCTCCTTTTTTCACACAGTGACTGCTGTGACGGTTAATAAATTCATCAAATTCTTCCTGTCCTGCAAACAATGGCTCCATTCGCTTTACTTCAAATTCCATCCGAATACCATTTGATAATCGGGAGATCATATCCTCAAGAGAGACCTTTGCATCCGTCTTATCTTCTGTGTTCATGGCAGCGCCAATGGCAGCAAAAAGATGGGAATGTTCGGGAGCGATAATTGCATCTCCGGTGAGATTTAAAGTGCGGATAAACGCTTTGCGAAGTTCAGGAAGAAAGTGGAGAGGTCCTCCTAAAAATGCCACATTGCCTCTGATTGGTTTCCCACATGCCAGACCGCTGATGGTCTGGTTAACGACTGCCTGAAAAATAGACGCTGCCAGATCTTCCCTGGTAGCTCCTTCATTAATAAGCGGCTGAATGTCTGTTTTGGCAAATACGCCGCAACGGGCAGCGATTGGATAGATCGCCTTGTAATTGGCAGCATAATCATCAAGCCCCTTGGCATCAGTCTGTAATAGAGCAGCCATCTGGTCAATAAAGGATCCTGTGCCACCGGCACAGATTCCGTTCATTCTCTGGTCAATGCCGCCGCTAAAATAAATAATTTTAGCATCTTCTCCGCCAAGCTCGATTGCTACGTCGGTCTGCGGGGCATAATCTTTTAATGAGGTGGCAACAGCCACCACTTCCTGTACGAATGGTGTCTTTAAATGACGGGACAGAGTAAGACCGCCGGAACCGGTTATGGCCGGAACAAGATCCATAGGCCCTAACTGGTTATAGGCCTTCTTTAAAAGGCCTGCCAGTGTTTCCTGTATGTTTGCAAAATGCCGCTCGTAATCAGCGAACAATAGCTGTTGATTTTGATCTAAAATAGCAATCTTTACGGTTGTGGAACCGATGTCGATTCCTAAAGTGTTGTATGTATTCATATGTGCGGGGCTAACCCCTGCCTCCTTTAGTGTAAAAGTAAGTTGCTGACTCACCGGACATCAGTTTAACATAAAATAAGAAATAAAACAATTGCCTGGACATGCTAAAAAAATGTTAAACTTAGTAAAATTTGTGTAAGTTCACAAATTGAGGTAGCTTTTCGTTTGACAAAAAGGGTCTGGGAAACTATAATGTATAAGTCAAAGTCCGCCAAAGTTTACACAAAATACTTCCGTAGAAGGGAGAAAAGCCATGATTCAGATTTATAAAACAGAAGACGGCCTGATTCAACAAAAGGATGAGCTTTCTCCGGGGTGCTGGATCGCACTTACCAATCCTACAGCTACAGAGATACTGGAAATCGCAGATACCTACCGGATTGATCCGGATGATTTAAGGGCTCCTCTTGATGAGGAAGAGCGTTCCCGTATTGAAACAGAGAATAATTACACACTGATCCTTGTTGACGTTCCAACCATTGAGGAGAGGGGCGGAAAAGACTGGTATGTTACCATACCTATGGGAATCATCACCACTGACGAAGCGATCATAACGGTATGCCTGGAAGAAACAACGGTATTAAATGCCTTTATGGATGGACGGGTCAGGGATTTCCATACTTACATGAAAACCCGGTTTATTCTTCAGATTCTTTATAAGAACGCATCGTTATATTTGCAGTATCTAAGAGTCATTGATAAAAAAAGCGCTGTTGTTGAAGAAAAACTTCATAAATCCACAAAAAACCGGGAGCTGATTGAGCTTTTGGAACTGGAAAAGAGTCTGGTTTATTTTACCACATCCTTACGTTCCAATGAAGTCGTGTTAGAAAAGCTTATGAGGAATGAAAAGATTAAGAAATATCCGGAAGATACCGAACTTCTTGAGGATGTTATCGTAGAGAACAAACAGGCGATTGAGATGGCCAACATCTACAGCGGAATTCTAAGCGGGACCATGGATGCATTTGCTTCCGTTATTTCCAATAACTTAAATATTGTCATGAAGTTTCTGGCAACGATCACCATTGTAATGTCCATACCTACCATGGTAGCAAGCTTTTATGGTATGAACGTGAATCCAGCGGGAGTTCCATTTGCGGACAGCCCATATGGCTTCTGGATTGTTTTAGGTCTTACATTGATTCTTACATTGAGTGTTGCCTGGATTTTTTCCAAAAAGGATTTGTTTTAGCTTAGGAAGGTTGAACGCATGAAATTTTTTTATAATCTGGAACGCAGATACAGAAAATATGCCATTCCGAATCTTATGTACTATATTATTGGCATGTATGGGACCGGACTGTTCTTACAGCTTTTTGCTCCGGAATTTTATTTACAGTATTTAGCACTCGATGCACAGAAGATTCTAAGCGGTCAGGTGTGGAGAGTTGTTACCTTTATGATTTATCCGCCGGGCGGAGGAAGTCTTTTCGGAAGTCTGATCGGCATGTATCTTTACTATATGCTGGGAGTTAATTTAGAGAGAATCTGGGGAGCTTTCCGTTTTAATGTTTACTTCTTTATGGGAGTAATTGGTCATGTGGCAGCCG
>SVDT01000301.1 GCA_015057775.1 Paenibacillaceae bacterium | reverse complement strand
GTGTAACTGCGGTCTTGTCCCGCGTCTGAGCTGATGGAAGTAAAAATAAGTTCGGGTATCTTTTGTCTTTAATCAGGGCCTGCTTCATACGGCAGTTTCCCTCTACCACGTCTACAAGATTGTAGACAATGCGGTTTTCCAGACCCATAACCACGTCTAAGTTCCGAAGTCCGATATCTGTATCTATCAGGACTACCTTCTTACCCAGAATCGCCAGTCCGGTACCAACATTGGCAGAAGTTGTCGTCTTACCTACCCCGCCTTTTCCAGAAGTGATTACGATGATCTCGCTCATACCATATCCTCCTGTTTTTTATACCTCATTCTATTTTACCTTAATTTTCGGAATATTTCCACACTTTTTTTCATTGGTTTTATAAGGACTTTATTATTCTCCAGATATGCCTTCATTGGCCCCCGCCCAAGACGGCGGCTTCTGCCGTCCAGTCCTGAAGTGCAGTCTGCAATCCGAAGCTGGGAAGGTGCCATTTCCAGGGCTGTAATTAATGCGCCTTTATTGCCTGCCACGCCCGCACATACGGTGCCGGACAATTTGCCAAGAACAATTACATTGCCCTTTGCCAGGACTTTTGCACCCTTTAATACATCTCCAATGATTACAATGCTCGCTTCTGATTCCAAAGTCTCTCCATTTTGTAAATTGCCTTTGAAAAACTGTCCCGTCTGACAGGATAGTTCCATCAGCTTCTCATTCAGTGCTTTTTCACATCGCTTCATGCGGTTTGCATCTGTATCCACCAGACAGATAATTTCCACATTGGAATTTTCCGTAATCTGGTTTATGATAGAGAATTCTTCCGCAGGAGTAACCTCTCTGCCTTCAATTGTCAGAGTCATTTGTGCGGATCCCCAGAATTTGGCATGATCTCCGAATTTCTTCCCAATGTCAGAAAGAAGCTGAGGGAATGGGATGTCCGGATCCAGGATAACAGTCATACCTGCTTTGTTGCTTTTTATTACTACGGTATCATGCATCATATCACCTCTTATCCTCGTTAATCGCGAATGTTGACCTTCGCTGCATCCAGGGCGCCTGCGTTTACAATGGATTCTAAGTCTATGTAGCCATAATAATACTTATAGACATTCTTCGCAATGTTAGCGGCGTTCGATGATGAATAGCCATACGGAATATTCACTGTTACACAGATTTCCGGATTGTCATATGGCGCATAAGAAATGAAGAACGCATGATTCGGCTTATTGCGGGCTTCCTGTGCAGTACCAGTCTTACCGGCAATTTCCACTTCCAGATCCGCAAATAATCTCTTAGTCGAACCGTTAGCAATCACTTCTCTCATTCCCTGTTGTACAGTATCCCACGTTGAGCCCGCCGCGTCAATATGAGAAGAAATCTCAGGGGTATAATCTTTAATCAGATTACCTTCAGAATCCGTTGTTTTATCAAGTAAACTGAGTTCAAAAACAGTTCCCCTGTTTGCTATGGCAGCAACATACCTTGACAACTGGACATTGGTATAAGCATGGCTTCCCTGTCCCATGGCGGAACGTTCCGGCGCTTCTTTGGAAATCTGTGGATCCAGCTCACCAATCTCCACACCGGATTTGTGATCCAGTCCAAATTTTGCTGCATAGCTTCGTAAAACCTCAAGTCCTAAATCCGGAGAATAAATTCCGTTTCCATCTGTAGAAAGACGGTGGCCTAAATCTGCAAAGAAATAGTTACAGGAATTTTCAATTCCCCCAACAATATTAAGCGGACCATGCTGGCCGGAGTAAATCCAGCACTTGATGGGAGGTTCCACATCAGTATAAATTCCGGAGCAGTTAATGGTTTCATCGGCGGTAATCGCATGCTCTTCAAGAGCCGCAACTGCTGTAATCGGTTTGAATGTGGACCCCGGTGCTTTTCGCGTCTGTGTTGCATTATTATAAAGGGGGAGGGATAAATCCGCCTGAAGCTGGCTGAAATAAGAGCCATCCCCGATCCTGTTATTATCGTACCCCGGATACGAAACCAGTGCAAGCACTTCTCCGGTTTTATCATTGGTCACTACCACTCCTGCATTACAGGGGGACAGGGCTAACTGAGCAGGAGTAATCTCCAGGGCAGACAGCTTTTTTAAAAGAAAGGTATATGCATCTCCAGTCGCTCTTAATTCGGCAATGTCCTGTTCATTCTCCTTTATTACGCCCTGATCGTATAAAGCCAGACATAATTCCTGTCCGGTTATGGTATCGTTATTGATTAAATACCGGTAGATCTTTTTGGTAAAGTTTCTGTCCTGTTCCAGCTTACCTGATACATAAGTTACCAACGCTTCAAAGGTATCATCTGCGCTGGAATACTTGACGTCTGTTTCCAGTTTCGTGGTATCAATCCAGCCGTTTGCAATTCCATAATAGAGATAATCCCTCAGGCTTATTTCATCTGATTTCCACGCCTGGAATTCTTCACTGTCTGCATCTATGGCCTCTGCTTTTACTATTCCCACAGTAGGTTCGGAGAGATAACTGTAAATATAAAACATATAGGCTTTCATATCTTCCGTAAGATTTTTCATAACTGTTGCATGAGGACTCATCAGTTCGCTGCGTAATTGGTCTAATATCTCTTTCCTTGAAGCTTCATACTTCCGGTATATGTTCTTTTCCGTATCAGACGCCTCCTCTGACTCAATTTCCTTTAGAGACAGGACATTATTATTGATCAGCTGAAAATAAGCATCTTTTACGGGAATCTTCATATTGGATCCGTCTGTCGTGCTGCTCGTCTGGTAATCTCCATTTACAATGGTTTTGATCAAAACCCCAGCGAGAGACTGTTCAATCAAATGGTAGATACCTTTTTGAAGATCTGCATCCAATGTTAAGTAAACGTCATTGCCGGCAAGAGAATCCGTCTCATCCTTGGTTTCCCGGATTCTTCCCACACTGTCTTTATAAATGGTCTTTTTTCCCTTGGTTCCCTGAAGCTCATGCTCCATGGTATACTCAATGCCTGTCCGCCCTACAATATCATTGATATCATAGTCATCTTTCCGGCTCTGTAAATTTTCCAGCTGTTCCTCCGGAACCTTACCCGTATACCCAATAACAGGGGCAAAAGCAATACTGTCGTTATAAGCCCGGATTGTGGTCTCTTCCACGGTAACCCCCTGTAAATCACCGATATGTTCCAGGATATCGGCTACCGTATCGTCCGATACTTCTGTAGCCACTGCAGTCGCTTCATACTTTCGGTACAGCATGAGACGAAGGGCATATTTAATATTAATAATATCCAGTGCCTCCTGGTCGGTCAGGGCAACGGGATTCCCGTCAGAATCTTTTAAACTCTTTAAACCGTTATCTTCACAGATCCGGTCAAACAGTTCTCTGGCACTTAAATTGGAAGGATAAAGACCTTTTGCATCATCTAAGTCCTCTACCTTCTTCAGTCCGTAATAATCCCTTAGAAAGCGTTTTCTTGCAGATTCAGAAGTAGAGGTATAAACCATATCACCATTGGAATCAACGGATATTTCAAATTTACCCTCTACGTTTTCTCCATGCTTTTTAAGAATCTGCACCAGTCTTAAATACATGTGGTTTTTATCATCTGTTTTTTTATAGGCACCGTTATCCTGTACCATAACCGTGTAAGCAAGTTTATTATAAGCCAGCACCTTACCGGTTCTGTCATAGATGTTTCCTCTTGTGCCTGCAGTGGTAATGGTCTGCTCTGTAAGCTGCAGGTAATCGCTTAAGGCTTTTTCACCATTAATAATCTGCATATTAAAAAGTGTGTGAACCAGTCCGGTATACATGGCCAAACAGATGATTCCAAGAATAAAAAGACGGCTTGAAGCAGCCTTCCTGAATACATCTCTTATGATCTCCATTAAATCCCTAAACAATCGTAGAATCACCTCTTTTTTCAATCTCTTCCAAATGGCGGTTCATAATCAGGAATACCCTGTAAAACAGAAGCGTGGTCACAACAGTAAAGATAATCTCAGGTAAAACCAGATTAATAAAGTAAAAACCGATCCGTAATTTTTGACGAATTAAAAAGCGGAACACATAGATATAAAAATTATAGGCCAGTTCATTCAGTACACTCATAATTAATGGCAGCGTTATATAATCTTCATAGTAATATCTGGTACAGATTCCGTTAACATAGCCCATAATAATAAAAATCAGGGTATAAAATCCAAAGGGGCCGCTGTAAAACAAATCCATAAGAAGACCTGCTAACAGACCATAGTACATTCCCGCTTCTTTCCCATGTATAAATCCAAAAGAAAAAGTGAGAATCAACAGCAGGTTGGGTGTAGCCGATAGAAACGGAAGCAGGGGAAATATACAGTTTTGGATGGTAAATGCCAGTATAATAAGCAGTACGTTGAATAAAATCCGTCTCATGTTACTCCTTTTCACTATTGGGAAGCGCTTTCGCTCTCTGCAGCCTGGGTTGACTGGGCTGTGGTTTCTGCAGTGTCTCCTCCTTCTGCAGCCGGAGCAGACTCCCCTTCCTTCATCATATCAGCTTTCAGCTGGGTTATTACAAGCACCTCCTGAAGGCTGCCAAACTCTGCGGCAGGAATTAAATAACCGGATTTAGTAACATTGTTGGTATCGTTGGTGATATCGGAAGCATATCCCACTAAAATTCCAGGTAAATACACAGAACTGATATTGGATGTTACAATCTTATCTCCGTCTTTTAAATCGCTGTCTTTTAATACGTTGGTAATTCTTAGCCTGCCATCTTTAAACAGGGTTAAGTCGCCGGCAACGATGCA
>SVDT01000300.1 GCA_015057775.1 Paenibacillaceae bacterium | reverse complement strand
CCAGATATCAGACTAAGCATGACGTTTGTTTTAAAATTTGGTTTCAATCTCCTGTCCCATATGCCATTAATCATGCATGCTATAAGCAGGTATATGGAAACAAGCATAAATACCACCCATTCACCTGCAATATTACGGAATAAGTTTTCGGAATCTGTAGACAAGGTTACCTGTAGCAGAATTGCAGCTAACAGTCCCCAATACACAATCCAGAATCCGTAGTGTTCGATCTTTAATAACTTTTGCTCCTGCATTTCATCCAGATTATTCTTTTTTCTATTCATTATTATCATCCTCCCAAAATAAATCATCAAGACTTTTTCCTAATACCCGGCAAATAGCCCGGCATAATTTTATCGTTGGGTTGTATTCACCTTGCTCTATGGCATTCATGGTCTGCCGTGAAATTCCCACTTTTTCAGCCAGCTCTTTTTGAGTCAGATCCAGTTGGGCACGGGCAACTTTTATTGGTATATTTCGACCCACTGCAATCACCTCCACATGACTATATTACAATATGATGTACTTAATGTCAAGTATATACGACATATAATATTCTATTTTAGACATAACAGATCAGTCTAATAGTCAATTGATCTGATTGCTTTTGAAAAAACATTAATCAACTATAAGCTCGTAAAATGTTTTTATTTTAATTCCAACAATTTCATAATATCATCTAAATGCTCTTTGTTTGTAATTCGGTAATGAATCCATCCGCCGCTACCACAAGGATATTTGGCATCTATTTGCTCCTGTGTATACTGTGTAAGGGAAGGATATGCCTTTTGGAATGAATCATCGGATAACCTCAGCATAACATTAAAAGCTCCACATTCGGGAAAAATATCACAAAGCAGCTTTTTATTTCTACGGTAGGTAACGCACCAGCCATAGCTATTTCCATAAGGAAAACGTATCTCACTTTGAGCATGTTTCACCTCTTTCATGAACTGCTCTAATTCAATAAATAGTATTCCACTCGCTCCACACCATTCAATCATATTAGATATGTTAGGGCGAATTGACTTGTCAAGCAATCTCTCATACATAGATTTACCTCCATTCACTTTCAGCTTCTATTCCAGCTAATATTACATGATAATCATTAGACTTTAGATATTACCATATTTAACTATATCAACAATAACATATATAATGTGTACTATTAAAATAAGCAATGAAATAACTTTTTATGGGTTGGGGTAATATAAGACCCCTGATTGATAAAGTAGCATTTTACAAACAGAATACCATTGTATTTATAAATCATCAATGATTTCCTGTTAACTCTTCTCTCACAAAATCTTCACATACTCTACAACTTTTCTACATAACAAAAGAGTATAGTAACAATTGTTACAGGTAATATCCTTTACATTTATATAAGCCGGCAGGATCCTTTGATCTTACCGGCTCCTTTCTTTCGTCTGGGCAGTTTATTTCTGAACTAACGCTTCTGTGCGTTTGACAATGTCCATGTAAAATTTTTTAATGCTGATACAGGAAAGGCGATTTCGGTCACAAATTCTAAGGACATGAAAGAATGATTTTATACTCTAAGTAACTCAAAAAGGAATCAATGAAAGCGCCAACTCACACAACGTGAATCGGCGCTTATTATAGCCAGTGTAGGCCAAATGCAACTAATGTTATCTTTTATTTTTTCATAATTCCATATGCATTAAAATTATAAGTCACTCCATCTATCCGGCGTTCTCCCGTCACCATAACTCCTGTATCATCAGTATAGTACCAGTTGCTTCGTACTTGAATCCAACCTGTTTTCATATATCCGTTTTCATCAAAATAATAACGCTTTCCGTCAATTCTGACCCAACCATTTTTATAATAATTCCCATTTTCCAACTCATACCATTTTCCACTATCATTACTCTTCCAGCTTCCTGGCTTTGCTTTTACATAAATATCTTCATAGTAAGAATCCGTATTCTCATCATATTCTATAGATGGCTGATTAGATAAATAATTCCGTTCTGCCAAATCTGCATCCATATTTTGTATGTCTTCTTCTGTC
Source organism: Paenibacillaceae bacterium (assembly GCA_015057775.1). Lineage (GTDB taxonomy): Bacteria > Bacillota > Clostridia > Lachnospirales > Lachnospiraceae > Lacrimispora. The sequence continues at coordinate 2,782 of SVDT01000300.1, read as the reverse complement.
AACGGTCCAATTTGAGTTTCTGGATTATAACGATTTGCAAATGATGTTATGGTAATACTAGCTGATAGTATTGCTGTCATATAGAATATTCTTCTTATTTGTTTCATACAATGCCCCTCCATGTAGTTTTTATTGTTATTAAATCCCATATTTTTCCAGCATACCACAAGAATTGATAAAAGAAAAGTCCCTCTTCTGGTTACTATTAAATATTAAATATTTCCATACATGGATAACGTAATAATGACTTTAATCTGTTAACTCTTCTCATTATAACAACAAAAAAACTACCAGCTCAATACTGTTAGTTGATAATTTAAAATATTTTTACTATATTAATTTTCAACCAATTCTCCATGTAGTATTACCCGTCCTCCATCTGGACATTTAATATCAAACTGAGTGTCTTTACCTTCACCATAATCTAATACAGCGCCATTTTGTAGTGCATATATCATAGGATATGCACTATTCCATAGCTCATGGCATATTGGTGGGCACAGATCTTTAACATAAAAACTTTCACCTGCTTTATGATATCCGCCACGACATTTACTTTCCATTATTGTTATTTTAATTTTAAGCATGTCTTCTCTCCTGACTTTACTTTTAATAATTTCATAATAACTAAAAGCCTACTAACTATCAATATTAATTTTTCAATGGCTGCTACCGATTTATAGAATTATAGAAAGAAAGCGCCGACCCACGAAAATTGAATCGGCACTCTCTTTCATTATGTCTGGGTAATCATTACCCCTATTTACATTTTGTTTTAACATCAAAGCTGGGATTAAATGCATAAAAGTTTTTGCTGTCCAGATTATCCTGGGTGATTCTAAGTGCCTCACCAAATCTCTGGAAATGGACAATTTCACGTTCCCTTAAAAACCGGATTGGATCACATATATCAGGATCAGTAATAACACGCAAAATGTTGTCGTAAGTACTCCTTGCTTTTTGTTCTGCTGCCATATCTTCTACCAAGTCAGTGATTGGGTCTCCTTTGGACTGGAATTCACATGCATTAAATGGAACTCCGCCCGCTGCCTGAGGCCAGATTCCAGTGGTATGGTCAATATAATATGGACCAAATCCGGATTCTACTACCTGCTCCGGGGTTAGGTTTCTGGTGAGCTGATGAACAATGGTTGCTACAATTTCAAGATGGGCCAGTTCTTCCGTTCCAATATCTGTCAAAATTGCTTTCCCTTCTTTATACGGCATAGCATAACGCTGGGAAAGATAACGCATGGAAGCGCCCATTTCTCCATCTGGTCCGCCAAATTTCAAAAACATATAATCAATAACCACTCCCTAAAAAAGGAAGAGAAGTGTTTTATCACTCCTCTTCCTTTTTTTCATACACTTTAATGCTTTCCTCATGCCTCAACGTATTGGGACCTAAGAATTTGCCAGTCTCCCAGTGATTCTGAAATGTTTCGGGCTTTTGGTTCTCATCCTTTGCACTGGAGCTGCAATTATCCTTGTTTTTATTTTTCATATTTGATCACCTCAAAGATAGTATGGTAAAAACGGTCCCGATTATACATATTGGATCTCAGATTCAGCCCGTTTCTCATTTTTCCGCAATAAACCTGCTGAGCTTTCATATAATATAAAAAACTTTCTTTCCTGAGGTTCTCATGCAGACAATCACCCAAAAAACGAAGACAGATGTAATGAAACATAACAATGTTCCTGTCCTTACTTATACTATCAACTATCCTTATTTTACATCAACCTGCAGCACTGCCGCGGCAAACTCCATTAATCAGTTCTATGAGATTCAGTCCCAGCAGTCGGAAAAATACTGCCGCGAGGTTTTATACCCTCAGGCTGTGGAAGATGCCATGTATGCAAAAGACAATGAATTTCCCTTTCACAGCTATGAATTCCTTTCCAATTATGTAATCACCTATAATGAGGATTGCTTTACCAGCCTCTATACTGACCAATATTCTTATTTGGGCGGGGCTCACGGAAATACGTTGAGGCAGTCCCAGACCTGGAACTTCAAGACAGGAAAGCAGATGCATATAACCGACTTTTTTCTAGACGTAAAAGATGTAAATGATATTTTTAAAGTAATTGAAAATGAGATTGTTATCCGCCAGAAAGAAAATCCGGGCATCTACTTTGATGATTATGCAAATCTGATCCGGGGAAATTTTGATATGAACGCATTTTACTTAAAGCCCTGCGGCGTGGTCATCTACTATCAGCAATACGATATCGCTCCATATGCCTCCGGAATTCCGGAATTTTTCTTTCCCTTTAAAAACTACACGGATGATACAGATTGCCAATCCACATCACAGTCATAGAAAAAATGCCGGTCATCATGATAACAGATGACCGGCATTTTTTTTGTTTTCTGTCTTAATATAGCCTGCCTGCCTCATCATCAGATCAAGAATTTTTTCAGCGGCCTTCTTTTTTTCCTCTTCTGGCAGGGTGTCAAACAAAACCATTTCTCCAGTAAACTCTATGTAATTTACAATCTTGATTGTTTTACTCATAATTTTATACCCCTTCCTGTAAAATGTATGTGACACAGATTGTACCTGTTTCCAGGTATCTTCTCTTTTAATTATCGGAAAGAAGGGAACTCATTGATTAAAAATGAGACAAAACCCATTGGGGCGGCTTATGTACGGGTTAGTACAAACGATCAGACCGAGCTTTCTCCAGCTGCACAGCTTCGGGAGATTAAAAATTCGGCCAATGCCGACGGTGTGCTGATTCCGGATGAATACATTTTTATAGAAGAAAAGGGGGT
>SVDT01000299.1 GCA_015057775.1 Paenibacillaceae bacterium | reverse complement strand
AAGAATCTTCCTTGGTTTTAATTCCTCATTTAGCGCTCTGCTGTAGCTTAAAACAAAGGCTTTGGTTGCTGCATAGATAGCAAAGCCAGGCTGGGGCAGAAAAGCAGCTGCAGATGCAAACTGTATGATTCTGCTATTTTCTGACATATAGGGAAGTACCATATGGGTCACTGCACAAAGTGCTCTGCAGTTTAAATCCACCATTCCAAGTTCATCATTTAAATTGATGGAACCTGCCGCCCCGATCTTTCCATAACCGGCAGCATTGATTAACCACTTTACCTCTGGTTTTTCTTCAAATAAAACATCCTGCAGACACTCAAGTCTGCTGTCATCTGTTAAATCAATGGCAAATGATCTTACCTTCACCGGTACAAGAGGAGATAATTCTTCAATCCGCTCCTGTCTTCTGGCAATTGCCCAGATCTCTCCGATGCCGCCAAAGCGGTCGGCAATCTGCATGATAAACTCTCTTCCCATACCGGAAGACGCTCCTGTTACGATAGCTACCTTCATCATGATCCCTTCTTTCAATCAGACATTGTTATTATTTTTTAGTTGATTTCTTATGGACATTGCGGATGGTCTTTTTCTTTCGGTCTCTCTGACCTCCCGCTGGGCTTTCCGTCCTTTTCCCGTTTCCATTATCTTTTCCCGTTTTCCCCTGGGAATAACCAGGCTTAAAACCAGATTTAGGGCGAATCAGGCATTTCTTATCAAAACCAATCAAATCAGTTCTGCCAGCTTTTGTTAATGCCTCTTCCACCAGTTCATAGTTTTTTGGATTCCGGTATTGGATTAATGCCCTCTGCATCGCTTTTTCATGGGGATTGGTGGGAACATAAACCGGTTCCATGGTTCTGGGGTCATAGCCTGTGTAATACATGCAGGTGGAAATGGTAGAAGGCGTGGGATAAAAATCCTGAACCTGCTCCGGCATGTATCCAAGATCCCTAAGATACTCGGCAAGTTCAATGGCTTCCTTTAATCCCGATCCCGGATGGGATGACATTAAATATGGAACCAGATACTGTTTTAACCCAAGACGGCCGTTCATATCGTTGTATTCCTTTACGAACTTACGATAAACATCATTTCTCGGTTTGCCCATTTTGCTGAGGACATTGTCCGCTACATGCTCCGGTGCCACCTTTAACTGACCGCTGACATGATATTCACAAAGCTCTTTTAAGAATTTCTTACCCGGATCTGCAAGCACGTAATCAAAACGGATTCCTGAACGGATAAATACTTTCTTTACCTTGGGTAAATTTCTTAACTTTCTCAAAAGCTCAATATAATCGGAATGGTCTGCCCTTAAATTCTTACAGGGTTCCGGAAACAGACACTGCTTATTGGGACAGGCGCCTTTGCCGATCTGCTTTTCACAGGCCGGATAACGGAAATCTGCAGTGGGACCGCCCACATCATGGATATAACCTTTAAAATCCGGTTCATTGGTCAGCCATTTCGCTTCCTCAATCAGGGAATCATGACTTCTGGCCTGAATAATCCGACCCTGATGAAAGGTAAGGGCGCAGAAGCTGCAGGCTCCAAAACAGCCGCGGTTGCTGATAAGGCTGAACTTAATTTCTCTGATCGCCGGTACTCCACCAAGTTCTTCGTAGGAGGGGTGATAATTTCTCATATAAGGCAGGGAATAAACCCGGTCCATCTCCTCTGTTGACAGCGGTTTTGCCGGTGGATTCTGAACCACATATAAATTGTCCTTGTATGGTTCCACAAGACGTTTTCCAATAAATGGATCTGTGTTACCATACTGAATATAATAGCTCTTTGCATACTCCAGCTTGTCTTTTTTCATACTGTCATATGAGGGAAGAACCTGCGCGTCATACACCGATTCCAGGCTGTCTGTTTTGTAAACTGTTCCCTCTACAAAGGTAATATCCCGAATGTCAATGCCGCTGTTTAACGCATCTGCGATTTCAACAATGGATTTCTCCCCCATTCCATAGGAGATTAAATCTGCCTGGGAATCAATCAAAATGGAGTGTTTCAGACGGTCTGACCAGTAATCGTAATGAGCTAGACGCCTTAGACTGGCCTCAATTCCCCCGATTATAACAGGTGCTTTTTTATAAACAGAGCGAATGAGATTGCAGTAAACCGTAGTGGCATAGTCCGGACGCTTTCCCATAACTCCTCCGGGAGTGTAGGAATCCTGTTGACGTTTTTTCTTGGAAACGGAGTAATGATTCACCATGGAATCCATATTTCCGCCGGAAACCAGAAATCCAAGCCTTGGCTCACCAAGAACAGAAATGCTTGATGGATCTTTCCAGTCAGGCTGCGCTATGATTCCCACCTTATATCCATGTGCCTCTAACAGACGGCTGATTATAGCGTGTCCAAAGGACGGGTGGTCTACATATGCATCCCCTGTTACATAGACAAAGTCACATTGTTTCCACCCCCGGATATTCATGTCCGCCCTGGTGATCGGTAGATAGTCGTGCATCATGATTGAACTCCATTTCTTTTTAACAGCTGGTAATAATCGTAAATAAAATAATCGGCAAGTTCCCGTTTTTCCGTTTCCATTGCTTTGGAAAATTCGTCATCTATGGCACAGACTGTCATTCCGGCACGTTTCCCTGCAAGTATTCCTGCCGGAACATCCTCGAAAACCAGACACTGTGACGGTATGACGTTAAGCTCCTTTGCCACCTTTAAATAAATATCCGGTGCAGGCTTCCCTGCCGCAACCTCGCAGGAAGTAGCTACTATACTGAAATACTTCCCGATTTTTAAGGAATCAATCACCGCATCCACCATCTCTCTGCCGTTGCTGGTAGCAATTCCCATGGAAAGACCCTGAGATGCCAGATAAGCCAGAAATTCTCCTGCGCCTGCTTTTAAGGGGACTTCATTTTTATATTTATCCAGAGACATATCCGTCCAGATTCCCTTGATCTCTTCCAGAGATTCTGTAAGCTTAAAACGCTCTTTAAAATAAAAGGCAGTTTCCGTAAAGCTCATTCCTTCAATCTCTTTTTCTAAATCTTCCGGACAGGGAATTCCCCTGCTTCCTAAAAATTCTATATCAATGGATTTCCACATCCACATGGAATCCACCAGGGTTCCATCCAGATCAAAAATCACAGCCTTTTTCTCATTTAACATCTTTTGTTTTTTCTTCCTTTCCATGGCTCTTTAATAAGTCAATCTCTTCTCTTGTAAGGGGACGGTAATCTCCCGGCTGTAAATTCTCATCCAGCTTTAAACTTCCCATAGAGAGTCTCTTTAAGTATACCACACTGCACCCCAGCGCTTCAAACATTCGTTTTACCTGATGGAATTTTCCCTCCCTGATGGTAAGAAGAATGGTGGATGGATTTCCGTATTCCAGAATTTCAAGACGGGCAGGCATGGTTAATGTCCCATCTTCCAGTTCCACTCCCTCCTCCATGCGCTTTGTTGCATCTGCAGGAATCTCTCCATCTATTTTAGCATAGTACACCTTGTCCACATGCTTTTTGGGAGATAAAAGCTGATGAGCCAGATCTCCGTCATTGGTAATGAGAAGAAGGCCTTCTGTATCAATATCCAGTCTTCCTACCGGGAACAAATCTCCCCGCTTACGATCGGTAATTAAGTCAATCACTGTCTGATACCGTTTATCTTCTGTCGCTGATACAACCCCCTTGGGCTTGCACAGCATATAATATTCTACTTCTGCGTAGGAGATGGTTCTTCCGTCAACAGCAATGACATTCTGGTCGGGTATCATTTTACGGTCGGATTTTTTCTCTGGAATTCCGTCGACGGTAATTCTGCCTTTTCTTGCCATCTCTTTGATCTGACTTCTTGTTCCTTCTCCCATTTCAGTTAAATATTTATCTAATCGAATTTCTTTCATCACTGCCACCGCCATCCCGGATAGTATTTATTTTTAAGGGTATCGCCATTGCCTTTTGCAAATCCCAGAGGGAATCCATCTACGCAGATTAAGCACCAGCCCTTTATTCGTTCTTCCGTTTCTGTTAAAAAAACAGTCTCTCCTTTTAAATACCGGATCACTCTCTCATCTTCTTTTTGAAATGAAAGAGTTTGTTTAAATTCTCCCATTTTTAAAGACTGGGCCAGTGCCTGAGAGGGTTCAAACCGTTCTTTTTTCATCTCGCCAAGGCAAAGACCTGTTCGCAGATAACGGAGTTTTCCTCCGTTTTCCGGAAAATATTCCGGAAGATAATACACGCAGTCATTCTTTATCTCAATACGGGAGCTGATGAGAGGTTTTGATATCAGGGAAAGAAACTGGGAAAGCTCTTTAGGAAGCTCTTTTTCCTTTTTCCTTTCTGTCTTTGCTTCTTCTGTCCCAACTGATCCGCCTTTTTTCCTTAAAAGTGCCATAAAATGGCCCTCCCCCTTAATTTTATGGGGAAACAGACGCAGGCAGCCTGACAGACCGATTCCGTCGGAAGCGCCTTCAAACAGCGGCAGCTTTACCAGTTCCATATCAGTATGGTTATCCAGGATCAGGCGGATGATATCTTCGTTTTCACAAATGGAGAAGGTACATGTAGAGTACATCATAAGTCCGCCGGGAGCCAGCATATCCACTGCATGTCCAACGATTTCTTTCTGAATCGCCGCATAGTATTCCGGCCCATGCTCTTCATAGCTTTTTACCATATCTGCGTCTTTTCGAAACATCCCTTCTCCGGAACAGGGTGCATCCACAAGAATTTTATCAAAGAAACCAGTAAATGTGTTTTTTAACTTTTGTGGCTCCTCGCTGGTAACACAGATATTTTCGATTCCCCACAGCTCCAGATTTTTTAACAGTGCACGTGCTCTGGAATTGCTGATATCATTAGAGACAAGGAT
>SVDT01000298.1 GCA_015057775.1 Paenibacillaceae bacterium | reverse complement strand
GTATCTGAATGTATTATAACCACGATATTAAAAAGAAAGGAACGTGTGATAATTAACTTCCTAATTATCATACAAGACTTTATGAAAAAGGATCTGACGCAGAGCCTTTTGTATTTCCCTGTGTTGTCAAACCATGCGGTTGCGGGTCCAGCGTAGGAGTAACCATGGTGGAAGAGGAAGAGCAGTGGAAGAAGGCACTTGAGACTGCATTTTCCTGTGAAAACACGGTGCTTGCTGAGGCGAAAATTACCGGTAGGGAATTTTCAGTGGGTATACTTGGAGGAACAGCACTTCCGGCTATTGAGATTAAGCCCATAAGCGGCTTTTATGATTATGAGAACAAATACCAGCCGGGTAAGACAGAGGAGATTTGTCCTGCCAGTCTTTCAAAAGAAGAAGCGGATCATCTGGCGGATCTGGCTGTAAAAGTACATAAGACTCTTTCACTTGGTTATTACTCCAGAGTGGATTTTATGATGGAACAAGATGGCAGTATTTACTGTCTGGAGGCAAATACATTACCGGGGATGACACCCTACAGCTTACTTCCCCAGGAAGCAAAAGCTGCAGGAATCTCTTATCAGGAACTGTGTGACTTAATTGTCAGGCACGGGAAAGGGGCATTAGAATGAATATAACTTTGGAAAAATATCATGGTCTTGGAAATGATTATCTTATTTTTGATCCCAATAAAAATGAATGCAAACTGACAAAGGAGAATATCCGGCTGATTTGTGACCGGAACTTTGGTGTAGGCTCAGACGGGCTGTTGGTTGGACCCATCATGGGGCAGGATAAGCTGGAAGTAAAAATATTAAATCCTGATGGAAGTGAAGCGGAGTTAAGCGGAAACGGTGTACGGATATTCGGAAAATATTTAAAGGATGCTGGTTATGTCCAGAAAAATAAGTTTGTAATCAACACCTTAAGCGGAGAGCAGACCATCCAGTATTTAAATGAAGAGGGAACCAAGATTAAAGTCTCCATGGGCAAACTCAGCTTTTACAGTGATGAAATACCTGTTACAGGCCCAAGAAGAGAGGTTTTAAATGAAACCATGCTGTTTGGCAGCATCCCTTACCGCGTTACCTGTGTAAGCATCGGTAATCCCCACTGTGTAATCTGGTTAAATGATATATCAAAAGATCTGGTATGCCGGATCGGGAAGCATTCTGAAAATGCCGAGTATTTTCCGGAACGGATTAATACCCAGCTTTTAAAGGTGCTGGACCGCACCAATATTGAGATTGAGATCTATGAAAGAGGAGCTGGTTATACCCTTGCCTCCGGAACCAGCGGCTGTGCAGCAGCAGGAGCCGCATACCGTATGGGGCTGACAGATCCAAAGATGTATGTGCATATGCCAGGCGGGGTTCTGGAAGTGGAAATCAAGGAAGATTACAGTGTTCTGATGACAGGAGAAGTGGGTTACGTAGGCAGATTTACCCTGTCTCATGAATTTGCAGAGCAGGTGAAGGCACTTCAGTAAAAAGAAATATTTAGGCATGACAGCCGTCCAGGGAAGCCGTCTGAGAAAAAATGGCAGCTTCCGTGGCTGTCATGCTTTTTGTTTCTTCCATAAAAATATTTATTAATAAAATAAGAAAAATTCCTTGTATATTAAACCCTGGAATTAATAATATTTCGTCCAATAATCAATAGACAGGCTTCATTTAGAAGAACGTAAAATTCCCTGTTTATCATAAAAACAGGGAAAAGATACCTAGAGTAATTATGATTATAGAAATGTAACTGGGCAGGTATTTGATAAAATATGTATAATTATGATTTGACATGAATAAAAATTCTGCTACGGTATATTGCTAACGTGTTGACGAAAACTACATTTTCATACTATAATATACCTTAATTTAGTTACTGCAAAGAAGATATATTGCAGGAGAGGCGGGAGCTTATGAAGCGTATGTCGTGTGAAAACGGAGAAGCTGGTATTTACATAATTGACCAGGATTACAAGATTGTATATCTGAATGATATGGCAAAATTATATTATCCGAATTTACAGGTAGGAATGCACTGCTATCAAGGGATAGGAGTAAAATCGGCTCCCTGTACGGACTGCCCCTGGGCAGGTGAGAACAGCGGTCCGGTGATTTCTTATAATACTGCTTCTCAGGTCTGGATGTCAATTTCTTCCGGGCAGATTGACTGGCCGGGCAGTGAAAACTGCAGGCTTATTATGTCACGGCCGGTAGATGAAAAAAATAAAAATCTGTTTTATTACCTGACTGAATCAACGGTGTATGACGGATTGCTGGAACTTAATTTTTTAGCGAATACTTATAAAGTTTTATTTCATGATAGCGAAAAACTGGAATTGTCTCCTGAGGAAGGCCGGTTGGATCAGATTCTTACGGAAACACTGAATTTCATGGTGCATCCCGATGAAAAGCAGAGCTTTGAAGAATTTTGGGATTTATCTTCCATGGCCACCCGTTTAAGGGACAGCGACCGGGTATTAAGGGGAGAGTTCCGCAGGAAGATGCCAGGTGACGGATACTGCTGGATGAATCTGATTCTGGTTTTATTCCGCAGCGGGGAAGATCCGGATAAAGATGCCATCATTATGTGTTATATTCAGGATATCGATGAGCGAAAGAGGAAGGATGAAGAAGAGGAAAGACGGCTCAGGGAGATAAGGGAAGAGACGGATTCCATGACGGGTCTTTACCGTTATGGGCCATTTTTTGAGAAAGCAGATTATCTTTTAAAAAATACAGATTCCACCGGTTTTTTTATGGTGGCAATCGATATTGAACATTTTAAGCTGTTTAATGAATGGTACGGAGAAGAGGAGGGGGACCGTTTCTTAATTAGAATTGGCGATTATTTAAAAGAGATCGAGAAGTTTTACTCCTCTGTCGCCGGTTATATGGGCGGAGATGATTTTGTTATCCTCATTCCAGAAGATTTGTCTGTGTTGGAAGAACTGGAGGATGTGATTAACATCTATGCCAAGCAGTATGGGGGCAACGCAGGATTTATGCCTGCATTTGGTGTGTACCGGGTTGAGGATTTAAGCCTTCCGGTAAGCATGATGTATGACAGGGCTGCCATAGCGCTTAATTCTGTAAAGGGCAATTATACGAAACGTGTGGGCTGGTATGATCCGGGAATGAAGCGGAAGATGGAAAGTGATCAGGTTCTGCTTTCTGAAATTCAGCGGGCACTTGAGAAGAAGGAATTTATATTCTATGCCCAGCCCCAGTGCAATATGCTGACAGGCAGGATTATCGGTCTGGAATCCTTAGTCAGATGGCAGCACCCCCAGAGAGGGGTGATATCACCTGGAGAATTTATTCCGCTGCTGGAGCAGAACGGCTTTATTACATATCTTGACGTGTATGTCTGGGAGATGGTATGCAGACAGTTAAGCACCTGGATTAAAGAGGGAAGGCGCCCCATCCCGATTTCGGTTAATATGTCCCGCATGGATATTTATGCCATTGATGTTGTGGAGAAGTTTAAACAGCTGGTGAGCCGCTATGAGATTGATCCCAAATATCTGGAGATTGAGATTACGGAAAGTGCTTATGCAGAAGATTACGATTTGATCCGTAAAGTTGTGGAAGATCTGCGCAGGGCCGGTTTCCCTGTATTTATGGACGATTTTGGAAGCGGGTATTCATCCTTAAACATGTTAAAGGATGTGAATGTGGATGTAATCAAGATTGATACCAAATTCCTTGATATGAACGAGAACAGTAAGGGAAGAGGGATGGGAATCTTAGAAACCATTGTCCGCATGGCCAGAGTGATGCAGCTGAAGGTTATAGCAGAGGGTGTGGAAGAAAAGGAACAGGTTGATTTCCTGATCAATATTGGATGCATTTACGGACAGGGCTTTTATTATCATGAGCCCCTCCCGGTACACGTATTAGAAAAACTTCTGGATGAAGACAACAACTTAGATTACAGAGGAATTCAGGCACGGCAGCTAAAGCAGCTGAAACTGGAAGATCTGTTTAATGAGAATATCATCAGTGAAGCCATGCTTAACAACATGCTTGGCGCCATTGCATTGTATGAGATCTACGAGGACCGGTGTGAGATTCTCCGTGTGAATGAGGAATATTACCGTGTAACCGGAGATAATCCAATTGATATGGAAGAACGAAAACGGTATGTGTTAAACAAGGTATACAGAGAGGATATGGACTGGGTTCTGAATATTTTTGAGGAGGCATATAACAATCCGCTGCAGGGGGCAGAGGGTACATTTCGCCGTTACCGCACCAGTGGAGAATTAATGTGGGTGCATCTGCGGGTCTTCTTTTTACGGGAGCAGGATGATCACCGCCTTTACTATGGGGCAGTAAGAGATGCGACAGAGCAGATGGAGCAGAGGCAGAAGCTGAAAGACTCCCAGAACATGCTAAGAGATGTACTTAAGATTGCCGGTAAGAATATCTCCTTTAATAATATTGCAGAAGAGAATCAATGGGCAGCAAGCGCGGTTTTTGCCCAGATGGCGCCAGGCGGTTTATTTGGAGTTTACTGTGATAAGGGGCTGCCTTTGTATTTTGCCAATAATGAGATGCTTCGTATTTTAAATTACGATTCTTATGAGGAATTTGCCAGGGATACCGATGGGTTAGGAAGAAACCTTCTGCACCCGGAAGATTTAAACATGATACAGGGGAATACGCTCCGCTTTATGGCTCCGGGAATGGAATACACGTTCCGTCACCGGATGAGAAAAAAAGATGGATCCTGGCTGTGGATGGTGGCCAAGGGCCGGGTGGTACAGGCGGAGGATGGAAGATTTGCAATTGTAAGCGCCTGCATGGATATTACCGATACGGTACTGGCACAGAAGCGTCTTCAGGAAGCCA
>SVDT01000297.1 GCA_015057775.1 Paenibacillaceae bacterium | reverse complement strand
TTTATCCGGCAAAATTGGATTCTGGCGCAGCGGTAGGAACAGATCCAATCTATAACGATTTAAAATCAACCTATGGTACTTCTGTTATCTACGGCATGCACTGGCTGTTAGATGCGGACAACTGGTATGGTTTCGGCAGACGGGGAGATGGCAAGTCTGCACCGTCTTATATCAATACCTTCCAGAGAGGAAGAGAAGAATCCACCTGGGAGACAATTCCTCAGCCATGCTGGGATGACATGCGTTTCGGTGGTAAAAACGGATTCCTGGATCTGTTTACCGGAGACAGCAATTACGCAAAACAGTTCAAGTATACAGATGCACCCGATGCAGATTCCCGGGCAATACAGGCGACATACTGGGCAGACCAGTGGGCCAGTGAATATGGGGTGGATCTTGAAACCTATATTGGCAAGGCAAGCAAAATGGGTGACTATTTAAGGTATGCCATGTTTGATAAATACTTCCGTAAAATTGGATCATCAACAGCTGCCGGCACCGGTTACGATGCAGCTCATTATCTGCTCAGCTGGTATTATGCATGGGGTGGCGGCGAGAACGCAAACTGGTCCTGGGTCATTGGCTGCAGTCACAGCCATTTTGGTTACCAGAATCCCATGGCAGCCTGGATATTGTCACAGGATGATGAATTCAAACCACGTTCCCAGAATGGTGCAAGTGATTGGAGTAAGAGCCTGGAGAGACAGCTGGAATTCTATCAGTGGCTGCAGTCCGATGAAGGCGGAATTGCAGGCGGTGTCTCCAATTCCAATAAAGGCCGTTATGAAAGCTGGCCTTCAGGAACCGCAACCTTTTATGGAATGGGCTATCAGGAACACCCTGTATATGCTGATCCGGGAAGCAACCGGTGGTTTGGGTTCCAGGCATGGTCAATGCAGCGTGTAGCAGAGTATTATTACAAAACAAAGAATTTAAAGGCAAAAGCCTTACTGGATAAATGGGTTAAATGGATTAAAACTGTTGTTAAACTTAATGCAGACGGAACCTTTGCGATTCCTGATAATCTGGACTGGTCCGGCCAGCCTGATAATTGGACAGGATCCTATACCGGAAATCCCAATCTCCATGTAAAAGTAAGCACCTATGGCACTGATCTTGGCGTGTCAGGATCTCTCGCCAACACCTTACTGTATTACAGCAAAGCTTCCGGTGACGATGAGGCCAGAGTACTTGCCAAGGAATTATTAGATCGTATGTGGAATTTATACAAAGGTGACAAAGGACTTTCCGTTCCCGAACAAAGGAATGACTACAGCCGCTTCTTTGATCAGGAAGTCTATGTACCGTCTGGATGGAAAGGAACCATGCCAAACGGAGATGAGATTAAATCGGGAGTTAAGTTTATAGATATCCGCTCTAAATACAAAGATGATCCTGATTTTCAGAAGGTTGAGAACGCTTACAAAAGAGGAACAGCTCCGGTATTAAATTACCACCGCTTCTGGGCACAGTGTGATATAGCCATTGCAAACGGTGTATATTCCATGCTGTTTGAAGGTGGCGGAGAGCCGGTAAACAACTCTGCCATTGATCCCACATCAGCAGCATTTGACAAAAAGGCAGGCAACCAGAAAGACATTAAAGTCACTCTTACCTTAAACGGAAATACCTTTATCGGGATTAAAGAGGGAAATAAATATTTAACAGAGGGTGTGGAGTACACCTTAACCGATGATACAGTTGTATTATTAAAAACCTATCTGGCAGAAAAAGAAGTTGGGAAATTAAAACTCACCTTCGACTTCAACGCAGGAACTGACCCGGTACTTGTCCTGACTATAACAGATTCTTCAATACCAGTCGGAAACATCCAAGTACAAATGTATAATGATTCCACAAACCCACAGGTAAGTTCAATTGTACCGAAGTTTAAACTCACCAACACCGGAAAAACCAGTATCACACTTACAGATTTGAAACTCAGATACTATTACACCATAGACGAAGAAAAGGACCAGAATTTCTGGTGTGACTGGTCTACAGTCGGCAGCAGTAATGTAACAGGTACCTTTGTAAAAATGCCAAAGGCAAAGCCAGGTGCAGATTATTACCTGGAGATCGGATTTACAGCTGGAGCCGGTAAACTGGCAGAAGGTCAGTCCATTGAAGTACCGGTACGATTCAATAAAATTGATTGGAGCAGTTATACGCAGACAGGAGATTATTCCTTTTCAAAATCAGGCAGCAGTTATGCAGACTGGACAAAAATCACAGGATATGTTTCTGGCAGCCTGAAGTGGGGAGTAGAGCCGTAATAAAAGCGTAGAGCTTAAAAATATATAAATTCTGGCCCAAATATCAGAATACTGGATTTGGGTCAGGATTATCAATAAGAACCCGTAAGGATGCGTTTCATCAATCGATCAGCGTACGAAACGATTGATAAGGAGATATAAATATGCGTACAAAAAAATTTACCACCCTTGCGGCTCAGCCGTCAAAAAAAGAGTCAAATTATAATTACGGAGAAGCATTACAAAAAGCAATTATGTTTTATGAGTTCCAACGTTCCGGAAAACTGCCTTCTGATATCCGAAATAACTGGAGAGGAGATTCTGGGTTGTCTGACGGTTCAGACGCAGGGATCGATTTAACTGGAGGCTGGTACGACGCAGGAGATCATGTGAAATTTAATCTCCCCATGGCTTATTCAGCCGCCATGCTTGCCTGGAGCGTATATGAGGCAGAGGATGCCTTAAAAGAAAGTGGTCAGTTAGAGTATTTATTAAAGGAAATCAAATGGGTAACTGATTATCTTATCAAGTGCCACCCTTCGGCAGATGTCTTTTACTACCAGGTGGGAAATGGCAATACGGATCATTCCTGGTGGGGGCCGGCAGAAGTAATGCAGATGGGAAGACCGTCCTACAGGGTTGATGTTAACAGTCCAGGTTCTTCCGTTTCAGCAGCGGCAGCGGCAGCTCTGGCGGCAGCAGCAGTCATTTTTACGGATCGTGACTCCAGCTATGCACAGACCTGTATTCAACATGCAAAGGAGCTGTTTTCATTTGCTGACAAAACAAAAAGTAACAGCGGTTATACCGCAGCCAATGGCTTTTACACTTCCAGCAGCGGTTTCTACGACGAACTGTCTTGGTCTTGTGTATGGCTATATATAGCAACCAAAGATTCCGATTATCTTGACAAAGCAGAATCCTATGTACCAAACTGGGGCACAGAATCTCAATCTACAACCATTTCCTATAAATGGGCGCAATGCTGGGATGATGTGCATAATGGTGCTACTTTGCTACTTGCAAAATTAACCGGAAAAGAGTTGTACAGAAACAGTATGGAAATGCATCTGGATTATTGGACAACCGGATATAACGGCAGCCGCATTTCCTATACGCCAAAGGGTCTTGCCTGGCTGGATACCTGGGGCTCTTTAAGATATGCCACCACCACAGCTTTTTTAGCCAGCGTTTATGCTGACTGGTCAGGCTGCAGTGCAAAAAAGGTGGAAACCTACAAGAACTTTGCCAAACAGCAGATTGATTATGCTCTGGGAAGCAGCGGCCACAGTTTTGTTGTTGGTTATGGGATAAATTTTCCCAAAAGGCCTCACCACAGAACAGCCCACAGTTCCTGGGCGGACAGCATGACCGTACCCGCATACCACAGGCATACCCTTTACGGGGCTCTGGTAGGAGGACCCGATAAAGACGACAGTTATAAAGATGATATTAATAACTATGTCAATAATGAGGTCGCCTGTGACTATAATGCCGGATTTGTGGGAGCACTTGCAAAACTTTATGGAGAATACGGCGGTGATCCCATTGCCGACTTTAAGGCAATCGAAGAAGTAACCAACGACGAATACTTTGTGGAAGCCGGAATTAACGCCTCAGGCAGTAACTTTATAGAGATCAAGGCTATATTAAATAATTGCTCGGGATGGCCTGCAAGGATGGGAGACCATTTATCATTTAAGTATTTTGTTGATATAACAGGAGCTGTAAAGAAAGGCTATACAGCTGACGATTTTACAATCACTGCAAGTTATAACCAGGGAGCAGCAATATCCCGACTTTTGCCCTGGGCAGAGGCTGACAATATTTATTATGTAAATGTTGATTTTACAAAAGTCAAAATTTATCCGGGCGGACAGTCTGCCTACAAAAAAGAAATCCAGCTTCGAATCGCCGCACCGGAGAGCATGGCATCCTGGGATCACACCAATGATTATTCTTATACTGGATTAGACGGTGTAACTTCCGGAAAAGTGGTTAAGACAACCTATATTCCGGTATATGACGATGGGGTAAAAGTATTCGGCAATGAGCCGGGAAGTTCCTCAGGCAGTTCTTCCATCAGTCCGGTAACTTCATCTTTTGACAAATACAGTCCTGAGGATGTATCGGTGTCCGTGATATACAATGGAAATACACTTGACAATATAAAAAATGGCACCGATCTGCTGGTGAAAGAAACCGATTATGTCGTATCCGATCATATTGTTACCATTTTTAGTTCCTATCTGGAAGGTAAATCAGTTGGCAAATTACGATTAACCTTTGATTTCAGCGGAGGGAACGATCCTGTTTTTACAATAACCATAACGGATAGTTCAGTTATTCCAACAGGAGATTTGAAAGTCCAGGCGTATAATATGAATACAGCCGAAACCGTAAGCAGCATTGCAGCAAAAATCAGACTGTATAATACGGGAACCGGGGACGTCAATCTTTCTGATGTTAAATTAAGATATTATTACACCATTGATGGAGAAAAAGAACAGCAATTATGGTGCGACTGGTCTTCCGCGGGAACCGCCAATGTGACAGGAGCCTTTGTGAAAATGAAAGAGGAAAAGAGCGGTGCCGATTATTAT
>SVDT01000296.1 GCA_015057775.1 Paenibacillaceae bacterium | reverse complement strand
CTGATACAGGTCATCCCGCCGATACGCAATTTTTTCGTTCTGATTGCATTTCCCATTACGCATCCTCCTTTTTCATTTCTGATAGAAGAATAACAGGAGCATATGTAGAAGTTGTGTAGATGGTTTTTGGACACAAAAAAACACGTATATCTCAT
Source organism: Paenibacillaceae bacterium (assembly GCA_015057775.1). GTDB lineage: Bacteria > Bacillota > Clostridia > Lachnospirales > Lachnospiraceae > Lacrimispora. The sequence continues at coordinate 4,742 of SVDT01000296.1, read as the reverse complement.
TGGTTCAGTGAGATACACGTGCAGAATATGCAGTGATTCATTATTTAGCCGGTTTTAGTCTGATATCTCCTACTTTGTTTCCAGTTTCATCAGTGACTGGATAAGTTCCTCACAGATATCTACAATATCTTTTCCGTCTGTTTCTATTATTATATCAGCCGCGCTCTGGTAGAGGCTGGCCCGTCTCTCCATCAGTCCCTTGATATACTCAACATTCATATTTCCATTTAAAATAGGGCGCTCATCACTATCCTTCACTCTTTCCAGGATCGTCTCCGGACTGGCAGTTAAAAGCACGATTCTGCTGTTTTTCTTTAGGTTCTTCACATTCTCTTCTCTGATTACCGCACCGCCGCCGCAGGAAATAATCGTCTGCTGACAGTCCTTTAAACTAATGATGGCGTTGCTCTCACAGTTACGAAAATACTCTTCTCCGTACTTTGCAAAAATATCCTTTATAGGCATCTTCTGATCTTCCACGATTTTTGTATCTACATCCACTTCATTCATAGCCAGCATGTCTTTTAAATATTTGGACACTGTACTTTTGCCCGCTCCCATAAAACCAATGAGGGCGATGTTATAATGAAACAGACTCTTACTCTGCACACTTTTACTTTCTTCCACAATCTGACGGAAAATTCCAAGGAGCTCCTCTTTATAACCATGTTCACCAATAGCCCGGATAAGAGTCTCCTGCTGAACCTCTTCCTGCTCCGGCTGAAAAATGGGAAGGCCGTATGCTTTCTTGTACTCTATGATCTCCTCGATGCAGGAAAGCCGATTCATTAAAAGTTCCAGAATCTGAAGGTCACATTGATTTAAATCGTTTCTAATTTCTTTCAGTTCTCTCATTTTGCTTCTCCCTAAAATATCCGTTAGTATAATTTTTTACATTATACATACAGCTAAGGGTGATTGTAAAGCAATTCTTACGCCTTTTCTTTTATAAATTCAATATATTCATCTCCCCATTCTCCCAGTGCCAGAAGAACTTTATCAAATTTATTGCCGATTTCACTTAAAAAGTATTCTACCTTTGGGGGAATCTGGGAATACTCTTTTCTGACAATCAGTCCCTCTTCTTCCAGGGATTTTAACTGTCTGGAAAGAGTTGTATGGGTAATCTCCTCTGGCATCATTCGCTTCAGTTCATTAAAACGCACCGGTCCATCCTTTAATAAATAGAGAAGGTAAATGGACCATTTTCCAGAGAGGATCTTCTGAGAAGTTACGTAAGGACACAGTCCAAATAAGTCTTTTTTATCCATATAGGTATCCTCCTTGATACTAGGTATCATAAAATATCGTAGTTTACAAAAATCTCATACTCGATATAATAATCTCGTAAACAAATTATATCATGGTCACACGAAAGGAGCAAGAGCGATGAACGAAATCCTCAATTACTTAAAAGAATGCGGAACATTTTACCTGGCAACCACAGAGGGAGATCAGCCCCGTGTTCGTCCCTTTGGTGCTGTATGCGAATTTGAAGGCAGACTTTACATCACAACCAACAATCAGAAAAACGTTTTTGATCAGATGCAGAAAAATCCTAAAATTGAAATTTCCGCTATGAATAAGGGAACATGGATCAGACTGGAAGCTGAAGCAGTATGGGACGACCGCAGAGAAGCAAGAGCTGCCATGATGGAGGACAATGAGGCTGCACTCAGCCGCATGTATTCCGTAGACGATGGAATCTTTGCAGTTTTATATCTGAAGAATGCAACTGCTACCATTTGTTCTTTCACTTCTGAACCAAAAGTTGTTACGTTCTAAACCATAACGGAAAACGGCAGCTGTTAAACTGCCGTTTCCTAAAAAAAATTCTTCTGCTACTGTAACCGGAATTTCTCCACTTCCTGGGTAAGTAAGTGAGCCTGTGCCGCCAGTTCCTCGCTGGAAGAAGAACTTTCCTCCGCAGTTGCTGCATTGGTCTGAATGACAGCAGATACCTGGGACAGTCCCTGGTTAATTTCATCAATCATCAGTGCCTGTTTGGCTGAAGCTCGCTCAATTTCTCCAACAGAACGTCCTACAAGTTCTGATTTTTCTCCCACTCCAAGAAGCAGTCTGGCTGTTTCTTCTGCCAGTTTTTCTCCCTCTGATACGATTCTCACAGAATTTTGAATTAATTCTGCAGTCTGCTTTGCAGCCTCTGCTGACTTGCCTGCCAGGTTTCTTACCTCATCAGCTACAACGGCAAAGCCCTTTCCTGCCTCTCCTGCCCGGGCTGATTCCACTGCCGCATTTAACGCCAGAATATTAGTCTGGAATGCAATATCTTCAATGACTTTCGTGATACTGGATATTTTTTCTGAAGAAGTTCCGATATCTTTCATTGCAGAGTTTAACTTCTGCATGTATACATTTCCTTCTTTTAGACCTTCTCCGGTATCTGCAATATGAATCGTAGCCTTCTTTACATTCTCTGCATTCTGTTCTGCTTCCTTTGCTATGCTGTTTACTGATGCGCTTAATTCTTCTACCGTAGCGGCCTGTTCCGTGGTTCCTGATGCAAGTGCCTGAGCTGCAGATGCCACCTGGGCAGAACCTTCATTTACCTGGTCTGCTGCCACACTGATGGAAAGCAGCGTCCGGCTTAAATCCTTTCTTATTTTCTGTAATGCAAGGCCAAGAACGTCTTTATCAGAACGAAGAGGAACTTCTATGGTGAAGTCACCATTGCTGATGTCTTCTGCTGCATTAACCTGTTTTTTAATACTTCCTGTCATCTTTGTAAATGCATCTGCAAGCTGCCCGGTCTCATCTTTTGAATCGATATTTCCCAGATCAACATCGATATGACCGAGTGCAATACGCCCCGCCGCTTCCACAACCTGGGTGATGGGACGGCTGATCATTGCGGAGATTCTGTTTCCTAAAAACATTCCGAAGCCTGCACCAAATATAACGGTAAGGATCAAAACCACAATTAGCACATCAGCAGTTACACGATTGTCATTGTTTGTTTTATGTGCTTCTGCCATGCGGTTATCAATGAGTAAATCAAAATTATCAAACATTTTCTGGATATTGTCGGTTTCCTTTAAAAGTTCGGCATATGCTTCCTTACTATTTCCATTTCTTGCTTCTTTCAGGCAATTCTGGATAGCCGGCTCAAAAGAATTATTAAAAAGATCTACTGATTCATCAAGAAGTGCAAAAGATGCCGGATTGGTAATTGTCTTCCTGTACTCTTTTATATTTGTCAGAAATTTTTCCTTATCGCTATTAAATTCCTGTTCCAGCTTGTCCAGTTCCCCATTGTCACCTGCTACAATAACCATGGTTCTTGAATCAATTCGAAACTGATACAGTCCCTCTACGGCTTCCATCAGGTTCTCAATTGGCGCCGTCTGCTTTTCATACAAATATGTATCCATTGCGCTGATTCTGAAAAGTCCGGCAACTCCCGCCCCTCCCACAATAAGCATAATCAGAGTCAGACATAAAAAACCGGTCCGCAGTTTTCGGGAAATGCTGTAATCCTTAAAATTCTTCATTTAATTTCCTCCCTGTTTTATCTTTTGCAGCTAGTACCAGACTACTGATCGCAGTATATTTGGTACTGCGGTTTTCTATGGAAATTACAGAGTATACATACATTTAGCAGCTTGATGACGGATATAGAGACGGCGATCCCTCCAAATGATCCTTGAATCCCCACACGTCAGAAGCTTAATTAGAGAGATGGGAGGCAGTTTTTTATAATTTTTTATGACGTAATTTATGACGGCTTTCTTATGTATATTAGCTAAATTAAAGAACGATTATTTTGTCAATTATTTTACATTATATTCTTAAATATTTAATTTATAAAATTACATCCTATTTGACAAACAATATATATTAGTTATATAATATATATTGTCGAAAAATACATATTTTTGTAACCGCAGTACCAAATATACTGTGGCATTTTTTCCTAATTAATTGATAAAAGAGCACAAGCATCTCGCAATTTTCATATGAAATATGGCCTGTACTCTTTTATTTTTATCATTTATTCAGACATCAATCTTTTCTCTCCCGTAATTTTCTGAATTTGGTCAATATCCTGAGTGACTTCCGCTACTCCAAGATATTCACCATCTATACTGCGAACCGCATAATAACGAATCAGGATATATTTTTCTCCCATTCTGATCCAGAAATCCTCCTGATCCTTCACCCCATTTTTAAAATCTTCTACGATTTTTTCAACAATATGGACACTTGCAGGCGGGTGGCAGTTAGATACATTTCTTCCAATAATTGTTCTGGTTCTTGGAAATGCCCTGTCCTTTCCTTCCGAAAAATACTTCACTTTGTCCTCTTTATCAACAAATGTGATATCAAAAGGAAGTGTGTTAAGCAAAGCAGTCAGCTCTTGGGTGTTCATTTCCCCGGAAGGCAGCTTTACGATTCCATCTTCGCTAGAGACAGATACTTTTTCTTCCTTTTTCACTTCACCTGGCTCCCACTTTGGCACATGTTCAATTATATAGCCGATTTCTCCGCTTCCATCTGCTATGGTTTTCCACTCTTCCTGTGTAAGGGTCTCCATTAGCATGGGGATCATGATATTTTCTTCTTTAAATATCATCTCTTCAATCTTATCAGCCATATCCTGTGCTTTTTGTATCAGAGTTTCTTTTTGTATGGAATCATTGTTAAGAAGGGCTGAAACTTCTTTCACCTGGGCTCTGATTTCGTCATCCACTCCCCACATGACTTTGGGAGGCGCTGTAATT
>SVDT01000295.1 GCA_015057775.1 Paenibacillaceae bacterium | reverse complement strand
AAAAAGGTACCTATTCTCACACCGGAAAGACATCACTGGAAGCTGCATGGTTATGATACGAAGATCCAGCTGTCTGTGGGGATTCCCATGGCTCTTCAGTTTGGAATCACCGCTTCGGGAACGATGATTATGCAGTCTGCAGTCAATTTATTCGGTTCCGTAGCAGTTGCATCCAATACAGCAGCCAATAAATTTCAAAGTATGGTGATTCAGGGAATGATGGCAATGGGACAAACCATGGCTACTTATTCGGGACAAAACTATGGGAAAGGTGATATTGGAAGAATCAAACAGGGAGTGCGTCTTGCACTTACAACTGAAGTAATCTATGCCGTTCTATGCTCCGTTATTGTGATTCTGGGACTTCCTTTTGCCCTAAGGCTGTTCTTCTCCGGTAATGTAGATCTGGCGGAGATTCTTCCATGGGCAAAAACCTACAGTTATCTATGCGCCTCTTTTTACATTCCTCTGGGAACTATCTTTATTTTCCGAAATACCATGCAGGGATGTGGATATGGATTACTTCCCATGCTGGGCGGCGTAGTGGAACTGGCAGCCAGATTGGTTACGGCTACCCTTGCAATAAGGTTTGTGAGCTTCCCGCTTGCCTGTGCCTGTGACCCTGCAGCCTGGCTGAGCGCTGCATTGTTCACTGGAATATCTTATGTTTACGTTATAAAAAAGGTTGAGAAAAAGCTGGTCAGCTAAGGCTGTTTTATCTGCTTTTAAATTTCTAAATTTATTATTGATTTATAGTATAATATTTAGTATATTATGTAATAGATTATCTTAGGAAACACTTGAAAGGGGAATCATGATGATAAAAGTAGCTGTGGATGCCATGGGCGGTGACTATGCACCAGTACAGACGGTAGCAGGTGCCGTAGAGGCGATAAACGCGAATAAAGAGATCCGGGTTCTCTTAGTAGGGCAGGAACAGATGATATCTGATGAACTTGCAAAATACACATTTAATAAGGATCAGATACAGATTGTGAATGCGACAGAGGTAATCGAGACGGAAGAACCTCCGGTTAACGCCATACGTAAGAAGAAAGATTCTTCCATCGTTGTGGGAATGAATCTGGTAAAACAAAAAGAGGCGGATGCATTTGTATCGGCCGGTAGCTCAGGCGCCATACTGGTTGGCGGACAGGTGATAGTCGGACGGATCAAGGGTGTAGAAAGACCACCGCTTGCACCCCTTATTCCAACAGAAAAAGGCGTTTCCCTGCTGATAGACTGCGGCGCTAATGTGGATGCCAGACCCTCTCATCTGGTACAGTTTGCCCAAATGGGCTCCTTATATATGGAGCATGTTGTAGGCATTAAGAATCCAACAGTTGCCATTGTCAACATCGGCGCAGAGGAAGAAAAGGGAAATGCGCTAGTGAAAGAGACATTTCCGCTGTTAAAGGATTGTAAGGATATTCATTTTACCGGAAGCATTGAGGCCAGAGAGATTCCGCATGGCGGTGCAGATGTCATAGTATGTGAGGCATTTGTGGGCAATGTAATCCTGAAGTTGTATGAGGGAGTGGGCGCGACCTTGATTAACAAGGTAAAGAGTGGTATGATGGGTAGTTTCAGGAGCAAAATCGGTGCTCTGCTTGTAAAACCTGCTTTAAAAGAGACTTTAAAATCATTTGATTCATCCCGTTATGGCGGCGCTCCGCTGCTCGGACTGAATGGTCTTGTGGTAAAGACTCATGGTAACTCAAAAGCAGCAGAAATAAAAAACTCCATACTTCAATGCGTAACCTTCAAAGAACAGGGAATTAATGATAAGATAAGAGAAAGTCTTAAAATGAAAGAAAATCAAGAATAGGAGAGAGGAAGGAAAACAAATGGAATTCGAAAAATTACAGAAAATTATTGCAGAGGTATTAAATATTGAACCGGAGGAAGTTACTATGAACTCCACATTCGTGGATGACCTGGGTGCTGACTCCCTTGATGTGTTTCAGATCGTTATGGGCATTGAAGAGGAATTTGATATTGAGATTCCAACTGAAGTGGCAGAGAACATCGTAAGTGTCAGCGACGCAGTAGAACAGGTCAAGAATGCATTAAATTAATAGATGTGGGTGCTGCTAGGATCGTTTGGTCTGACCGCAGCACCTTCTTTCATAATAGGGGGTAATCGGGTACCCCTCTATGTCCAAAGTACGTGGACTTAATAAGGAACACCAGGAAAGAGGAATGAGATGAGCAGAAGTATGAAAGAACTGGAAGAACGGATCGGTTATCGTTTTTCGGACAAGCATCTTATGACACAGGCCATGACCCACAGCTCTTATGCCAATGAACACCGACTGAATAAAACAGAATGCAATGAGAGACTTGAATTCTTAGGTGATTCGGTGCTGGAAGTAGTGTCCAGTGATTGTCTGTATCATAAATATCCACAAAAGCCAGAGGGGGATTTGACAAAAATTCGTGCCAGTATTGTTTGTGAGCCCACCCTTGCTTATTGTGCAGAAGTGATAAAGCTTGGGGAATATCTCCTTCTGGGCCGGGGAGAGGAAGCAACAGGGGGAAGAGGGAGAGCTTCAATTGTTTCGGATGCAATGGAAGCTCTGATAGGAGCCATTTATCTGGATGGTGGTTTTGCTAATGCAAAAGAGTTTATCCTTCGTTTCATCATGAATGATCTGGAACATAAGCAGCTCTTTTTTGATAGCAAGACTATCTTGCAGGAGATTGTACAAAGCCAGACAGAAGAGGCGTTAACGTATGAGCTCTTAAAGGAGGAAGGCCCGGATCATAATAAGATATTTGAGACCCAGGTTAAAATCGGGGATACAATTATTGGACAGGGAACTGGAAGAACTAAGAAAGCTGCGGAGCAGGTGGCAGCCTATCACGGAATATTGAAGCTGCGTGGACAATAAGCGGACATCCTCTGTGTCCAAGGAAACACCCTTCGGGTATCCCCCTATGTCCAAAGAACATGGACAATAATAAGGTAACACCCTTCGGGTATCCCTCTATGTCCAAAGGGCGTGGACAATAATATGGAAAAGAAAGGGCAGCTGGTGATGGCTGTCAGCGTGGAGTATGTATTTAAAAAGTATAGAGATTCAGGGGTTTAAATCTTTTGCCAACAAAATAGTATTCGAGTTCCACAATGGAATTACAGGCATTGTAGGCCCCAACGGAAGCGGTAAGAGCAATGTTGCTGATGCGGTACGCTGGGTACTGGGTGAACAAAAAGTGAAGCAGTTAAGAAGTTCCAGTATGCAGGATGTTATTTTTTCGGGAACGGAAATGAGAAAGCCCCAGGGATTTGCCTATGTAGCCATAACGCTTGACAATTCGGATCACCACTTATCCATTGACTATGATCAGGTGACAGTATCAAGAAGAGTCTACCGGTCTGGCGAGAGCGAATATATGATCAATGGAAGTGCCTGCCGGTTAAAGGATATTAATGAACTTTTTTATGATACCGGAATCGGCAAGGAAGGTTATTCCATCATCGGACAGGGTCAGATTGATAAAATCCTAAGCGGAAAACCGGAAGAACGCAGAGAACTTTTTGATGAAGCTGCGGGAATTGTTAAATTTAAACGCCGTAAAGCCATTGCCCAGAAAAAACTGGAGGACGAAAAGCAGAATCTGGTTCGTGTCAGTGATATTCTTTCGGAACTGGAAAAACAGGTTGGTCCTTTGGCAAAACAGTCTGAGGCAGCAAAAGAATATTTAAGATTAAAGGAAGAACTGAAAAAGTATGATGTAAATCAGTTCCTGATGGAAACAGAAGGACTGCGCTTTCAGATGAAAGAAGTGGATGAGAAAGAAGTAATCGTCAGCCGTGATCTGGAAGAAGCAAAAAACGCATCAGAGGGCATCAGAGAGCAGTATGAGACCCTTGATACATATTTATCCCAGTTGGATGAATCTATTTTAGTAAGCCGCAATGAAAAAAATAACTCTGATATAGAGACTGGAAACTTGCAGGGACGCATTAATGTTCTAAAAGAGCAGATCAATACAGAACAGATGAATGCGGAGCACATTGCAGGCAGGGTGAGGTCCATTCACTCCGAGATAGATATGAAAAAGTCCCAGGCGTCCTCCTATGAAGAGGAACGTTCTGTCATTGCAGAATCAGTAAAGACTGCAATGGAGCAGTTAAAGCAGGGAGAAACAGTACTTGCAGCAGAAGACGAAAAAATTCATCTTCTGGAACAAAGGATTGAATCTGGTAAGGGGAGTATTATTGAGCTTCTCAATGAAAAAGCTACCTTAAATGCCAAACAGCAGCGTTATGAGACCATGCTTGAACAGGTAAATGTCCGAAGATCTGAAGTGCTTCAAAAGCTTCTCAAATATAAAAGTGATGAATCAGAACAGGATCAACAGCTGCTGGTTCTTCAAAAAGAAGCGGATGAAATTGATGCTGGTATTCTTAAGTACAATGAACTTCAGGAACAAAGCGAAAGCAGAGCCGGGGAACTGGAGCATGAAGTCAAACGTCTTGGGAAGAATTTAAACGACAGACAGCAGGAGTACCACACCAACTCTACCAAGCTGGAATCTCTCCGAAATCTTGCCGAACGGTATGAAGGATACGGCGGCAGCATACGCCGGGTCATGGAAGTAAAGGACCGGGTGCATGGAATTCACGGTGTTGTGGCGGATTTAATTACAGTTTCTAAAAAGTATGAAGTCGCCATTGAAACAGCGCTGGGAGGAAGCATACAAAACGTTGTTACCGATTCAGACCAGACAGCAAAGCAGCTGATTGAGTATTTAAAGAAAAACAAATACGGAAGAGCTACATTTCTCCCTCTTACCAGCATTGGTAATAAAAACGGTTTCAATCAGGAAAAAGCCCTTAGCGAACCAGGAGTTTTAGGACTTGCAAATTCTCTGGTTGAAGCGGATTCTCAGTACCAGGGCCTTTTAAACTATCTTCTTGGAAGAGTGGTTGTAG
>SVDT01000294.1 GCA_015057775.1 Paenibacillaceae bacterium | reverse complement strand
ACAAAGCAGGCAGGAGTATTCATTTGCAGAAAATAAGAAAAAAGTAATAGAAAAAGACTTGACCGTGACGTTACGTCACCCTTTATGATAGCTGTATGAATGAATATGGAGGAAACAAATAATGAAGGGAATTATTCTTGCCGGGGGGTCCGGCACCAGGCTGTATCCACTTACCATGGTAACGTCGAAACAGTTACTGCCGATCTATGATAAACCCATGATTTACTATCCACTTTCCGTTTTAATGAATGCAGGAATTCGGGATATTCTGATTATATCCACTCCTGATGATACACCACGGTTTGAGGCGCTGTTAGGAAATGGCTCACAATTTGGAATTCAGTTAACTTACGCAGTGCAGCCTTCTCCCGATGGTCTTGCCCAGGCGTTTGTTATCGGAGAAGAATTTATCGGAGACGACAGCGTTGCCATGATTCTTGGAGATAACATCTTTGCAGGCCACGGACTTACCAAACGACTTCTTCATGCAGCAAATAAAAAAGATGGAGCAACCGTTTTCGGTTATTACGTGGATGATCCGGAGCGTTTTGGTATTGTGGAATTTGACTCTGAAGGAAAAGCAATTTCCATTGAAGAAAAGCCATCTGCTCCTAAGAGCAATTACTGCGTGACAGGACTTTATTTCTACGATAATAAAGTTGTGGAATATGCGAAGAACTTAAAGCCTTCCGCCCGCGGTGAACTGGAGATTACAGATTTAAACCGCATTTACTTAGAAGAGGGAATGCTTGATGTGGAACTTCTGGGTCAGGGCTTTACCTGGCTTGACACAGGGACTCATGAGTCTTTGGTAGATGCCACTAATTTTGTTCGTACCATGGAAACCCATCAGCACAGAAAAATTGCCTGTCTGGAGGAGATTGCTTATTTAAACCACTGGATCACACAGGATCAGCTGGAAAAGAGCATAGAACCTTTAAAGAAGAATCAGTATGGACAGTATCTGATGGATGTACTTGCAGGAAAATATATCGATAAGTAAAGGAGCAAATCAATGAAAATAATTGTAACCGGAGGAGCTGGATTCATCGGCGGAAACTTCGTACATCATATGGTAAATAAATACCCGGACTATGAGATTATCAATCTGGACCTCTTAACCTATGCAGGTAATTTAGAGACTTTAAAACCGGTAGAAGATAAACCGAATTATCGCTTTATCAAAGGTGATATTGCAGACAGAACCTTTATTTTTGAACTGTTTGAAAAAGAAAAACCAGATATGGTGGTTAACTTTGCAGCAGAAAGTCACGTAGACCGTTCTATCACAGATCCTGAAAGCTTTGTAAGAACCAATGTAATGGGTACAACCACATTACTTGACGCATGCCGCACCTATGGCATTAAGCGTTACCATCAGGTTTCCACCGATGAAGTTTATGGTGATTTACCCCTTGACCGCCCGGATTTATTCTTTACAGAAGAAACTCCGCTCCATACATCAAGTCCTTATTCTTCCTCAAAAGCCAGTGCTGATTTATTTGTTCTGGCATATCAGAGAACGTTCGGACTTCCTGTTACTATCTCCAGATGCTCCAATAACTACGGCCCCTATCATTTCCCTGAAAAACTGATTCCGCTTATTATCAGCCGTGCGCTGGCAGATGAGGATCTTCCGGTATATGGAACAGGAGAGAATGTAAGAGACTGGCTTCATGTATCGGATCACTGCGAGGCGATTGATTTAATCATTCACGAAGGCAGAGTAGGAGAAGTCTATAATGTAGGCGGACACAACGAGCGTACCAATTTAGAAGTAGTAAAAACTATTTTAAGAGAACTGGATAAACCGGAAAGCTTAATCAAATATGTAACAGACCGTCCGGGACATGACAGACGTTACGCCATTGACCCGAAGAAGCTGGAAACAGAGCTTGGCTGGAAGCCGAAATACAATTTTGACACCGGAATCCGCCAGACCATTCAGTGGTACCTGGATCATGAAGACTGGTGGAAACATATTGTAAACGGAGAATACCAGAATTATTTTGACAATATGTACGGAAAACGTTTATAAATTCCAATGGTAAAGTGAGGCAGCGATGAAAGTATTAGTTACTGGCGTAAAAGGCCAGCTTGGATATGACGTAGTAAATGAGCTGAAAAAACGAGGCCATGAGGCAGTGGGCGTGGACATTGAAGAGATGGATATCACGGATGAGGAAAGCGTAAACCGTGTGATCCGGGAAGCTGCTCCTGATGCAGTCATTCATTGTGCCGCATATACAGCTGTAGATGCAGCAGAGGACAACGTGGATTTATGCCGAGCTGTGAATGCCAGGGGAACCGGAAATATTGCCAGGGTGTGTAAAGCACTGGACATCCGAATGATGTATATCAGTACTGATTACGTATTTAACGGTCAGGGAACCCGCCCCTGGGAGCCTGACGATCAAAGAGAACCGTTGAATATCTACGGACAGACCAAGTACGAGGGAGAGCTGGAAGTAGAAGAGAACCTTAAGAAGTATTTCATCGTACGAATTGCCTGGGTATTTGGCGTAAATGGCAAAAACTTTATAAAGACCATGCTGAATCTGGGAAAAACAAGGGATAAGCTGAGTGTGGTAGCAGACCAGATTGGATCTCCTACTTATACCTTTGACCTTGCCCGCCTTCTGGTGGATATGATTGAAACAGAAAAATACGGCCGTTACCATGCGACCAATGAAGGACTTTGCAGCTGGTATGAATTCGCCTGTGAGATTTTTAAGCAGGCAGGAATGAATGTTACAGTTGAACCCGTTACCTCGGATCAGTTCCCGGTCAAGGCAAAACGACCCATGAACAGCCGTATCAGCAAGGATAAGCTGATGGAAAACGGTTTTCAGCCTCTTCCTTCCTGGCAGGATGCGTTAAGGCGGTATCTGACAGAGATCGAGTATTAAAAACAGACACGGGAAACTTTAGGCTTGCTTTTTTAAGTTTCCCGTGTTATAATGTCTGAATCCTACAATTTAGCAGGTTTTACAAAAAAAGATTGACGAATCCAGTCCCATATGTTATAGTAATTGGGCGAATGGAAGAGCTTAGGTCTTTTTTTTATGCTCAAAATTTCTTGAAGCAGAAAAAAAGGGACTGAAAACACAACAACGATAATTTAAGTGGAGGTGGAAGTCGTGCGCACAAAAATCACACTGGCATGTACTGAATGTAAACAGCGTAACTACAACATGACCAAGGATAAGAAGACTCATCCGGACAGAATGGAAACCAAGAAGTATTGCCGATTCTGTAAGAGCCATACAATGCACAAAGAAACGAAGTAATTAGTTTAGGAGGCAGTTTATGGGAGATACAGTGAACAACGAGGGAGTTCAGAAGAAAAGCTTTTTTGCAGGCGTAAAGTCTGAATTCTCCAAAATCGTTTGGCCTGACAAAGATACCGTAACGAAACAAACAATCGCTGTAACGTCATCTGCGGTTGCTCTAGGACTGATTATTGCGATTCTTGATCTGATCATCAAGTTTGGTCTCAGTTTTATCTTATAATTCGTAAGGGTTAAGGTGAGTTTATGTCAGAAGCAAATTGGTATGTAGTCCATACCTATTCAGGTTATGAAAACAAAGTAAAAGTTGACATTGAAAAAACAATCGAAAACAGAAACTTGCAGGATCAGATTCTGGAAGTATCGGTTCCTCTTGAATCCGTCATCGAACTGAAGAATGGCGTGGAGAAAAAGGCCGATAAAAAGATGTTCCCCGGTTATGTGCTGATACACATGTTCATGAATGATGATACATGGTATGTTGTACGTAATACCCGTGGTGTGACAGGCTTTGTAGGTCCTGGATCAAAACCGGTTCCTCTGACAGAAGATGAGATGCAAAAGCTTGGATTCAAGAATGAAGAAGTCATTGTTGGCTTTGAAGTGGGAGATACCGTTGTGGTAACTTCCGGTGCATGGAAGGATACTGTTGGTGCTATCAAGTCCATCAACGAAAGTAAGAAAACCATCACCATTAACGTTGAGATGTTTGGCCGGGAGACTCCGGTGGAACTGAACTTCAGCGAGATAAAGAAGATGTAACAAGTAAAAGCGGCTTATACCGTTGTATAGGCTCGTGGGAGGGAAATCCCCGACAATACCACATTTATTTAGGAGGTGCCTAATTATGGCAAAGAAAGTAACGGGATATATCAAATTGCAGATTCCAGCAGGAAAAGCTACACCAGCTCCTCCTGTAGGTCCGGCACTTGGACAGCATGGTGTAAACATCGTACAGTTTACAAAAGAGTTCAATGCAAGAACAGCTGACCAGGGAGATTTAATCATTCCGGTTGTTATTACTGTTTATGCGGACAGAAGCTTCAGCTTCATTACCAAAACTCCGCCAGCTGCTGTATTACTGAAGAAAGCTTGCAAGCTTAAATCAGGATCTGCAGTTCCAAACAAGACAAAAGTAGCTACCATTTCCAAGGCTGAGTTACAGAAGATTGCTGAACTTAAGATGCCAGATTTAAATGCTGCATCTGTTGAAGCAGCTATGAGCATGATCGCTGGTACCGCAAGAAGTATGGGTATCACAGTAGAGGCTTAAGCTTCTTATCAAAGCCAAGTATAGCGCCGGCAGAGTTTCGTAACTCATGCCGTTCGGTGAGCCGCGAAGCAAATCGGACTTCCTTTATCTTGGATGGCGATGTTTTGTAACGTGGGAGGGAAAATCCCCGACAATACCACTAGGAGGTTATTTAGAATGAAAAGAGGAAAAAGATACGCAGAGGCAGCTAAGACAGTAGATCGTGCTGTTCTCTACGATGCACCAGTAGCAATCTCTTTAGTTAAGACGAATGCAAGTGCTAAATTTGATGAAACCATTGAAGCTCATATCAGAACTGGTTGTGACGGACGTCACGCTGAGCAGCAGATCCGTGGTGCCGTAGTACTTCCTCACGGTACAGGTAAGACTGTTCGCATCTTAGTTTTCGCTAAGGGTC
>SVDT01000293.1 GCA_015057775.1 Paenibacillaceae bacterium | reverse complement strand
TTATTGCCTCCTGTCTGGGACTTGTTCCGGAATTAACCTCGCCACTCTATTGTACAACGAAAGCAGGACTTATTATGCTGACAAAGTGCCTTGCACAGCAATATGCCGAACTTGGAATCCGGGTTAATTGTGTCTTGCCAGGACCGATTAATACCCCTCTTTTACAGAATAGTTTTCCTGATCAGGAAGCAGCCGACCGTTGCTCTGACCGCATTCCGTTAAAACGGATCGGAGAGCCGGAAGATGTGGCAAATATGGTGGCTTTTCTTGTAAGCGATGAGGCTGGGTATATAACCGGAGGGACTTTTCCGGTTGACGGGGGAGTATCCTCTACCAGTATGTATTCAAAATAAATTAAAAAAGCAGAATGGAGAATTTTATGAATTATATGGGTGATTCCGCCTGGTGGCGAGACAGGTTTAAAAGCAGAAAGCTGGAAATTATGGGTCATGAAAAATGCCTGGAAGAGGATATGTCTTATTTTCCTTTAAAAGGGAAAATTCTTGATATTGCCTGTGGAGATGGAAGAAATTCCATCTATCTGGCTCGTTTGGGTTATGAAGTACTTGCCGTTGATTTTTGTGAAGAAGCGATAAACAGATTGACATATTTTGCTAATAGAGAAAATCTGAATATCAGAACCAGGATAGTAGATCTGTCACAAGACAGCTTAAAAACATTAGAGGAAAAGTTTGATGCGATTATAATCAATCATTATAAACCATCACCCCGGCTGTTAAAAGATTTTGAAGATATACTGAATAAAAATGGATTGCTGTGGGTAAATGGTTTTCGAACGATACCATTTGATAACCCAGATGTAAAAGAAAGTGATATTATGCTGGACAAGGAATTTGAATTATTGGATAAGAACGTACTTCTAGATAAAAAAAATTATGAAATTAACCAAAGAGAACTTGTCAGATATATATGGCGTATCCAGTCGTAAAACTGGTGCGGATATTTTCTGTATAGTCATAAAAAACTACTAACCCAAAAAAGTTAGTAGTTTAAACTGCTTCAATATTATTATTCCCAAGCTTGTCCTGTTATTTCACACCCAACTGTTTCAATGCAGGACTTTATTAAATTTTCATCCGCTGATTGATTGAATCCGACCTCAATGGAGCCTCGCGCTACATCTATATTTACCATAGATACTCCGTTGATTTTATCTAACGCATTTTTAAGCTGGGTTTTGATTTCGGTATTCTGTATTCCTGATGTTTCATAATGAATTCTATTCATAGAATGCTCCTTGTATTTTTAATCATTTTTCTGGACATTTAAAGCGCTTAAGCCTTTCTCATCCTGTCTGATGTCAAAGTTAACAGACTCACCTTCGTGAAGGTCCTTATTATGAGTCTTTTCTTTTACCTGTGAATGATGTACGAAAACATCCTGACCATCATTGGTTGAAATAAAGCCATAGCCTCTTTCGTTATCAAACCATTTAACAACACCGGTGTAGTTTGACATGGTTAAATCCTCCCATCCTTATCTTTTTGAATTATCTTCTTTTAAACCAAATACAGCTCTGGCGCTTTCCGCCTGAGGATTGTGATTGATATGTTTGGAATGAAAGGTGCCATCTTCTTTTTTGTGATTACTTGTGCTTTTCTTAGAATTATCTCTGCTCATAGTTTTTCTCCTTTTCTTGATGTCTTTATTAGTATGCTACAGATTCCGCAATAAAATCATAAGATAAGCCACCATATAATGGTAGCGATTCCTGCTCCGATCATGCAGCAGATTGTGTCGTTCATAGTATCAACGAGGCCGGCTGGTTGAATTGCATTTTCTGGCATATGATTGACTGACCCATGAATTTTCTGCCAACGCTGGGCATTCCCATGTGTCAGACAATCACTTACATATTCAAGGACTTCCCAAATTACATGGAGTGTAAGGGAAAATGTAAATCCAAACAGAAGATATATAATTTTTTTTGTATCAGGACTTATCTTAATTATTGCTGTTCCAAATCCGGTAAATCCAACCCCGGAAAGGAAATGAATGGAGCGGTCCCACCACCAGTACCGATCGTAATAACCCAGGCTACTTCCAAGATATAATGCCATAAATAAAACAATCAGGTAAATCATGATACTATAGGGATCTATGACTATACCCAGAAACCGGTTTGCCAAGCCAGGCAGATAAGATAATACAAACACCAATATAAGAGAACCAATCATTTTGTATTTTTTCTTAATTAAATAGTACAATGCCAAAGCAATTGTTAAACAGCGGAAAACAAACTGAATTAGATTAATAACATGCATATAGTCACCTCGAAATGAAGTATGTACGATTGTAAGAGGAGTATGCAAGTTGGTTGTAAATAAAGATGGAGTTTTCTTTTACAACAGACTGGTATTAAATACAATTTCCAGAACATAAAATGATATGATCCCAGTGCATTGCAAAAGTGAGGCTGAGCTGTTATGAATTATGAAAAAATGAGCGCTTGTGAAAAGCGGGAGGCCATAGAACTCCTGGGAATCATAGTGACAGCATTGTTGTTATTGTATTTACTCATCTCTTTTTACTTTACCAGTCATTTCTTTTTTTCTACGACCATAAACGGAGCAGATGTATCTTTAAAAAACGAAAGACAAGCGGATCAAAGTATAAGAAGATACACGGAGAATTATAAGCTCCTTCTGATAGAACGAGAAGGTAAAACGGATGAGATTACCGGACAGGAAGCAGGACTGGAATACAAGAATAAAACATATGTAAAAGAAGCACTTAATGAGCAGAAAGCACTTCAATGGATCGGATCATTATTTAAAAAACAGAAATTTCTTTCGCAAAATTTATTTTTCTATAATGAGAGCAAGCTTAATTTAACATTGAATCAGTTAAATTGCTTTAAACAGGTGAAAATAGAACCTGTAAATGTGTCTTATCAATATACAGACGGACATTATCAAATGTTAAAGGAAATTTACGGTAATCGAATTGAAAAAGAAAAACTGAAAGCTACTGTAGCAGACAGCCTTTTAAAAGGAGAAACAAAACTTGATCTGGATGCAAATTCCTGTTATATAAATCCAGTATATACCATGAAATCCCCCAAAGCCTATAAAACCCTGAGACATTTAAATAAATGCGCTTCTACACATGTCACCTATCTTTTTGGAAGTAAAAGAGAAGTGGTTGATGGGAATGTGCTACAGTACTGGATTACAGTAGACGAGAATCTGGATATTATACTGGATAAAGATAGAGTCAGGGCCTATGTGAAAGCTATGGGGAAGAAATATGATACGGTAGGCGTGAAAAGAAGTTTTAAAACCTCTCTCGGGACAATGGTGGATATAGAGGGGGGAATCTATGGCTGGAAAATTGATCAGGAAGCTGAGACATCGGCACTGGCGGAAAATATTAACTCAGGACGAATTCTTATAAGGGAACCCGCTTATATTCAAAAAGCAGTATCCAGAGCCGGCAATGAAATCGGAGAGACATATGTGGAGATAAATATAACCAGGCAGCATATGTGGTTCTATAAAGATGGCAGACTCATAGCCCAGGGTCCGGTGGTTACAGGAAACCCAAACAGAGGTAATGCCACAGTAACCGGAGCTTACATGCTTAATTATAAACAGGAAGGTGCAGTGTTATCCGGGCCTGGCTACGAAGCCGGTGTCCAGTACTGGATGCCCTTTTATGGAAATATCGGAATTCACGACGCAAAATGGAGGCGTGCTTTTGGGGGAGAGATTTATAAAAAGAATGGAACACATGGCTGCGTGAATGCCCCCTATTATCTTGCTAAAACAATATATAAACACATAGAATCCGGTATTCCCATCATTTGTTATCAGGAGAAATAATGAGTATATAATTCATTCTATGTAGACTTCCAACCCGGTCTATGATAAAATGCAACTGGCGGATTAACGCTTTTACTTCATTTAAGATAAAGGGGATAGAGATGGCTAAATTATATTTCAGATATGGGGCGATGGGCAGTTCAAAGACAGCAAACGCACTGATGACCAGATATAATTTTATAGAAAAGGGAAAACAGGTACTTCTGGTAAAGCCGGATATTGAAACCAGAGATGGGATAAACAAGATCCGATCAAGAATTGGCCTGGAGGCCGAATGTATTGTATGGTCTGAGTTGGAGAAATATGATTCGGAGCAGTTGAAAAAATCTGATGTTATTATCATAGATGAAGCACAGTTTCTTGCAGAAGCAGATATTGATAAGCTGGCTTATATCGTAGACCAGTATGAGATACCGGTTTTCTGCTATGGTCTTAGAACGGATTTCACTTCACATCTTTTTCCGGGCTCCAAACGTCTCATGGAACTGGCTGATGAGATCACGGAATTAAAGACCGTCTGCTGGTGCGGCAATCGGGCAGGAATGACAGCAAGGATCGATGGAAGTGGAAAAGTTGTGAGAAACGGGGAACAGATCCTGATGGGAGCAAATGATAAATATGTATCTCTGTGCAGGAAACATTATAATGAAGGAAAAATCAAGCCAGAATGAGAGAGCGTTGGCTGGTTGTTATTTTAACAAATCATAGAAGCTCATGATATCAGGATTATAAGTATCTGCTTTAACTATAATCATGGTTTCTTCCAATGAAGAAATTAAGGGAATAAAAATAACCCAGAGAGGTATGTACCCCAGAATAACAGCCGCGGGGCATGCAAAAAAAAAGATGATTCCGGATAATTTATTTCCTACGGTATGGAGGATACCTGGCATACCGAATTTTTTTCTTGTGATATACAAATTAAAAAAACGGATTAGTGCGATCAGGATTGCCCCCAAAATAACGGGCACCGGTATCGCGAGTCTGTAAGAAAGCAGCATTCTTAAAAATGCGGCAAAAAAGAATATAAAATCAGCCAGGCTGTCCAGTCTGGCTCCTGTTTTGGTTTGCCACTTAAATTTTCTTGCAAGAAAGCCGTCAAGGACATCGCTTATCCCGCA
>SVDT01000292.1 GCA_015057775.1 Paenibacillaceae bacterium | reverse complement strand
ATATATAAATCAATGTTTGGAATGGTTTCCGGCGAGATATAGCCAAGCCCATCCAAATGCTCTAAAATTTTTTGTAATCGTTCCTCGTTGGTTTTCATATGTCCTCCGTTCTGCACGGGAAAGCTCCGCACATGTGATAATCCCCTTAGTCATATTATATAGTATTCAATACCAGATGACAAGGGGTAAAAACTCCACTTAAACTAAATATTTTTGAGCGTACCAAAATAATTTTCTTGACTTTTGAGGAATGTGTGTTAATCTAGAAATATCATTGTAATGAACGAAAGGAGATACATAATTATGAAAAAAGTTTTGGCGACAGAAAAGGCTCCAGCAGCAATTGGTCCTTATTCTCAGGGTGTTCGCGGGGGCGATTATGTGTTCGTGTCCGGTCAGCTTCCCATTGATCCGGCAACCGGTGCATTTGCAGGTGAGGATATTGCATCTCAGACAAGACAGTCTTTAACCAATATAAAGGCCATACTGGAGAGTGGTGGTTTATCCATGGATCAGGTGGTTAAAACAACGGTATTATTAAAGAATATCAATGACTTTGCAGCAATGAATGAAGTATATGCAACCTTTTTTAAAGGAGAATGCCCAGCCAGAGCAGCATTTGGTGTGGCAGCTCTTCCGAAAGACGCATTAGTGGAAATTGAAGCCATTGCATATTGCGGAGAATCATAAGCTGTATCAGATAAGTAGAAAGGGGATGCCGGTTAACTGGCATTCCCTATTTTAAATTCAGGCAATTTCCCCCTTTCCGGGAATGTAAGGGGGACAAGATGTAGAAATAAAGGACTTTTTGCGAAAGAAATGGGTTGCATATTGGCAGACTTATATTATAATTAATTGAGGAAGCTGGCTCAGTCCGTTTTCTATGAATTTAAGCAGGAAGTTGGTACTTTAAGGATGAGATTTGAAGAAACGGCAGAGGAATATTTAAGCCGTATCCCGATGTGGGCGAAAAAGAAGAATTCACTGGAAGTGATCAGGACATTTTTAAAAGAGATGGGCGAGCCTGATGAAACCATGAGAATCATTCATGTTGCAGGGACCAATGGAAAAGGTTCTGTATGTGCTTTTTTGCAGTCTGTGTTCTTAAGTGCTGGATATAAAGTGGGTACATTTACATCCCCTCATCTGATTGATATAAGAGAACGTTTTTGTGTAAATGGAGAGATGGCATCGGAATCAGCTTTTACAGACAGCTGCTGGACAGTGAGATCTCTTTCTGAACGGATGATAGAACAGGGATACTGCCATCCGTCTTATTTTGAATTTTTATTTTATATGGCTATGGATTTATTTCAAAAGTCCGGGGTTGATCTTGTGATTCTGGAAGTTGGCTTAGGCGGAAGGCTTGACACAACCAATGTCATCCGTAATCCGCTGGTATCTGTTATCACCTCAGTCAGTCTGGATCATACGGAATACTTAGGTGATACAATAGAAAAGATCGCTTCTGAAAAGGCAGGTATTATTAAGAAGAATATTCCAGTGGTCTATGACGCAAATGACCAGATTGTTTCGGACGTGATTCGAAAAAGAGCAGTGGAACAGGACGCACCTTATTTTGAAACGGACAGGCATTGTTACCAGATCACAGGATCAGAAAACAACGGCTTCCAGGCAGAAATGAAAGGGGTAAAAGGGGATGTATATCAGGTAATGATTCCTTCTCCAGCCAGATATCAGGTCATGAATGCTCTTCTCGCTTTGCGGGCAGTAGAAGTATCCGGACTACTGGGAGATATGAGACTGAAAAAAGCAAGGGAACAGATCCGGACAGGCTTTTTAAAAATGCGCTGGCCTGCCAGAATGGAGGAAGTTCAGCCAGACGTGTTTTTGGATGGGGCACATAATCCAGGAGGTATGGAAGAATTTGTAAAGACTGGGTCTGAACTGTGTGCGGACAGGAAAAAGAGGGCGAATCTTTTATTTTCTGCCGTTTCCGATAAGAATTACCACGAAATGATACGATTGATTGCAGCCAGTCTGCCACTGGACGAGGTGGCAGTGACCCATATAGATTCCCACAGGGGAATGAAGACAGAGACAGCCTTACATGAGTTTGAAGAAGTGATTCATTGCGAAATAGCAGGATTTCAAAACACAGAGGATGCATTGCTTTCTATGCTTCATAAACAGGATGAGGATCATCTGCTGTTTTGTGTAGGTTCACTCTATTTAATGGGTGAGATAAAAGCCGTTTTAAGGAGGATTAAACATGATTGATTTTGATTCTGAGATTAAGGACTACAGGCCAAGCCTGGAGGTCGATGCAGTTGAAGATGCCATTGTAAGAAGTGATTTAACCGATATGAATGATCTTATGATGAATCTGATTAAAGAAGTCAGCAAGGAATAGGCGGATAAAATATGGATTATGAACGAAGAATCCGGGTGATTGCAAACAGCTATTATAATATGGGACTGGAGAAGGCCAGGCTAAGAGATTTAACCGGATCAGCCGATTGTTTAAAAAAGTGTCTTCATTTTAATAAATATATGACAGATGCAAGGAATCTTCTTGGTCTCATCTACTATGAGGTAGGAGAGGTGGGAGATGCATTGGTTCAATGGGTTATCAGCAAGAATTTACAGTCTGAAGATAACCGTGCAGATTACTATCTGGAAGTGATTCAGAAGAAAAAGGGCACCATGGATCTGGAGCGGAGGGCAGTGCGCCGGTATAATCAGGCACTGGCTTACGTCAAAAGTGAAAGTGAGGATCTGGCCATACTACAGCTTAATAAAGCAGTGGAGGACAAGCCCAATTATGTAAAAGCCCAGCTTTTATTTGCACTCCTGTACATCGTCAGGGAGGATTACCAGAAAGCGGGGAAGGCAGTAAATAAGGTGCTTCAGATTGATCATAATCATCCGAAAGCGCTTTATTATAAATCAATTATGAAAGAGACCGGTACCAGGGTTAAGCCAGAACGGGAACTGGAAAAAAGAAAACTAAAGAACGTGGTTTCCCACAGGCAGATGCAGGATGATGATGTGATTATCCCGCCAAGCTATAAGGAAAACACCAGGGATCAGGCGGTTTTAAACATACTGGCAGGACTTTTGCTGGGAGCCGCAGTGGTGTTCTTTATGGTTATGCCGGCGAACACCAAATCCATTAACGATAACCATAACAAAGAGATGTTAAAATACAGCGAGCAATTAAGCCAGGCCAATCAAAAGGCGGATCTTTTAACCCAAAAGCTTGATTCTCTGGAATCAGAAAAGAAGACAGCAGAGGATTCTCTGGCGTCCTTAACCAATAACTCTGACAGCGTTCTGGCTCAGTATCAGTCGGTTATCGGTATTTTGCAGGCATATAAAAAGGATGATTTTCCATCTGCAGTGAAAATCTATGCAGATCTCAATTC
The DNA here is from genome assembly GCA_015057775.1 of Paenibacillaceae bacterium. Lineage (GTDB taxonomy): Bacteria > Bacillota > Clostridia > Lachnospirales > Lachnospiraceae > Lacrimispora. The sequence goes on along the minus strand of SVDT01000292.1, from coordinate 1,583 downwards.
TGGGCTCATTGCTTCAGCAGATGTTCAGGCGATTATTGTTGAGATAAAAAAGGATATGGCACAGAAGGGCTGCCCCATTTTAGAGAGTCTGGGTGATAAAGCCATGGAAGCAGGGGACAGTCAGTCCGCTCTTAATTATTATGCAAAATGTATTGAGTTAAAACCAGACAGCTGGCAGGCGAAGTTTAAGACTGCCGTTATCTACAAGGGAATGGATCAGAAGGATCAGGCCAATGGTTTGTTTTCTGATATCATAAATAACAGCAAAGATGAAACGTTATCTGCTAAGGCGAAAACAGAACGAGGTTTTTAATGGCAGAATTCGAAAAGACACTACAGAAGAAACATATTTTTGTGGTGTCTTTTTTTATTCACCCGGATTATTTTCGGTATAAAAAACACTCTTCTCTGGTATTACGGACAGACAATAAGAAATGGAGGAGTATTGCATATGAATCAACCACACTTTACGTATGAGGCAGAAGGCAACACATTAATTGTTCATCTGCCGGAGGAACTGGATCATCATAACTGTTCCGGGTTAAAATATGAAACAGATTTAATCCTTTCCGAGAATTATATCCGCCGTATTATATTCGATTTTTCCAGTACAAGATTTATGGATTCCTCCGGGATCGGAATCCTGCTTAATCGTTACAAGCAGATGGCATTAAGCGGAGGAAGTGTAGCCATTTACGGTGCGGGATCTCAGGCTCTCCGCATTTTAAAAATGGGAGGAATTTTAAAATTAATGAAATTATATGACTCTAAGGAAGCAGCAGTCACAGGTTGAGGAGGAACATATGTCAGAACAAAACAAACCAGAAATTCTGAAAATGGAATTGGAAGCCCTGTCCCAAAATGAAGAATTTGCCAGAGTAGCAGTAGCCGTTTTTATGGCCAGGCTGGATCCTACCCTGGAGGAGGTGGAAGATGTGAAAACGGCTGTCTCAGAGGCAGTCACCAACGCAGTCATCCATGGATATCAGGGGAAGGGAGGAATCATCTACATAGAAGTGACGGTTGAGGGACAGGAACTGACTGTTTCCGTCAGGGATACAGGAATTGGGATTACAGATATTAAACAGGCGATGGAACCCATGTTTACCACGGATCCTGACGGAGTCAGGTCTGGTATGGGATTCTCTTTTATGGAAGCATTTATGGATCAGGTGGAAGTTAAGTCGGAGCCAGATAAGGGAACTGCGGTGATTATGAAAAAGAAGATTAGCAGGTGAGCCCTATGGATGAGACCATGAGATTGATACAAATGGCTCACGATGGAGATAAAGCGGCAAGAGACCGGCTTGTGACCGAGAATTTTGGTTTGATCTGGAGTATTGTGCGCAGATTTACAGGGCGTGGTTATGAGCCTGAGGATTTATTTCAGATTGGAAGCATTGGTTTAATGAAAGCCATTGATAAATTTGATTTATCCTATGAAGTCAAGTTTTCCACTTATGCAGTCCCAATGATAACCGGAGAGATTAAGCGTTTTTTAAGAGATGATGGAATCATAAAAGTCAGCAGGTCCATTAAAGAAATGGGGATGAAGGTAAAAAATGTGCGGGAGGAGCTGGTTT
>SVDT01000291.1 GCA_015057775.1 Paenibacillaceae bacterium | reverse complement strand
TAAAGAAAGTTAATGCCGCTGTTAAGCCAAGCTGTTAGAAGCGCCACACAAATCAGTGCATATCTGGGGTCGCTGATCCAGTTAATATGTAATCCCAGGATCTTATTAACGATTCCAATAGCCGGATGAAGCATGATTTTAAATATCATAGCAGCTGAGCTGGAGGCGATTGCCATTGGGAGCGCATAAGCAGTGCTGAATATCCGGATCCCTGGAAAAGACTGATTACATAATACGGCAGTAATAAGACCTAAAAGCATACTGACACTCACTACGATCAGTACAAATACAAACGTTACAAAAAGACTGTTAAAAAAAGACGCTGAGCTTAATAGTTCGGAATAATTTCCTGCACCCACAAACAACTTTGCCTGCCCCATTTTATTTGTTTTAAAAAGGCTTAAATAAATAGTCTTGAAAAATGGGAAAAACAGAAAAAGAGCAAAAATTGCCATGGCAGGAGCGATGTAAACATATGGACTTAATTTTCTTGTAACTAATTTATAATTCATTGAATTGCTCCTTAACGGTATAATATGTTATTTTCAGTCTCCATATCAAACAGCAAAATCCGACTCATGTCTGCAAAGATGGATACTTCCTTACCCCCTTCAGACGAAAAATCCGGCTTCAGTCTGGCACATACCGGGCTTCTTCCTATTTTTCCATGAAGAAGGATTTCTGATCCCAGAACTTCCTTTATCTCTACATTCAATTTCAGTTCCTGATCTTTGGAACCAGTTTCATGCAAATCCTCGGGACGGATACCAAGATATACTCTTCTGCCCAGATAATCACCGTCTATAAGCCTTTTTGCGCATTCCTCATTTACAAACAATCTGTTCTTTGAAAACTCCACACAAATCCGTTCTTCTCTTCTCTCCACCCAGACTGGAATGAAATTCATGGAAGGAGATCCGATGAAGCCAGCTACAAATTTATTGATCGGATTCATATATAGAGCTTTGGGTTCAGCAGCCTGTAATATAACCCCGGAATTCATAACCACAATTCTCGTTCCTAAAGTCATTGCCTCTACCTGATCATGAGTTACATATATAATGGTTGCCCCAAGCTCCTTGTGTATCTTGGATAATTCAACCCTCATCTGTGTTCTCAGCTTTGCATCCAGATTGGACAGAGGCTCATCCATCAGATAAGCTTTTGGTTCACGGACAATTGCGCTCCCGATTGCCACTCTCTGCTTTTGTCCACCGGATAAAGCGTGGGGTTTCCTGTCCAATAAGTGGCTGATGCATAAAACATCTGCCGCTTTTCTCACTCGCTGATCAATTTCTGTTTTACCAACATTTCGTACTCGTAAACTAAATGCCATGTTCTCATAAACAGTCAGATGAGGATAAAGAGCATAGGACTGAAACACCATGGATAGATCTCTTTTTTGGGGAACAGCCAGATTCATTAATTCACCGTCTATCCATAGCTCCCCGGAGGATATCTCCTCAAGTCCGGCTATCATCCGCAGTGTAGTAGATTTACCACAGCCGGAAGGACCTACCAGAATCAGAAACTCCTGATCTCTTATATCCAGATTGAAATTCTTTACCGCAATCTGACCATTTTTAAATGTTTTGCATACATTTACCAAAGATAGACTTGCCATATGATGCTGCTTCCTTTCTTATGTCTTGACTTCATTTTAGAGATCCCATGTAAAATGAAAAAGAATCTTTTAGTAAAATGAATGTAAATCATGCTATTGACGCACAAAGAAAGAAAAGTTATAATAAACTAAATTTATGAAGGAGGCATAAATACAAATAGCAAAGCTAAGCGCCATGCACCTGAGGATACGATCGTGAGCGTTTTCGTAGGAAAACGGTATCCAGGGTTAACGAGGTGAAGGGTTATCGAATATTCGGCGGATGCCCTTCCATGCCATCCGGGCGTGTATCCATTGTGAAATATGCAGGTAACTGCAAAACAACCACTCTGGAACCGGTATATGCAGGAGAAAACGTGATAAACAAAATGCTGTCCGTTTTTACAAACGATGGAAGACAGCTTGTTTTTGTGTGCGTAATAGAAAGATTCAGATTATTATATTAATAGAACATTGAAAAAGGAGATTATATTATGTGTGGAATTATAGGATATACAGGACCTTTGGACTCAAAGAAAATATTGCTGGAAGGGCTCTCCCAGCTGGAATACCGTGGATATGACAGTGCAGGAATTGCTCTTTGTATGGAAAATTCCAGAATTCAGCTGGTTCGACATACCGGAAAAGTCTCTAATTTGAAAAAGGGCTGTGAGGATATAAGCCAGGTAACTCACTGTGGACTTGGACACACCAGATGGGCAACCCACGGTGGTGTCACTACAGAAAACACCCATCCTCACAAAGCAGGACGGGTAATACTGGTTCACAATGGCATTATTGAAAACTATCATCAGCTCACCACTGACTTTCACCTGGAAGGAAAGCTTCTCTCTGAAACAGACAGCGAAGTGGCAGCCTGGGTTCTTGAAAGTCTTTATGACGGAAATCCTGCAGAAGCAATAGCAAAGCTGGTTACCCATTTAAAGGGGTCATATAGCTTCTGTATGATGTTTGAAGATCATCCGGGGGAAATCTATGCAATCCGGAATGTAAGTCCTCTTGTGGCTGCATATACCCACTCAGGGTCCTTTGTAGCATCGGATCTGACAGCGCTGATTCCTTATACCAGACAATATTTTGTGGTACCTGAGGATCACATTTTAAGACTCACCTCCTACAAAGTCCATCTATATGACCTGGACTTAAAGGAGCAGGAGCCGGAAATTCTGGAAGTAAACTGGAATATGGATGCTGCCATGAAAAATGGTTTTCCTCATTTCATGCTGAAAGAAATTCACGAACAGCCAGACGCGTTAAAAAATACCATACTCCCCCGCCTTGCAAAGGGGCTGCCTGATTTTACCGATGACCAGATACCTGACTATGTATTTAAGGATTGTAATCAGGTTCAGATTGTGGCCTGCGGGACTGCCATGCATGCCGGTATGGCTGCAAGAGCCTTAATGGAACCTCTTCTTCGAATTCCGGTCACAGTATCCATCGCATCGGAATTCCGGTATGAAAATCCACTGGTTGATGACAAAACCCTGGTTATTATTATTTCCCAATCCGGTGAGACCATCGATACTCTGGCAGCTCTTCGTCTGGCTAAAAGCTATGGTTCCAAAACCCTTTCAGTCGTTAATGTAAAAGGCTCTACCATTGCAAGAGAAAGCGATTATGTACTCTATACCCACGCAGGCCCTGAAATTGCAGTAGCCAGCACAAAAGCTTATTCCGTTCAGCTGGCTGCCCTCTATATGGTTTGCTGTCGTATGGCCCTTGTAAGGGAAAAATACAGCGTAGCTGAAGCTGAGGACTTCATGAAAAAGCTCCTTGACTCCATTCCCGCCATGGAAGCCATGATAGAAAAAAGGGATATGGTGAAAGCACTGGTAACCCATTTAATCAATAAGCCGGATGCCTTTTTCATTGGTCGGGGACTTGATTACGCATTCTCTCTTGAGGGAGCATTAAAATTAAAGGAAATTTCTTATATTCATGCGGAAGCCTACGCTGCCGGCGAGTTAAAACACGGTACCATCGCTCTCATCACACAGGAGGTGCCCGTAATTGCCATTGCCACCCAGGAAAATGTCTTTTTAAAGACCATGTCCAATATCAGGGAAGTAAAAGCAAGAGGGGCCTTTGTAATTCTGCTTACAAAGGAAAGTATGAATGTAGAGCCCGGCATCGCAGATATCCAGATCAATATTCCGGATATCGGGGATCGTTTCACGGTATTTCCCATTGCAGTGGTTTTACATCTCATTGCTTATTATGCATCGGTAGCGAAAAATTTAGATGTGGATCAGCCCAGGAATCTGGCTAAATCCGTGACTGTAGAATAGAATTATAAAGAAATACGAAAGGCTGGGATCTCCATAGACGATGGAAATTCCAGCCTTTTCTCCTATCTTCTGTCTAAAAGGTCATTTAGAAAAGATTCTCCATTTTGTGGTTTCATTGTATTAAAATAATCACAGACAGATGCGCCTGCATCGGAAAGACTTTTTCTTCTTCCCATATTTCTGCCAGTCACCCCATTTTTGTATATTAAAAGAGGGACACATTCTCTGGTATGTCTGCTGTGACCAATTAGTGGATCATTTCCATGGTCAGCCATTACTACAAGAATATCATCCGATGTCAGTTCAGGAATCAATTCTCCAATTCCCCTGTCAGCAATCTCCAAAATATCCTTATAGTTTTTGGTAGACTGAGAGTGACCTGCCAGATCTGTTTCCTGTACATTGGTACAGACAAATCCCTCAGTCATAGCTTTTGTTTCACGGATTGTAAGATCCATAACCTCTTTTGTAGGTACGCAGGAAATGCTTAACCCATTGTCGTTTGCAACAATGTCCGCCACTTTTCCAATCAATGTACAGGAATATCCCTGGTTTGTCAGTATTGTAGGAGCCTGTACGTTCTGGTCTACTCCATATCCTAAGTGTCTGCACTGATATCCACGTTCATAGGATTTTGATTTTACTGAGGAGATACCAATAAAGCGATTCTGCTTTACTTCCTCTGCCTGAAACAGATCCTCCATCGTATTTCCATTACCGCCAAATACAATGACACGGCCAACTAAGGCAATTTCTCTTACCTTTCGGGCAATTTCGTATTCTTTTTCAAATGATATAAAATCCAGTGGAGCCGTTACATTGTAGCACATGCCAGGATCTGCTTCCAGATTATCTGCTACTGTTACATATTGATCCACCAGAAGGTATCTCAAACCCTGATTTTCCATAATCTGAACGTCATGCCCGCTTGCCTTAAGATGGTTTTTTATTTCATCCACCTTCTCCTGAAACGGATGCATCTTAGGCTCTTTCGGAAGTGTCCCCATAATTTCCTGATGTCCCATGAATGTATCAGCACCAAAATGCATTAATTCACT
>SVDT01000290.1 GCA_015057775.1 Paenibacillaceae bacterium | reverse complement strand
TATTCAGGGGCAGGCCAGATTCTCTGCATTTTTTTAAAAACCCGTCCTGATCAAACAACTGGTACATGTTTTTCATAATTTTAGCAATATCTTGAATTGTTAGATACCCACTGAATCCAGAGTCTGCCAGAACCACTCCTATATCCTGTCTGTCCTTGAGGGACAACTGACTGAACGGCTTGTCAAATATCTTCACTTCCCCCTGATCTAAGGTAATAAGCCCCAGAGCCGACTTAAACAACGTGGTTTTTCCGGCACCATTGGTTCCAATCAGTCCGGTTATATATCCTGGCTGCAGTTTAAGAGAACAGTTCAGTGTAAAATCTCCATACGTTTTCTGAATACTTTCCATTTCTAACAACATCATTAATCCTCCAAAATCAAATAAAACAAATCCGTCAGTTCCTCATCCTTCATTCCGCAGCTTCTGCCCTTACGGATTGCCGACTCCAGTTCGGCCTCAACCTCTTTTTTCTTTTCTTCCAGCATAAATTCCTGGCTGGCGTAAGCGATAAAGCTTCCTTTTCCATGAACAGTAACAATAAAACCCTCCTGTTCCAGAATGTCATATGACTTTTTAACTGTTAAAGCACTGATGCGCAGTTCTTTTGCCAGAGTACGCACCGACGGCAGATTTTCTCCTTCTTTTAACGTTCCCTGCATAACACCGCACTTAATCTGCTCCGTAATCTGGTCATACAGGGGCTGCATGGATGAATTATTTATTATTATTTTCATTTCACCCCTCCTTGATAAACAGTATATAACAGTACATTACTGTTGTCAACTGTTATATACTGTTTATTACGTTTGAAATATATTTATAAAATAGATTATTTATCCAGCGGATACTTAAGATGTGTGTAGTTTAGTAAATTATGCTATAATAAGTTTCGTTAAACCCAAGGAGGAGAAAATAGAAATGAATCTATGTATCAGCAAAATTACAGAAGAAGAAATTGAATTATTACTTGAGCTATTACGTGAAAAAGCAGATTGGCTTATTAAAATCGGAAAGCCTATGTGGAATCCTGAATACTTATCTAAGGAGGAATTTTTAAAGAAATATATTAACTGTGAAATGTTTATTGCACAGGACGATAAAGAGGTAATAGGCGGATTTGTATTAGTGGAGAGTGATCCCTCATTTTGGGATAATGATGAAAATAATGATTCTGCATATTATATACATAAACTTGTAATCAAAGATGGCTATACAGGAAAAGGATATGCAAAAGAGGTTATAGAATTAATTAAGAAACACTCAATATCCCAGTGTAAAAATTACCTTAGACTTGATTGTTATGGAGACAGAAAATATTTAAATAAGTTATATCGTGAATGTGGATTTACTTTAAAACGAGAAATTCACGTAGAAGATGACTTAAATGCCTGTTTATATGAATTATCACTTGAAAAACAGAATGAAGAACCAAAATAAAAAAGAATACACAGGCTGTGAGGTGCGCTGTACCCCCTTCCTGTGTATCCTTTTTTCTAAAATAACTTTATGTATTTCAGATTTTCAGCTGAAACTGGCCGATTAAATCCTTCAGATTTTGCGCCTGCCCTGCAAGTTCCACGCTGGAGGCGGAATTCTCTTCTGCAGAAGCAGCATTGTTATCTACTTCCATAGAGATTTTTCCAATTCCCTGTTCAATCATTTTTACGGAATCCGCCTGATCTAAGGAAGCCTGCGCAATACTGCGTACTTTATCCATGATCTGGCTGCTTTCTTTTGCCACGCCGTTTAAATTACCGGCTGCCCGGTCCGCTATAACAGTTCCTTCTTCCACCGCCTTTAACGATGCCTCGATTAAGTCGGAGGAATTCTTTGCGGCCTCTTTACTCTGGCTTGCTAAAAGACTGACCTGACCGGCTACCACAGCAAACCCTTTTCCTGCTTCTCCGGCTCTTGCCGCTTCGATTGAGGCGTTTAATGCCAGAAGATTGGTCTGCATGGCAATATCATCAATGGTTACAATCATCTTGCTGATTTCCTGAGATGTTTTCTTAATGGTGCTCATGGCAGAAACCATTTCCTGCATATTCTGATTTTCTGTTGAAATATCCCGGGTAATCCGTTCCATCTCCAACTGAATCTCATTGGTCAGCTTGGCATTTTCATCAATCTGCTCTGTAATATGAGTCACTGACTCGGACAATCTTCCTGCAATCCCTGCCTGGTTTTCGGCCCCGACTGCCAGAAAACGGGCTGATTCGGAGATCTGGCTGGAACCGTCTGATACCTGATTGGCTGCCTCATTAATTTCTTCAAAACTTCTTGAAATCTTTTCTGTGAAACAATGAAGAGAGGATTCAATATTTTTAAAATCCCCGATGAATTCACTGTTAAAATCTACATTGAAATTACCGCCAGCCATCTGTTCCATGGCACAATCAATTTCCATAATATAGCTGCGGATCTTTTCCATGGATTCCCGTAAGCTCATAGCTGCCTGACCGATTTCATCTTCTGATTCGTAAGCAATGGCCGTATGTAAATTACCTTTGGCAAACTCTCCTGCTGCATCCTGTATCTCTTTTAATGGAACAGCAATGGACTTGGTCAGACGTTTTCCCATGAGAAGCGCAATCATCAGAGAGATCAGGGAGAAAAATGCCAGAAATGCGGTAGCAGCATTCTCAACTCTCTGACTGTTTGTATATTTTGCAAGAGCTGCTTCATCCGCCTGGGAACCGGTTTTATCCAGTGCATCCGCCAGTACTTCCGAAACATCATTAAAAGTAGTCTGATAATACTCCACGGCTCCTTTTGTATCTCCCTTTTCCAGCATAGAAAGCAGAACACCCGTATCTTTCTGGAAATCGTCAAATGCCTGGTCCAATGTTTCTCCTGACTGTTTATCCTTCAGATTCTCTTTGATAACAGCAATATATTTTACAATTTTCTCGAATCTTCCTTCTATTTCTTTCTTTTGCTCTGCAGTAACAGAAGCATCTTCCCGAATGGCAGCCCAAAGAATTCGTTTATTAATGGTCTGTACATCCTTACGGATTTCCATCTGTTTTTTGGTTGTTTCATATTGGATCCTGTAAAATGTTGACATGTTGTTCCCAATGCTGCGAAAACTAATCAGCGAAAATACTGAAGAAAGAAAAATAATAAAAACCAGAATTGCAAATACCCGTTTCAGCCTTGTTGAAATACTTAATCTTCCTGATTTTTTCATCTCTAGTCCCCACTTTCGATTTGTTATTGTATTTCTAATTCCATTATAACAATCAGACTTCTCAATGCCAACTTAATATTTGTTTAGATAAATAGCAGTAATCTTAACAAATATTAAGATTACTGCTATTTTAATTATGAATCGTATTCAAAACTAACCGAATTACTGGAGAGATCAAATATCATGTTCTCCCCTTTATACAGCAAAAACCTTCCACGAAGCAGATGCTCTTCCTTAATAAAGCGGCTCATCTCTCCCTGAACTGGCGCCCGCAGTTTATGAGCAAACCGCTTCTCATCCTTTCTGCTCTGATTGGAAAGAAATACTTTCAAAACACAGGCTCCCTGTTTTATAATGACTGCCGTCTCCCGTTTGCTGACCACTCTGGCTCCCAGGTAAGTAGCAAACCGGTATTCTTTTCCCTGATACATGACCACGCAGATACAGCCCTCAAACCGGAGTCCCAGCCATGGGATTTTGGCAATGGAAACCATGACGGAGGCATTTTCAGAAAATGCATTGCACTGAATCCAGAGGTAGCTCTCGGGAAATGATATCCCTCTGTCTCCTTCTATATATCCCATTCCTCCAGCAAAGTCCACTACCTCCCCGTTTAGTTTCACCTTTCCGGACAGTCTGTGGGACATACTGATGATCTCATGTTTGCATTCCATAAAAGGCATATACTGAAACGGGCCCATAATGGAATACCGGATTGGGGTAATGGGTCCAAATCGGACAATTCCTTTTAATGAAATGTCCTCGGTCTTTATATCCAGCCTGACGCCCCTGCGGGAAAAGATATTATTACCCAGTATAATCCTTTTTTGATTCCAGTCAATAAAAAAATCCTCTTCTTTAAATTCCAGCCAGCAGGCGTTTTCATTCCATATGACCTGTAAAAATGGAAGGCGTTTTCCTGTTCCATCTCTTATAAGCCCTGGAATCAGCGCCAGAACGGTGTTTCCACACTGCATCTTAAAATACCAGCCAATAAAGAATTTCCCTTTGGTTTTCCCTTCTGCCATTTACCAGAACCCTCCTGTATCCATTATTTAATCATATGGTTGCCAGGATTGGGAAAACGTAGTCAGGAAATATATTACTGTACCTGGGCTATCCGGTTTACCACATCAATATAGTCCTTACAGTAGGTCTGATAAACAGTCATCACGGCACTGCGGAAACGGACCAGCTCCGCCGGACTTAACTCTGTTACGATACAACCGGCTTTAATCAGACGATCCCTTACATTCTGCTCCCTTTGGGTAAAGATCTGGCGCTCATACGTTGCAGATTCTTCCCCGCACTGTTTGATTATTTCCCGGTCTTTCTCGCTTAACCGGTCCCAGGTTGCCTGGGAAGCAAGCTGAAGTTCCGGTATGCGGCTGTGAGCATCAAGGGTAATGTATTTTGCCACCTCGTAGTGATTCATGGTTTCATAGGAAGGCCAGTTATTTTCTGCGCCGTCAATATAACCGGTTTCTAACGCTGCATACACATCGGAGTATGCCAGTGGAACCGCTTTCGCTCCCAATGCCTCTACTACGGCTGCCATCATATCCGACTTTGCAACCCGGATTCTCATCTTTCTGATGTCCTCCACCCGCTCAATGGGACGTTTGGTATTATAAAAATGTCTGGCACCCGCATCATACCAGGATAAGGCAACCACGCCGCTGCCTTTTAGTTCATTCATAAACTCGTCTCCGATTGCGCCGTCAAGAACCTTCCACATATGAGTTTCATCCCGGTAAAGATAAGGCAGCTGCAATACGTTGAATTTGGGATTTACATCCGTAAGGGTCATAATGG
>SVDT01000289.1 GCA_015057775.1 Paenibacillaceae bacterium | reverse complement strand
CAGACCGGATTATTGGTCTTTTGGAAGCTGCCGATATGGGCAGCATAGAACTGATTGTTAACAGGATCCGGGCTGATATGGTAAAAAGGGGAGATATGATGTCTCTTGATGACGTCATGGACATTCTGGCCATTGATATTATCGGTGCTGTTCCAGATGACGAGGATATTGTCATTTCCAGCAATCAGGGAGAGCCTCTTGTAGGCATGGGGACTCCAGCCGGACAGGCCTATATGGACGTATGCAGGAGAATTATCGGTGAGAATATCCCGATCCAGAATCCGGCAGTACGGGAAGGCCTTTTCTTTCGACTCTCGCATCTCTTAAAGAGAGCATAGGAGGGTCTGATATGAACTTGTTTCCTGTATTCCGTAAGAAGAATTCAGGAGAAATTGCAAGAAATCGTCTGAAACTTTTGCTGGTTGCGGACAAGGCTGACTGTTCTCCTGAGATCATGCAGATGATAAAAGACGATATGATCCGTGTTGTTTCACGTTACATGGATATTGATTCCGACAGAATAGAGATACAGATGAAGAAATTAAAGCAACCGGATTGTGAACGCTTTACACCGGTGCTTTATGCAAACATCCCTATTCGCGATGTACCTGATAAGGGGATATACTGACTATGTTTTCTGACTACAATTTTAAATATTATAATTACCGGTTAGTTTTGTACATGCTGTCTCTGGCAGTGATTGGAATTTTAGTGGTGGCAAGTGCCTCCAACCAGGATTCCGGGATTGTAACAAAACAGATTATCGGCGTAATGGTGGGATTTGCACTGGCAATCGGTCTTTCCATCATAGACTATCGTAAATTAGTAAAACTTTATGTTCTGGTTTATGGACTTTGCATCCTGTTACTGGGAGCAGTTCTTGTCATGGGACATACAGCAGGAGGCGCCACCAGATGGATTTACATCCCTGGGTTAGGGCGGATTCAGCCTTCTGAATTTGTAAAAATCGGGCTTATCGTATTCTTTTCCTGGTATTGGAACAAATACCAGGAAAAGATGAATACGCCTGTTATGGTGGGACTGGCTGCTTTGCTGGCGGCGTTCCCCATAAGTCTTATCTTTGCAGAACCCAATTTATCTACCAGCCTGGTTGTTACAGTCATCATACTGTGTATGGTGTTTTCAGCTGGTATCAGTTACCGGTGGATTGGTGGCGTTCTGGCTATTGCAATACCGGCAGGTATGCTGTTTATTTATCTGCTGACTAAGGGCTTAATTCCGTTCATACACGATTATCAGGCGCGACGTATTCTTGCGTGGATCTATCCTCATGCAGAACAGTATGCGGAAAACTTATACCAGCAAAAGAATTCAATTATGGCAATCAGTTCCGGACAGCTTCAGGGAAAGGGACTTTTTAATACAACCATTGCTTCTGTGAAAGACGGAAACTTTTTATCAGCCGGTGAAACGGATTTTATCTTCGCCATTATCGGTGAAGAGATGGGATTTCCAGGCAGTGTGATTGTCATTGCTCTTATTGGACTGGTTGTATTTGAATGTCTTTATACTGCATCTAAAGCAAAAGACATGTCCGGCAGACTGATTTGCACCGGTATGGCAGCCCTGATCGGGTTCCAGGCTTTTTCTAACATCGCGGTAGCGACACAGATCTTTCCCAATACAGGTCTGCCGCTTCCCTTTGTCAGCTCGGGAGTGAGCTCTCTGACCAGTATTTTTATGGGGATGGGCCTGGTACTGAATGTTGGACTGCAACGCAAAATCGGTAATTAAAAGGAGGTATATCGTTATGAATATAGGATTAGTTGCCCATGATTCAAAGAAAAAACTGATGCAGAATTTCTGCATTGCTTACAGAGGTATTTTAAGTAAGCATATGTTATATGCAACAGGAACAACAGGACGTTTGATTGAAGAAGTCACAAACTTAAATGTTCATAAATATCTGGCAGGTCATCTGGGAGGAGAACAGCAGTTGGGATCTCAGATCGAGCACAATGAGATTGACCTTGTGATCTTCCTGCGGGATCCTCTGACACAGAAATCACATGAACCGGATATTGTGAATATTATGAGAACCTGCGATATGCATAATATCCCTCTTGCAACCAATCTGGCCACAGCAGAGTTATTAATTAAATCTCTGGAACGCGGTGATCTGGAATGGCGTGAAATGTATAAATAGCAGAGGTAGATATAAGTGAAAAGAAAAGTTTTTATGACATCAGGCTGCATCATCTTAAGCGCAATATTCCTGACGGGCTGTGCTGGTCTTCATAAACTTGACAATCCTTATGAATTTTCTGAGAGGACCGCCCTTTACCAGTCCGCTTCTGTGGCTGGTAAATCGGAAACCTTTGCTCATGATCTTTGCGTGGTATCGAAAGATACTGCTGATTCGGATAGTTCAGTGACAGCAGAAGCTGCCGCTGTATTTGATTTATCTGACAATAATGTGATTTTTGCGAAGAATCCTTTTGAAAAATTATATCCCGCAAGCATTACCAAGACGATGACTGCACTTTTGGCAGTTAAGTACGGAAATCTGACCGATGAGGTAACAGTGACGAAGGATGCTGTAATTAAGGAGTCAGGTGCCAGCTTATGTGGTATAAAACCAGGAGATAAGCTGACCATGGAACAGCTTCTGTATGGTCTTATGATTCCATCTGGTAATGATGCAGGTGTTGCCATTGCGGTTAATATGGCGGGAAGTGTTGATCAGTTTGCCCAAATGATGAATGACGAGGCAAAAAAGCTGGGAGCGACCGGGACACATTTTGTAAATCCACATGGTCTCAGTGATGAAGATCACTATACCACGGCTTACGATCTGTATCTGATTTTTAATGAAGCTTTGAAGTATCCGGAATTTCGAAAAATCATCGGTACGACTGAATATAAAACCTCTTATCAGGGCGGTGACGGGAAGACAGTAAACGCAACCTGGAAAGGTACCAACTGGTATATGACAGGAGAGCGCAAGACTCCTGACGGACTAACGGTATTAGGAGGTAAAACCGGGACTACTCTTTCGGCAGGAAGCTGCCTGATTATGGGAAGTTCTGATACATCAAAAAATGAGTATATTTCAGTGGTTTTAAAAGCCAGGGATCATGCCGGACTATATGATAACATGTCAAATATCCTGAATAAAATTGTAGAATAGTGATTGCCTTTCTTATGAATTTGTACTATAATTATATTAATCCGAATAGACTTTTTATACAAATCATATAACGCAAGGAGGAGAGTGCTATGGTGCAGATAATAGCAGGAAAAAAGGGTAAGGGGAAAACAAAGCATCTGTTAGACAGAGCTAATTCCGCTGTAAAAGACTCAAAAGGTTCTATTGTATATTTGGACAAAAGTTCGAAGCACATGTATGAGTTAAGCAACAAGATCCGCCTCATTAATGTCAATGAGTATCCGATTACTTCAAGCGAAGGATTTATTGGTTTTATCTGTGGTATCATATCTCAGGATCATGATTTGGAGATGATGTTCTTTGACAGCTTTTTAAAGCTGGCATGTCTGGAAGGAGAAGACATATCAGAAACCATAGCGACTTTGGAAAAGATTGGTGAAAAGTATCATATTACCTTCGTTCTCAGTGTTTCTGTAGATGCGGAGAATATACCGGGGAACACCAGGGCTAATGTGGTTGTTTCATTATAATCATAGATAGGAATAGGGGACTGGGTGCCAGTCCCCTTTATTATTTTGTAAGAAAGAAATGGAAGGCTGTACCACCGCTTCCATATTATGCTTGAATTTTTTAAATTTTCCTTTTATAATAGCTAAAAGGGAAAGGAGGCGTCAGGTTGGCTAAACGAAAGGCAACACAGCCATCAAAGAAGGCTGTACATCCTAAAAAAAGCAAAAAGATCATCCGCTATCGGCGGCCTCTGAATATCAATGTTGGTATGATTATTTTTGCCCTGATTTTCATCTATATGGTCTTTAGTGTAATCACTTACGCGAGAAGAGATAAAGTGCAGTTCTATGAAGTACAGGAAGGCAGTATCGTTAACAGCAAGGACTATACAGGGATTATACTGAGACAGGAAGAAGTAAAGAATGCAGACCGTTCCGGCTATGTGAATTATTATGTGCGGGAAGGAAAGCGGGCAGCGGCTGGGACAAGGGTTTACTCCATCGATGAAACCGGAAGCATTACTTCGTTTCTTGCAGACCATTCACAGGACAATGTAACATTGACTTCAGAAAATCTGACTGAACTAAAAAAACAGCTGACCGCATTCAGCCTTACTTATGACAATAATCAGTTTCGCTCAGTATATGATACAAAATATGCTCTGGAATCTGAAGTAATGGAATATATGAATCTTAACGCACTGGATAATCTGGGCAGTATGATGGATGAGGCCGGGATCAGTTTTGAACAGGTGAAAGCAGATCAGGCAGGAATTGTATCCTATGGTGTGGATTCGTTTGAAGGTTTGCAGCCATCGGGTATTTCCGAGACCTCATTTGACCGCAGCAACTATGTAAAAAACAAGACTCAATCAGGAAAGCTGATTGAAAAAGGAGCGCCAGTCTATAAAACCATTACCTCTGATCAATGGTCAGTGGTATTTCCCATGTCAGAGGATGATATAAAGGCATATGGGGATAAAAAGAATCTGACCGTGGGATTTTCAGGTCGTGATTTAAAGGCAACCGGAAGCTTTTCTGTCATTACGGGGACCGATGGAAAAAGCTTTGGCAAGATTGATTTAGACAAATATATGGTACAGTTTGTTTCGGATCGTTATGTGAATTTTGAAATTGTTTCCGACCGGGTAGACGGGCTTAAAATTCCTGTGACAGCTGTAACAAAGAAGGATTTTTACCTTGTTCCCATGGACTATATGACTCAGGGCGGTGACAGCTCCGATACTGGTTTTAACAAGGAAGTTTATTCGGACTCAGGGACCTCAGTGGTATTTGTTCCCACGGAAATTTACTATTCTGAGGGGAATAATTATTACATAGAGATGGATCAGGCTGACGGATTTAAAGCTGGGGATTACATTGTAAAGCCC
>SVDT01000288.1 GCA_015057775.1 Paenibacillaceae bacterium | reverse complement strand
ACAATCAGTTCAGCCCCTTTGTCGATGGCATCCTGAGTTAAAAACACTGCAAAATCCGCAGCTTTCTGATCAATTAAGGGTGTAACAACTGCAGAATTTCTGGGATCTCCTACGGATAATTTATCAATTCTTGATTTCAACATGGTGACTAACTGGTCTGCTACTTTATCTGTTGTAATAATTCGTTTCACCGCTGTACAGCGCTGTCCGGAATAGGAAAATGCGCCTTCCACAATATTATCTGCCGCATACTCCAAATCTGCATCTTCCAGTACAAGAGCCGCATCCTTGCCACCAAGTTCCAGAAGCAAGGGCGTCATACAGGAGATTTGGGATATGT
The DNA here is from genome assembly GCA_015057775.1 of Paenibacillaceae bacterium. GTDB lineage: Bacteria > Bacillota > Clostridia > Lachnospirales > Lachnospiraceae > Lacrimispora. The sequence goes on along the minus strand of SVDT01000288.1, from coordinate 4,703 downwards.
GCCTGCCCACCTCCGTGCTGCCTGTAAAATTAATAAAATCAATACCCTGGTGGGTTACAATGTAATCGCCGATCTCACTTCCTTTTCCGGTTACTGTCTGTATCACCCCTGCCGGAAGTCCTGCATCCTGCAATGCCTTTACAAGGTGAAGTGCACTGATGGCGCCCTGTGTTGCCGGTTTCAATATGACTGCGTTGCCTCCCATTAATGCTGGTGCTATCTTAGAGGCCGATAAATTAATTGGATAGTTAAAGGGGGATATTGCCAATACGGTACCAAGGGGAATTCTCTTTATATAGGACATCTTATTTCGTGAGCCCCCTGGAAAATTCTCACCGCTCACTGCAATACCTTCCAGACTTTTCCCTGCATCTGCAGTAAAACGTAAAAAGTCCACAGTTCGTTTGACTTCTGATACGGAAGATTTCTTATCTTTTGCAATCTCCATCATGAGGATATCTGAAATTTCTTCTGTCCGTTCTTCCAAAAGCGCTGCAGCCTTATAAAGAATTGCTGCTTTTTCGTATATGGGTACAGTGCCCCACTGGGATTGACCGGCTTTGGAATACCGGATTATTTCATCCACCTCTTCCTTACTGATCGCCTGTATCTTACCCACGAAAGAACCATCCGCAGGTGATGTTATGGTAATGACATCTCCTGATGCAGATTCTGTCCACTGCCCATTAATTAAATTGTTATATATAAGATTCTCATTGCATAATCCAGCCATATGATTCTCTCCTCTCATTTCTTTATAGTTACCATCTGACTATAATATACCAAAAATATAAAATCAAATACCAATGATTTTATATGCTAACAGTATACTGAACATTAGTTCCTAATGCAATAAATTTTTTATTAATTATATGCTAACAGCAATATATATGATACAATTAATATTTAAACGCCGGATACTTTTATATTAGGCGTACAATATTTCTATATACGGGGTGAAATGAGATGAAACGCAGTGTGATATTTTTATTATTTGCAATTACTATTACCATTATGTTATCCAGTTGTGGAACGTCACTGAGCGAAGAGGAAATTCAAAAGCGCAGGGAGGATTATTTAGTTTTAATTGATTCTCACCATGCAGTAGGTTATGATAATAACTTTAAGTTACTGAAAGAGAAAAATTCTATGGAAGAGAATTTGAGAATTTTATGGAAATACTATCTATCAGATCACGATTTCCCTGACAGAGATACACGAAAGAATGTGGAACTGCTTATTAAGCTTGGAAATTTTGACTTTATTGCAGAGGGGCTGCGGTCCAAAGCTGCTCCTGAAAATCCATATTATAACGATTGGCCGCGTGATAGCCAGTATAACACGAAATCAGAAACAGTGTGGTTTGAAGATGATGAAGTGCTTTGGCTTATGCTTCTCTTGCCAGACTCTGATATTCCAGAGGAACACTCAGGGCTTAAGGAGGTTTTGGCTGAATGCGGGAAAAATATTTTAGGAGGAGATCTGGACGAGCCTGCGACAAGCGAGGGCATCTGGTTTTACTATGAAAAAACAAGCCCTGGTTTATTAAAGAAAATAGATCCTAAATTTCTGGAATATTTCTCAAATGAGATTAAAACCGCCTATAAAAATGCAGACGAAGACATTCAAAATCGATTTATAAATGCCATCGACATTGAACAAATCAGGTATATAAAACATAACGATAGTCCGGTCCATGTTTTTTCACTGAACGAAGCAGAACAGCTGATGAAGGAGTTTCCACCTGCAGGCTCATGGGATGGTGGCTATATTCGTATCGTGGATCTTACCTACTGGGAGTGGATTGATAAGTATGGGAAAGGTGACAAAAACATTAATGAATCCGTATATGATGCTTATACATACGCAAGAGAGTCTGATGTTTTAGTTCCTGTTATCAATCCGGTGGATGCGCGTTTTGCAGTTTACGAAGAATACACGGATGGGAAGTATTATGCCACTTACACTGGTGACATAAATTTTGCTGTATATCTTTTAAGCTTAAAAATACGCATAGTGGATTTATTAACCGGAGAGGAAATATTCAGCGAGTTAACACTCAGTAATCCCCCTCCTAATGAAATTTCATGGACTTCTTATGGGGGCAACGATTTCAAAATCGTTGACGGCAAATACTTTTACAATGATTTTGATTGGGGCAGGTACGCCGCTGTGATGGAGAAGTACTGTGATAAACCGGTTTCGTCAAGCCAGCAGGAACGGTAACTACATAATTGTTATGAACGTCAATCAGGGAAAGGAGCTCTCCAAAAAGAACTCCTTTCCCTGATTTATTTCACTACTACTCCCACCCCATCGGGTATGACTGTTATGTCAGCATCTGACCCTTTTAGTTCGAAAGCCCTCTTAAGTGCTTCCTCAAATGTATATGCATGCTGCATATGCATTTTTTTAATCATTTCCGGATCACATAGATCGGAAACCAGAATGACTGTATGCTTTTTAAGTATCCGTGCAAGTATCTGGAACTCCCATTGATCCGGTATTGTTTCTGTTCTTCCGGTCTTCATCACACGGTTAAGAACTTCATCCGGACTCTTTGCATTTGCCATGTTTTCATAGAAGGATTTCCCTCCATGCCCGTCATTGCAGGCAGAGACCATAATAATAACCCCGCCCTCTTTGCACACAGCTTCTGCTGCCGTCATTCCTTTCACAGACTGATATACATTCTGGTCAAGAGGATATCCTCCATTGGAGGTTATGGCGATATCTGCTTTTACAGCCTTGACGGAAGCCAGATCCATAACAAATTTGCAGCCCTCTGCATGTGCCAGCTCGCTGTCTCCTGCGAAGGCATTAATAATATTTTTTTCACTGTCAATGACAACATTCAGTATAAAAGCAAGCTTTGCCTTTCTGGCTGCATAAAGCATATCATTATGAATGGGATTGTTATGAATGACTCCGGTCCTGGCGTACTCGCTTGCTATAAATTCAGAGCAATGGTTTGCCATTACGGTTTTCGCCGATGCCACGCCTGGAAGTACGCTCTTTCTTCCTCCGGAAAATCCCGCAAAAAAATGAGGCTCTATAAATCCTTCTGAAATTAATAACTCCGTTTCCATTGCCAGCTTATTAAGCCAAAGCTCTCCGCCGGAAGGTAGAGTTCCCACTCTCACTACGCTGTTTTCATCCTCTGATAAATGATTGATGATCACTTCATGGTCTGCTATTTCCTTTCCAAACTTATGAATCAGTTCTTCCATCGTATCAGGCCTGTGAAATCCGGTAGCAATTAATATTTTAATGTCAATATCAGGGTTGACCTTTCTGATCCGTTTAAGAAGGATGGGCATTGTCACTTTACTTGGTACGGGTCTTGTATGATCGCTGGTTATAATCACCAAGTTTTTTCTGCCCTGAACCAGTTCTTCCAAGGTGGCACTTCCGATTGGGTGATCCAAAGCCCTGTTTACGATCTCCTCCTGACTGCCACAGGCGTGAAAAGTATGGGCTTTTGATTCTAATATTCCAACCAGATTATGATCTGGAATTTCAACCTCTAAAAGTCTATTTGAATACGGTATTTTTATTTTGGCCATAAGATTCCCTCACGATCTTTTTATCAGTTTGATTTACTGAAAAATCTTCCCCGGGTTTAAAATATTTCTGGAATCAAATGCCAGTTTTATATTCTTCATCAGTTCTACATATTCCTGACTGTACTGCTCCAGCATATATGCTTTTTTGGCAAAACCAATTCCATGTTCTCCGGATACCAGGCCGCTTAGCTCCCTTGATTTACTGTACATGGCTTCAAATACTTCTGAAAGTTTCTTTTTCCAGGCTTCCTCTGTAAGCTCATCCTTTAATACATATACATGAAGATTCCCATCCCCTGCATGACCAAAGCTTCTGATTCTTACTTGAAATCTGTCTTGAAGTTCGTGGGTATATTTAATAAACTCGGCAACTTTATTTCTGGGAACTACAACGTCACATTCATCCATATCTGTGGTTGATGCTTTCACAGCTTCCAGAAATGCTCCTCTTGCAGACCAGACAGAGTCCTTTCTCTCATCTGTATCAACAATAAATACATCGCAGGCACCTTCCTTCAGGCAGATATCCGCCACTTTTTCATATGCCCGTTCGATTTCCTCCCTGGTATTTCCGTCAAATGTCAGTAAGAGATATGCATCGGAAGAATTATCAGGGAATTTCTTTCCTAAGTATTCCTCAGCTGCCAGAATTACCTCTCTCTGCATAAATTCTATGGCAGTGGGAGCGGCTTTTGATTTCACGATTTCCGGAACCGTACTGATTGCCATATCCAGGCTTGGAAATGGAATTAGCAGTGATATCGCCTTTTTAGGCAAAGGAAGTAGTTTTAAAATGGCCTTTGTTACAATTCCCAAAGTTCCTTCTGACCCGCATATTAAGTCTTTTATACTATAGCCAGAAGAGTTTTTTACCACCTTGCCACCGATTTCAAGGATTTCCCCGTTTGGAAGAACAACCTCCAGCCCTCTGACGTAATCTCTGGTAACTCCATACTTAACCGCTCTCATGCCTCCTGCGTTGGTATTGATGTTACCGGCAATCGTCGCTGATTTTTCACCTGGATCTGGAGGATAGAACAAATCATGTTCTTCAACAAAATCACTGATTTCCATTAATAAGACCCCTGGTTCCAGAGTCAGGGTGAGATTTTCTTCGTCTATTTCCAGTATCCGGTT
>SVDT01000287.1 GCA_015057775.1 Paenibacillaceae bacterium | reverse complement strand
CATCAGCAGATATAGACCGGCAGGCTATAATCGGATCCAGACCATGCATCCCTCTCTTCTTAGAAACCGCTAAATCCACATCTGTAAAACGATACCCCTGGGGCACGCTGATCGTCATAACAAGATCCGTTTCATCTGTCAGGAACCCAGTCCCGGTCGTCAGCTCAATCTCATCATTCTCATCTTTTAAATTCCAGTTGCCATCCTTTTTGTTGCAATATATGGTTAACTCACTTACAGCTGGATCCTCTACTATAAAAACCCTTCCTGCTCTGATATCTACACTCAGGCTTTTTGCAGTACCGGTGGTATAAATTTGCTGTCCTTTTTCTTCCGGTACTTCAACATTAAAATCAGTATAATCTTCAGTCCCTTTAGGCTGGTTTTCATAATCCAGATCCTCAAATGAGAAATCAGAAAATGTATCTTTCCAGAAGCCACTTCCCCTTGGAACAATATTCCGAAGGTCAGCTCCATAGGTTACCGCTGTAGCAGCCATAATACCACCCGCAACTACAAGGATTATTCCTGCAATCATACATTTTTTCATAAACTTGCTCATGTCCGCGCCCTCCTTCCGTGTAACAACCGGTTAAACAGATCGATACAGCTTCGAAACAGAAACGGTAGAAATTTTCCATAAAACACACCGCAAATGGCCAGGGAAACAAGACCAAGACCAAGAATCAGTATCCCCAGCCCCAGCAGCAATATTCCGTTCAGAGGGTGAATGATCATGGTAGTAAACCCAGCTACCGCCAGGGCAAATCCTGCTGCCAGGAAGGCGAACGTGACCGCTCCTATTGCTACCACCGCTGCAAACAGCACTCCTACCAGACCTGCCAATATGCCCAGTATTCCGCCTCCAATGCCAAAAAGCATGGGAGATGCTGCAATAATCAGAACAATCCATAAAATAATTTTAATCGTACGTCTGTCATTTCCCCGTTTTTTTCGGACGGGTTCACTTTCCTGTTCATAAAACCCGCTGTCTTTTTCCGGCTGCACAGTAACCTCCGGGAGATCGTAACGCTTTGCCATCTGGTAATTGGGGTCCCGGAAGCGCTCATCCTGATAACCACTTTCCGTGAATTCACCGCCTTCTTTTAAATGCCCATTCATATCCGCCCGGATCATGGCTGCAATCCGTTCCGGACTTCCAAACTCCCGTATTACAGAATCCTCATTCTCCGGTCCTGCTTCTTCCAGATAATCTCTGTAATATTCAATAGCATCTTCTTTTTCTTCATCAGGAATATCCGCCAGCAGATATTCCAGCTCTCTCATAAACTCATCCCTGTTCATATATGTGCCTCCTCAAAAATTCGGGATATCTTCTGCGAATAACCTGCCCATTCGCTTTTATAGAGATTTAACTGTATCCGCCCTTTCTCCGTAATCTTATAATACCTGCGGTTCCTTCCATCGTATGCAAGATCATATACTTCCAGACATTCTTCCTTCTGAAGTCTTCGAAGAACAGGATAAAGGGTTGATTCTGATATCTCAATAACATTTCTTACATCCTGGGTGATCTTGTAGCCGTAAGTTCCCTCCTGGTCTTTTGATACGACTGCCAGGACAATGGCGTCCAATAATGCTGCTCCTGTGTTAAAAACCATACGTCCACTCCTATCTTTTCTGCCTGGGTATTCCTTTACTCTCTGCCTTCTCCCGGATCCTTTGGTATGATCACTGCTGCAAGTATATAAATGGCAATACTTCCGCCGATTAAGGATGCCCCGGTTATCAGGTGAAACAAATGCCTCCATGTCTGAAACAGCATAAGCAGAATCCATATCAGCCTTATCATAACCGGATCTACGGCCAGATACTCACCAATTCCTCCACAAACTCCACATAAAACTCTGTTCTTTACTGAACGGTACAAACGCTTTGCTCCCACGATTGACCACCTTTCCTCTGACTTTTAATCTTCATCTATAATATTATTTATGTTTTCATATTATATGTTGTATAATATAGTGTTATTATATGCTATATAATATTAGTTGTCAACACCCATTAGAAAAATATTTTAATCTAAAAGACACCTTTGACGCAAGATCGCGTGAAAGGTGTCTTTTAATAGCCGGTTAGTGTAATATAAAATCAATGTTTTTTTTCTTCTTATAATGATACAGGGCTCCAATCAGATTTGAATCATTAAAATAACGGCAGGCAACCACCTCCGGTCTTGGTAAATAAGGAGACAGTTTCCGCAAAGGATGTTCATTGCAGAATTTATCCACATGTTTTCTGATATACTCAATCAGAAGAGGCTGTTTGCTGATTCCGCCTCCGATTGCCACCAGCTCCGCATCAAACAGCACCTGTAAATTATAAATCCGGACTGCAAGCTGTCTTGTATAGCGGTCCAACCCCTTTAACACTTCCGGATTTCCCTGTTCTGCCATCTCAAAGATACGGATACCATCAAGCTCTTCCTTAGGAATTCCCGTTTCTTCTGATACCGCTTTGATCAGGGCAGTCGCTCCTCCCGCAGTTCCCCAGTATCCGCTCATCTGATCCAGATTTTCATCTGATACTGCCATGTAGCTGAATTCTCCAGCTGAAAAATGGTTTCCCTTATAGATCTTACCGTCGATAATCAGTCCACCTCCTACCGCAGTTCCCAGTACAAGGACAATTCCGTTATTAACGTCTTTCAGACTCCCCATCCATTTTTCTGCCAGGGCCGCACATTTTCCGTCATTTTCAATCGTAACAGGCACTTTACATTTTTCCTGAAGCAGTTCAACCATATTATGACCTGTCACGCAGCTTATTCTCCCGCCTGTATAGCAGAATCCTGTCTCACTGTCTAATATCCCGGGAGCACTCATGGCAATCCCCTCTGCCCTGCCTTCATACTTTTTATAAATGGAATACAGGGTTTCCAGATAATTCTCCAGATTCTCACTTTCACTAACCGTGGTCTTAACCTTGCCTTTTTCAATAAATTCCCCGTCTGCATTCATAAGAGCATACTTAATAAATGTACCGCCTGCATCAATTACAAGAAATTCCATTGGTCTTTTCCTCCTTTTTAAGTTTTCGCAGCAAGTAGGCCGGAGTACAGCTCCATGCATGGCAATAGCTGTTTACAGCGGAAGAACCATAAGGAGATTCTTCCGGATTTTCCGGATTATACAGTTCCCAGAAAGTATCTGCACCGCAAGAGAGCATACCTCCCCAGTAATATTTCATATAATCTACTGCCATTTTCTTTTCCCCGCACAGAATCAGCGCCTCCACATAATGATGATTCATGTAGGGTGTGACCATTCCCATATCAGGATTCATCTCAGTAATATGTTTTAAAAGCGCACCTGCCTCTTGATCTTTTATTACACCTGCCAGTACCATCCATACCTGGCTTGCATAAGAAACCTGACGTTTGGCTCCACTGATAAACACATGAAGCTTTTTATCCCATAAATACTTCAAAGCTGCACTGATACAATCCCCCTTTTCCTCCTGTAATTGCTTTGCAAGTTCTTCTTCCCCCAGGATATTGGCAAGTTCAATGGCTGCATTTAATGTATAGATATAGATTGCCTGAGCACTGGCCTGTTTGTCAAGTCCTTCTTTCCAGTCAACAAAGCACCAGAAATTATCGCTGCCTTCAATTATATGGTTATCATTAAAACGATCTCTTGCCAGTTCGATCTGCCTGTAAGCCGGCTTCCAAAGATCCTTTAAGGTTTCCAGATCCTTTGAAGCCTCATAATAATCCTTTAAAGTGCAAATGAAAAACAGAGAATAATCAAATAAAAATGTATCATCTACTATATACTCCGGTTCTGTAAAAAGGCAGGCACCAATGGCTCCGTCGTCTCTTGTAAGTCCGCCGAACAGATAGAGGCAGCGTTTGACCATATCATAGTTTTTAAAGGTCTCGTAATTGGTTAGTGCCTGCAGCCTTAAATCCCCCAGCCAAAGGCGCCTGTCACGTTTGGGGCCATCCTCAAACACAGACTGCATACAGTTTTGAAGAGTCCGTAAGCTGACTTTATCCAGCTGACTCATACGCGGGTCAGCAACACGTGCCACCCCTTCCATGCTGACTGCAGAAACAGCCCTGCATACAACTTCCTCTACCACCACCTGATATTTTAAAGAGGTATCCACCACGTAAATCTCAAGAAAGCGGAATGCATACCTTCTGGGTAACTTAAGACATACGGGAAGCACATCAATATGTATATACTCCTCCTGAATCCACCCCCTGCTGATCCAGCCATCGTATTCCTTGGATTTTTCTATCAATTCTTTAGCAATTTCACCGAATTTCAGCCTTAAGTATGCAGGTGCATCCTGAGGACTTCCGGCTGATTTTAACTTTAAGCTGACATAGCCCACCTGATGATCTCCAAAATCCAGAACAACAGAATCTCCTTTTTTCAGTAACATACCGGGTAAATCTTCAAGCTTTGCACCCGGATGGATTTTCCCTTTATGATCTACAGTTACAATTCCTGCCGGTTTCACCAGATTTTCTATCAGCTTTCCCTCCAGCTTTTTTGCCTTTTCTATAAATGCCTCATTGGTAACTCTCTTCATCTCCAAATCAATACTGACTGCCGCCATAATTATTCCTTTCTTAACGTTCTGCCAATCTTCTTTCCTCTAACTCTTTGTTGATCTGCGGAAGCTTTTTATCCAGATCATACATCAAAAAAGTAATGATAGTTAATATATTGGTTGCAAGGGGGATCCATATATACATGGCACTGATGGCATTTAAAGCAGAGTTTGTCTGAACCTGTGCATTTGCTACATAGCCGCTGGATGCCAAAAGCGCTGCTGCCACAGAACTTGCCACTGCCATTCCCACCTTACCTATAAATCCATTTACGGCTGACATGGTTCCTGCAATGTTAACTCCTGATTTCCATTCACCATAATCCACTGGATCAGGCTGAATTGCAAAATGCATGCTTCCCTTCAGTCCATATCCTAAAGCTGCAACTGTCACGCCTGCAATCACAACGGGAACTGAGGTTCCTCCAGCAAAAACAATAAGAAGTCCTGCACCAT
>SVDT01000286.1 GCA_015057775.1 Paenibacillaceae bacterium | reverse complement strand
CCAGTACCCTCATGAGCTGTCCGGCGGTATGCGTCAGCGTGTAATGATCGCCATTGCGCTGGCATGTGAGCCAAAGCTTCTGATTGCGGATGAACCAACCACAGCCTTAGATGTTACAATTCAGGCACAGATTCTGGAACTGATGATGGAATTAAAAGAAAAACTTGGTATGGCAATTATTATGATTACCCATGACCTTGGTGTTGTTGCCAACATGTGTGACCGTATTGCTGTTATGTATGCTGGTAAAGTGGTAGAGTATGGCAATACTGATGATATATTCTATAACCCAAGCCATGAATATACCAAGGGTCTTATCCGCAGTATTCCAAAGCTTACGGAGAAAGAGCATAATAAGCTGATTCCGATTGAAGGAAGTCCGGTGGATATGCTGAATCCGCCTGCAGGATGTCCATTTGCACCAAGATGCAGAGCCTGCATGAAGATTTGTCTGCGTGAAATGCCAGAATATACGGATATAACCGATATACATTACAGTGCATGCTGGCTGCTTCAGAAAGAAGAGTTTGAGAAACAGCAAAGACAGAAGGGAGATGCATGATGGATAACAAATATCTTGTAGAGGTACAGAATTTACAGCAGTATTTCCCTGTTGCCGGTGGTAAATTATTCGAAAAGAAAGTTGTAAAAGCAGTCGATGACGTTTCCTTTGGAATCAAAAGAGGTGAAACCCTTGGTCTGGTTGGAGAATCTGGTTGTGGAAAGACGACTACAGGCCGTACTCTGCTCAGACTTTATGAGCCTACTTCCGGAAAGATCTTTTTTGACGGACAGGACATTACAAAGGTAAACATGCTTCCTTATCGTCAAAAGATGCAGATTGTATTTCAGGATCCATATGCAAGCCTTGATCCTCGTATGACAGTAGGAGATATTATTGGCGAGGCAATTGACATTCATCGTCTGGCTGCCAGCAAAAAGGACCGTCAGGATCAGATTATCTCTGTTTTATCAACAGTAGGACTTAACTCAGAGCATGCCAACCGCTATCCTCATGAATTTTCTGGCGGACAGCGTCAGCGTGTAGGTATTGCCAGAGCTCTTGCAGTAAATCCTCAGTTTATTGTTTGTGACGAGCCAGTATCTGCTTTGGATGTTTCCATTCAGGCGCAGGTTGTTAATATGTTTGAAAAGCTGCAGGAAGAAATGGGTCTGACTTACCTGTTTATTGCTCATGATCTTTCTATTGTAAAACACATTTCCAACCGGATCGGTGTTATGTACTTAGGTAAGATGGTAGAGCTTGCTGACAGCTATGAACTGACATTCCACAGTGTCCATCCATATACCAAGAGTCTGATCTCAGCGATTCCAATTGCGGATCCGGAGACCAGCCGTAAATCCAAGAGAATTGTTCTTGAGGGAGATGTTCCTAGTCCTGTAAATCCTCCGTCAGGCTGTCGCTTCCGCACCAGATGTCCTTATGCGGACGAACTTTGCGCAGCGCAGGAACCAGAATGGAAAGAAGTTTCAACCGGACATTATGCCGCTTGCCATCATTTGGATAAAGTTAATTAAAATCAGATTGAACTTTTAACGCATTTATGTTATGCTAAGAAAATGAATTGGCGCAGTAGCCGAATAAAGTGCTACTGCGTTAATTAAAATAATTTTATAGGAGGAATCGTTATGAAAAAGATGTCACTTATGCTTGCTGTACTTGCAGCCTCTGGCATGATGCTTACTGCTTGTGGCGGCAATAAGCCAGCAGAAACAAAAGCGAGTGCTGAAACAACTACAGCTGCTGCGGCTGGCGAAACAACAGCTGCTGAAAAAGGAAATTCCGCGGGGCTTGACCTTGCAGTTCAACTTGGACCGAACCCGGAGACCATTGATCCGGCTTTAAACTCTTCAGTTGATGGTGCAAATATGATTATGCATGCCTTTGAAACCTTATTGATTGTAGATAAGGAGAACAAAATTGTTCCAGGACAGGCAGAGTCTTATGATATATCCCCAGATGGCCTTACTTATACTTTCAAGCTGCGTGATGGCTTAAAGTGGAGTGATGGTTCACCACTTACTGCAAATGACTTTGTTTATGCATGGAAGAGACTTGCAGATCCCAACGTTGCAGCTCCATACGGCGCTGATATGTTAGGACCGGTAAAAGGATATGAAGAAGCAGCAGCTGGAAACCTGGATGCTCTGGGTGTTTCCGCTCCTGATGACAAAACCTTTGTAGTAGAGTTGGCTTCCCCTTGTGTATATTTTGTTAAACTGGTAACTCATGCTTCCATGGTACCAGTACAGAAAGCGGCTGTAGAAGGCGCTGGTGATCAGTGGAGCTTAAAGCCTGAGACTTATGTTTCTAACGGTCCTTTAAAGATGACCGAATGGGTTCCAGGTTCCCATATTACTTTTGCAAAAAATGAAAACTACTGGAATGCAGATAAGGTTACTTTAAACACTTTAAAGTTTGTCCTTATGGAAGATTCTAACGCAGCTTACAGTGCATATCAGGCAGGTGAGTTACAGATGATCAAGTATGTTCCTACAGAAGAGATTCCTGCACTGAAGGGAACAGATGCTTTCCACATTGATCCTAGCATGAGCGTTAGCTACCTGAATTTCCAGACTCAGAAAGAACCATTTAATAATGCAGATGTCCGCAAAGCATTAAGCCTTGCAATTGACCGTAAATATGTAGCAGAAACTGTTATGCAGGGTACCAGCGCACCAGCAACAAACTTTGTACCAGATGGTGTATCTGATGCAGAGGGCGGTACTTTCTTTAATGATGTAACTGCAAAAGAAGGAAAAACTTTCTTTAATATCGATGATCATGCTGCAGATGTTGCAAAGGCAAAAGAACTTCTTGCTAAAGCTGGATATCCTGATGGACAGGGCTTCCCAACATTTGAGTATATGACCAATGATGCTGGATTCAATAAGCCAGTTGCAGAATATTTACAGAGCTGCTGGAAAGAGACTCTTAACATCAATATGGATATCAAAATTGTTGAGTGGGCAACCTTTACACCTACCCGTCGTGCAGGCGATTATCAGGTATCACGTGGCGGTTGGGGATTTGACTTTGATGATCCTTCCAACCTGCTGAATGTAAACCTTTCTACCAGCGGTAACAATGATGCGAAGTACAATAATCCTGAATTTGATAAGCTGCTTAACGAGGCTAATTCCACTGCTGATGTAAAAGAGCATTACAAAAAACTGCATGAGGCAGAGACTCTGCTTCTTGAAGATTCTCCGATTGTACCAATTACCTATAAGAATGAATTCTATTTACAGAATCCAAAACTGAAAGGCACATGGTATTCTCCATATAGCTTCTGGTTCTTCCAGTATGCTACCATGGATTAAGATTTATCTCTTATGAAACAGACACCCAGGAATATTCCTGGGTGTTTTTTTTGCCAGATGAAAAGAACCGACATTACTTACATTCCATCTGCTGGGAAACTTCCTCTTTCCAACCATCTAAAAGTATGCTATAATCTTTTAAGACAATACAAAAGTACAGGAGAGTTTAAGCTATGAATCCAAGACGTGTATTATTAAAACTCAGCGGTGAAGCTCTTGCCGGTTCCAGTAAGACAGGCTATGACGAGGCCACTGTTAAAGAGGTTGCACGGCAGGTTAAGATATCCGTTGATGCTGGCGTTCAGTTGGGAATTGTCATAGGCGGAGGAAACTTCTGGAGAGGCAGGACCAGTAATGCAATTGACCGCACAAAGGCGGATCAGATTGGTATGCTTGCCACCATTATGAACTGCATTTATGTTTCCGAAATTTTCAGGAACGCAGGAATGGACACCCAGATTCTCACCCCCTTTGAGTGTGGTTCCATGACAGAATTGTTTTCCAAAGACCGGGCTAACCAGTATTTTAAAGAGGGCAAAGTTGTGTTTTTTGCCGGTGGAATTGGCCACCCATACTTTTCAACTGATACGGGAATTGTACTTCGTGCCATCGAGATGGAAGCTGACTGCATTCTGCTTGCAAAGTCCATTGACGGAGTTTACGACAGCGATCCCAAGGTGAATCCCAATGCAGTAAAATACGATGAAATTTCCATTGATGAAGTGATAGAAAAGCAGCTTGGGGTAATTGATCTGACCGCTTCCATTATGTGTATGGAAAATAAGATGCCCCTTACAGTATTCAATTTGAATGAAAAAGATGGCATTGCCAATGCAATGCAGGGAAAAATAAACGGCACGATAGTGACCGCATAAAACAGGAGGACGATATGCAGGAGAGTTTACAGGTATATGAAGATAAAATGAATAAGACATTAAAAGCGCTGGAGAATGATTTTATGACCATTCGCGCAGGACGTGCCAATCCCCATGTACTGGATAAAATCAGAGTGGATTATTATGGTACTCCAACACCAATTCAACAGGTGGGCAACGTTACTATTCCGGAAGCACGTATGATCGTGATTCAGCCATGGGAGAAGGCTTTGTTAAAAGCCATTGAAAAAGCAATTCTGACTTCTGATCTAGGAATTAATCCGACTAACGACGGTAATGTCATTCGTCTGGTATTTCCTGAGCTGACAGAAGAACGCAGAAAAGATCTTGTAAAAGATGTAAAGAAAAAGGGAGAAGCTGCGAAAATTGCAATCCGTAACATTCGCCGTGATGCCAATGACTCTTTTAAGAAGCAGTTAAAAGCAGAAGAGATTTCTGAAGATGAACTGGCTGATGCAGAAGACAAGATTCAGAAATTAACAGATAAGATGGTTGCGCAGATTGAAAAAGCAACTGATGAGAAGTCAAAGGATCTTCTTACTGTATAAAATAAACAGGGGGGCAGGCATTATGCCTGTCCTGTTTTGTGTTTTAAAAGGAGTGATACGTCATGGATAAAGAATTAAATAATATGGTGATTCCGGAGCACGTTGCCATTATACTTGATGGAAATGGCAGATGGGCAAAAAAACGGGGACTTCCCAGAAGCATGGGGCATAAAGAAGGCTGTGTTACTGTAGAGAAGACCGTTGAAGATGCAGCAAGACTGGGAATTAAGTATTTGACGGTATATGGTTTTTCAACAGAAA
>SVDT01000285.1 GCA_015057775.1 Paenibacillaceae bacterium | reverse complement strand
TTGGCTTTGCCATTACCAAAGACAGTGTACGACCGGAGGAGGCCCTTCCTGGGGCAACCATAGAAACCGAAACTGTGACGGAAGCGCAGATTGTAATAAATCAGGAAGAGGCAAAGCCTGCCAATGCTGAAAGTAAGGATAAGTATTATCTTGTATCGGAGGATGGGTATTTACTCGTCCTCTATCAGGATAAAACAACCATCTGTCTTTATACCCATATGCCGGTGACAGATTTTCCGGAAGAGGAAAGAGGAAAGCTGATGGATGGAATCTGGTTTTCTTCCATGGTTGAAGTATTTAATTATCTGGAATCCTATACCAGTTAAATGAAATGTGATTGATATTTTACCATAAAGCAGATACAATAGGTCTGACTGAATGTAAGGAGGACAGGATGAAACAACAGATCATAATTATAGGGGCTGGAGCTTCTGGTCTGGCAGCGGGCATTACAGCAGCCAGAGAGGGAGCTTCTGTTACGATTATGGAACATACAGCCAGGCCGGGAAAGAAACTTCTATCAACTGGCAACGGGAAGTGCAATATTACCAATCTGCAGTTTCCCAAAGATGCTTACAGGGGAAATCAGCCGGATTTTGTATTTCCGGCACTTCATAAAGTTACGGTAAGCCAGACCATGGATTTTTTTAAAGAACTGGGAATTGTTCTTACTGAGCGAAACGGTTATGTATATCCAAACTCAGGACAGGCTTCCACTGTTCTGGAGGCAATGCTTTTTGAACTGGAACATCTGGGTGTCAGGATTGTGGCAGAGTGCCCTGTAAAAGAAATCAAAAAGGATCTGACTGTGATTACAGATCATGGAAAACAAAGATGTGACAGGATTATTCTTGCAGCGGGTTCCATGGCAGCTCCCAAAACAGGATCTGACGGCAGCGGTTATAGCCTTGCCAGAAAGCTGGGTCATCATATTATAGAGCCTCTGCCGGCCCTGGTTCAGCTTCGCTGTAAGGAGAAATGGTACAAACAGGCGGCGGGTGTCCGAACCGATGCCCTTGTGACTCTTAAGATAGATGGGAAAAACGCGGCCTCAGACAGAGGAGAACTCCAGATCACGGATTATGGAATCTCCGGAATTCCTGTTTTCCAGATTAGCAGATATGCAGCAAAAGCCCTGAATGAAGGAAGACAGGCTGCAGCAGAACTGGATTTTCTTCCGCAGCTTTCCCTTACTGACTTAGAGAAGCTTCTTTTTACCAGGCACAGACAATTTGGTTACAGACCGGCGGAGGAGTTTTTACATGGTGTTTTAAATTCAAAACTGGCAAAGGTCCTTTTAAAAGAGGCTGGTATTGGCAGAGAAACCTGGGTAAAAGAGATAACGGAGAAAGAGATTAAAAATCTGGTACACTGTATCAAGGAGTTAAAAACAATCATCGTTTCTACCAACACGTTTGACCAGGCGCAGGTATGCAGCGGGGGTGTGGACACAAGAGAGGTAGATCCGGTTACAATGGAATCGAAACTGATCAGAGGACTCTATTTTTCAGGAGAAATTCTTGATGTAGACGGAATCTGTGGCGGTTATAATTTACAGTGGGCTTGGTCCAGCGGAATTACGGCTGGAATCCATGCAGGAAGAGGATAAATAAAATATGATAAGAATTAGTCAATTAAAACTTGGAGTGAATCATACGAAAGAAGATTTACTGGTAAAGGTTTCAAAATTACTTCGAATTCCTGTAGCTGGGATGACATCTTACGAAATAATCAAACAATCGGTTGATGCCCGTAAAAAAGATGCAATTCGTTTTATCTATACCATTGACATTGAGACAAAAGACGAAGAATCAATTGTACATAGAGTGAAAGATGCCAATGTTACACTGGCAGTGAAAAAGGAATATCAGTTTCCGCAGTGCGGAACAGAAGCTTTGGCGAACCGTCCGGTTATAGTAGGGTCAGGTCCTGCAGGATTGTTTTGTGCAATTATGCTGGCAAGAAGCGGATACCGTCCCCTTATTCTGGAACGGGGAGAAGATGTTGATAAGAGACAGCAATCCGTGGATGGTTTCTGGAATGGCGGAGTATTAAATCCAAATAGCAACGTACAGTTTGGAGAAGGCGGAGCAGGAACTTTTTCCGACGGAAAATTAAATACTCTGGTTAAGGATCCTGTGATGCGGAACCGTAAAGTTTTAGAACTGTTTGTGGAATTCGGAGCAGATCCATCTATTCTATATGTGAACAAGCCTCATATCGGTACGGATGTCCTAAGCAAAATCGTAAAAAACATGAGAGAAGAAATTATTCGTCTCGGCGGAGAGGTCCGTTTTAACAGTCTTGTTACTGACATTCTGATGAAAGGCGGGAATATCTCTGGTGTAATGGTAAATGAAAGGGAAGAAATTCCAGTGGATACTTTAATTCTTGCCATTGGACACAGTGCCAGAGATACGTTTCATGTGCTGGAACGAAGAGGGGTACCCATGGAAGCCAAAGCATTTGCTGTTGGACTCAGAATCCAGCACCCCCAGGAAGAAATTAACCGCTCCCAGTATGGGAAAGACGCTCCGGAGGTTCTTGGGGCAGCGGATTATAAACTTACCCATCAGTGTAAAAGCGGTAGAGGGATCTATACATTCTGCATGTGTCCCGGGGGATATGTGGTGAACGCTTCTTCAGAAGAAGGACGGCTGGCAGTCAATGGAATGAGTTATCATAAGCGGGATGGCGAGAATGCAAACAGTGCGCTAATCGTTACCGTAACTCCCGATGACTTTGACGGTGACTCTCCTCTTGCAGGAATTGCCTACCAGAGGAAACTGGAAGAGGCGGCTTATCAGCTGGGCAAGGGCAATATACCAATCCAGCTTTACGGAGATTTTAAGGATAATTGCAAGTCAGGCACCTTTGGAGATGTGAAACCGGCGCTGAAGGGCGGGTATGAATTCACCAATATGAGAGAAATACTTCCGGACTATATATCGGAATCCATTATAGAAGGCGTTGAGGCTTTTGAAGGAAAAATCCGGGGCTTTCGCAGACAGGATGCCATACTGGCAGGTGTGGAAAGCAGGACTTCATCTCCGGTCAGAATTACCAGAGATGAGGCATTTGAAAGCAGGATCAGAGGAATTTACCCATGCGGCGAAGGTGCTGGCTATGCAGGAGGAATCACATCCGCTGCAATGGATGGGCTGAAAGTGGCTGAAGCCATTGCCAGCCGGTATAAAAGCTTTTCTTTCTAAATTGACGTAATTTAAAAAATGATGTAAGATATCAGATAAAAAGTAATTTAGAAAGCGGATGAAGAAGATGAATATTGAGGAACGTATTAAGCTGAAGGATAAAAATCGAATTGTAATTAAAATCGGATCTTCTTCCTTAACCCATACTCATACCGGAGACTTGAATCTGATGAAGATTGAAAAGCTCATCCGGGTAATTTGCGATTTAAAAGGACAGGGGAAAGAAGTGGTTTTGGTTTCTTCCGGTGCAATTGCAGCAGGACGGCAGGCTCTGGGTCGTCACACAAGGCCTGTTACCATATCAGAGAAGCAGGCGTTTGCAGCAGTGGGGCAGGCAAGGCTTATGATGGTGTATCAAAAGCTGTTTGCAGAATACAATCAGATAGCAGCGCAGGTACTTCTTACCAAGAATACCATGGTCAGTGAAAACAGCCGTTTTAATGCACAGAACACATTTGATGAACTTTTAAAACTGGGAACGATTCCGGTTGTGAATGAGAATGATACTGTTTCAACCTCAGAGATACCTCTTGTGGATAATTTCGGTGATAATGACAGGCTCTCAGCAGTGGTAGCTGCCTTAATCGGGGCAGATCTTCTCATCCTCTTATCTGATATTGACGGACTTTATTCCGATGATCCCAGGCAGAACCAAGATGCCAGATTCATCAGCCTTGTAAGAGAAATCACACCCGAGCTGATGAATATGGGAAAATCATCATCAGGCAGCGATGTTGGTACAGGAGGAATGTCTGCCAAACTGGCGGCAGCCCGGATTGCAACTGACAGCGGCTGTGATATGGTGATTGCCAACGGAGATCATGTGGAAATCATCAGCCAGATTTTAGACGGGCAGGAAAAGGGAACCTTGTTTCTGGCCCACCCCAATCATGATTTTGATTTAATGACCTATATTAATTACGAGTATTAAGGAGAGCAGAATGAATCAGGATAAGATCGATCGGATTAACACACTTTATCATAAATCAAAAGCAACCGGACTGTCAGAAGAAGAAAAGGCAGAACAGGCAGCTTTAAGAAGAGAATATATAGAAGCCATACGAGGCAGCTTACGAGGAAATTTAAACAATATCTCTATTCAGGAAACAGACGGAACTGTCACAGATCTGGGAAAAAAATATGGTAATGTCGGAGAAGAATGAGATTCGTAAATGGGTAAAGGAACAGCGCAGTGGTCTTAGTGTGTCACAGGAAGCCAGGTGGGATGATGGGATCTGTCTGAAACTTCTGGAACTGGAGGAGATTAACAGAGCTTTCTGCATTTACTGCTATGCCTCCATGCGTCATGAAGCCGGTACCTGGAAATTCATGGAGCATTTATTAAAACAGGGAAAATGTGTGGCGGTTCCCAAAGTATCAGGAAAAAATCTGGATTTTTATATTATTACAGGAAAATCAGATCTGGAAGAAGGCACTATGGGAATTATGGAACCCAAGGCTACCTGTATAAAAATTAATGATACCCAGGCTCCCATGGTAGTACCGGGAATTGCTTTTGATAAAAACAAAAACCGGCTGGGGTATGGAGGCGGATATTATGACCGGTTCTTTGAAAAGGAACCGGATCATAAGAGAATCGCCATTGCTTATGACTTTCAGATATTTGACAGGATCCCTGCAGATCCTCATGATAAAACAGTAGATATGATTATTATTCCTTAAAAGAAAGGCAGGTTCTTTATGACTATAACTGAGATTGGCAGACAGGCAAAAGAAGTGACAGGAATTATAGGAATCATCGGCTCTGCGAAAAAAGAGGAAGGACTGAAGGCAGCTGCAGCCGCTTTGCTGGAAGGAGAGGCGGAGATTCTGTCTGCCAATCAGGATGATGTGATTAAGGCAACGGCAG
>SVDT01000284.1 GCA_015057775.1 Paenibacillaceae bacterium | reverse complement strand
GTCGTTTCCTCTGTTGTCTGGATGCTGGTCTTGGTCTCTTCCAGGGTTTCCTCTGAAACCTTTGTCTTAGTTCCCACTGCATAGGACCTTTCTGTTATGACCTTAGCAATCTCTTCCATGGTAAGTGGAGCCAGTTCTTCCATATCTTCCATAGAAAGGGAAGAATTCTGAGCAATCAGTTCTTTTAAGAAATAAGCTTTTCCATAGGATATGTTATATTCCTGGGCCAGCTGCTTCACATCGTCTTCCTCTATGACCTGCTGGTCATACACAACCGCTTTTAATCTTTTTTCCTCCAGAGTCGTCCTGATATCAGTGACCACTGCAGATCTTAAGTTAGAAGCCTTTTTAATACTGTCATTGGATACAGTAACCAGTATTGCATTATCCAGATCATCAAGAAAGCCATGGGTAACCATGGATCCGATAATGGCGTTAACAGCCACATTTAAATCCACGCCTTCCATATCCATATCCTTAAGTATTGTCATCCCGTCCTGATTGACCGCCTCCGCTTTCAGCACCCTGTTTTTCTTGTTTACAGATAGTTCAACACTGGGATTCACATCAATTCCTATGACAGAATCCACTCTGCTGTTTTGATAGCTATAAGTTCCTCCCGCAAGCATAATCATACAGAAGCAGGCTGCAATCAGCCCAGCAATCACCCTCTGCCGTTTAAAAAAGAATGGCCTTGAAACACTGGTCTCTTCAATCTGAGGAGTGCTTAAATCAATCCGGTCCAGTACATTGGGGATTAAGTCATCAGTTGCAGATTTTAAGCAGGCTTCGATCTGTTTTCTATTTAGTTGTTTGTGTTTATCTAAAGCCATATCAAAGCCTACTCCTCTCTTAAATAATTTTCCAGTTTTTTCATAGCACGGTTATATCTGGACAGAGCAGTTGCCAATGGAATCTTTAAGCTGGCCGCTATTTCCCTGTGCTTCATTCCGGCGGAAGTATGAAGAAGAACGATCTCTCTCTCCTCTTCCTTTAAAATTGACAATGCAGCCAGCAATACCATCTTATCTGCTGCCATCTCTATTTCTGAACAGACCTCTCCGGTTTCCGTTCCAGACAAGTCTTCTAACGTAATGTCCGAGTCATGCTTCTGCTCCCGGAATTTCATATAGCATAAATTCCGTGCTATGGTAAACATCCACGCCAAAGGTTTCCCCTGGGATTTGTAGCTCTTTGCAGAAGTCCATATCTTTAAATAGACTTCCTGCAAGATTTCCTCCGCATCCTGTGGGTGCTTTATAATGGACAGAATAAAACTGTACATCGTGCGGTCTGTATTCTGATATAAACGCTGAAAAGCCTCCTGGTCGCCTTCTGCCACTTTTTTCAAAAGCGCTTCATCGCTTAACAGGCTGTAATCTTCAGCTCCGCCAAAGCTCATCAATCCCATAAACAGCATGGATCCGATTTCCTTTCTATTAGGTTAATGCTGATTTCTGTCATCTTATTGCATAAAATGGAAATATTTTATTACCTTATTTTTCCACACCAAAACCGCTTTCCGCGGTTATGACCAGACAGCAGCGTTTATCTATCTCAGTTACCTTTTTTGTGATCTCTTCTTTTAGCCATTCCTTTTTTTTGCGGTCATATTCCCTGGGAACCACCAGATCAAAGATCAGATTAATCTGATCTTTTCCTTCTATCATTCTGAAATCATGAAATGTGACTCTTTCATCTGTATCTTGTATCACATTTTCCACCATACTTCCAAATTCCATTACTTTCGAATCCCTGGTTTCCACAGGATCCATATGAATTACAAGAAATATCCCAAATTTTTTTAATGCCTCCCGTTCAATCCGGTCGATAATCTCATGGGACACCTCTACATTTACGTCATTAGGAACTTCAGCATGAATGGAAGCCATACTTCTGGTTGGTCCATAATTATGAACAATCAGGTCATGACTACCCACAATTCCTTCATAGGCTTCCACAAAATCAGTAATTTCCTGGTAAAGCTTTGGATCAATGGGCTCACCGATTAATGGCGTAAGAGTATCTTTTGCAATCCTGATACCCGCCCACATGACGATGACTGAGACAATCACACCCACAATTCCATCAATATTTACCCCCCAGATACCATAAATACCCACAGATAAAATAGTAGAGGAGGTGGTTATTACATCACCCATAGAATCTGCTGCGGTGGCCTTCATTACTGCTGACTGTATTCGATTTCCAAGAGTCCTGTTAAAAAACGCCATCCATAATTTCACTAATACAGACAAAATAAGGATAACAACAGACACTGCATGAAAAGACATCTCCTGAGGGTGGAGAATTTTATCTATTGAGGTTTTAAACAGTGAAAATCCTACCTGGATAACAAGGAATGCAACAATAAATGCCGCAATATATTCCACTCTACCATGTCCAAATGGGTGCTCCTCATCCGCCGGTTTCCCAGCCATCTTCACACCAATAAACCCTATAATCGAGGAAGCCGCATCCGATAAGTTATTAAATGCGTCTGCCATAACAGAGATACTGTTTATGAGAAGTCCCGTTAAAAGCTTAGCGGTGAACAAAAGGATGTTGCAGAAGATCCCCACCACACTTGCCATCAGCCCGTATCTGGTGCGAACCAGGGAATCCTCCATGTTTTTGTAGTCTTTCACAAATATGCGAACCAAAAAATCAGTCATAATTCTCCTTTCCTGATTTTAAAGTTAATAGTTGACACTCTCTAAAAAAAGGCCTTCCGGAGGCACGGTATAACCTGCCATTTGCCGGTCCAGCGCCTTTAATATACCAGACATCTCCTCAGGTCTTCGTTCTTTCAGTCCCACTTCTATTAAAGTGCCCATAAGAATTCTTACCATATTATAGAGAAATCCATCGCCAGTAAAACGAACGAATATTCTGGTATCCTCTTTTTCAAATTCTATTTTCTTTAAATTTCTTACTGTTGATTTCTTCATCTTCCTGTTAGAACAAAAGCTTTTAAAATCGTGCTCTCCACAGAGTAAAACAGCTGCCCGCTCCATTGCTTCTACATCCAGACTTTTATGAAGACCATAAATATATTTACGATCAAACACCTGTTTCTTTTCTCCCATTTCAATACGGTAAAGATATGTCTTTTCCTGTGCATTCAAACGGCTGTGAAACCGCTCCGGCACCTGATCCAGTGCCTTTACCCGGATATCTTCAGGCAGGTAATGATTTAAATACTCCATTATCTCCTGTCCCTTTTTATTTATATCAGCGTGAAAATTTGCAACTTGATTAAGAGCGTGTACCCCTGCATCTGTTCTGCCAGATCCATGTACCTCCACGCTTTGTCCGCATAAACGCTCTAAAACAGTCTCTATCTTCCCCTGTATGGTCTGATCGGTATTTCCCTGCTTCTGCCAGCCGTCATAACGGCTTCCGTCATACTCAACTACAATCCTATAATTCGTCATATTTTACTCCATTCTTTTGCGTATATAAAAAACAGGAGTGCTGCAATCGCAGTTCCGGCTGCCACTCCTGAACAATCCAGCCATACATCAGAGATCTGTCCCGATCTTCCCGGTACAAACAGCTGAATGGTTTCATCAATAAAAGGAATCAGAAAACCTGCCATTCCATGGATAAATAACCGCTTCTCCATAGTAATTTCATATGATTTCACACATTGATACAAAATTATCCCTAACAGCGTATATTCCGAGAAATGACCTGCCTTTCGGATTATATGCTCTGTGAGCCACCGGCTCTCTATTCCAGCAGAGATAAACAGATTCCTTAAATACTCCAAAACATGCCCGCTGTCGACCGATGATAGATCTGCTGTCTTAAGAGAGTTGGAGTAAATAAATAAAATATATAAGACTGCTGTCACTGTCCACACCAATCTCTTTTTCATATGTCTCACCTCAAAATTCCACTTTTATCTACCTGTTCGGCAGCCTGAATGAGCATCTCTTCCTCACGCACCAGCGCAAGTCTTACAAATCCCTCTCCCGAAGGACCAAACGCACTCCCAGGTGTTACCAGTACTCCGGCCTTTTCCAGAAGTTCTCTGGAAAATGTCTCTGAATCTTTAAATTTGTCCGGAATCTTTGCCCATACAAACATGGTAGCCTGGGGCTTTTCCATATTCCACCCAATTCGGGTCATATGTTCACACAAAGCGTCTCTTCGTCTCTCATATGCCTTTCTGGTTGACTCAACACAGGATTGATCGCCTGTAATTGCAGCAATCGCCGCTTTTTGAACACGAAGAAACATCCCATAGTCCATATTAGATTTTAGAGTTTTTATTTTTTCAACAACTTCCCGGTTTCCCAGGCAGAATCCAATCCTTGCACCAGCAAGTCCATAGGTTTTAGAAAGAGAATTAAATTCTACTCCAATATCTTTTGCACCATCGAAACTTAAAAAGCTACCGCATTGACGCTGGTCAAAAACCAGTTCACTATAGGCATTATCATGTAAAACCACGATGTCATACTTTTTTGCAAAGTTAATTAAATCCTTATAGAAGCTGTCAGGTGCCATAGCTGTGGTAGGATTATTTGGATAAGAAACAATCATGAACCTGGCTTTTATAGCAATCTCTTCCGGTATTTCTGAAAAATCCATAAGATAATTCTTTTCTTTCCTCTGAGGCATGTAAAAAAGACTGGCTCCAGCCAGTAAAGGACCATCGGCAAATACCGGATAACAGGGATCAGGAACAAGCACTACGTCACCTTCGTCTATAATAGACAGAGCTATATGTGCAAGCCCCTCCTGAGAACCAAGAAGTGAGCAGATTTCTGATGAAGGATTCAGGGTAACTCCATATCGTCTTTGATACCATAGAGCGACTGCCTCTAATAATTCTTTCTGATCATGAATGGCGTAAATATAATTATTGGGATCAGCGGCCGCTTCGCAAAGAGCTTGTGTAATATGTCCAGCCGGCGGAATGTTTGGTGCTCCCACGCTCAAATCAATTACCGGTTCCCCTTTCTCTTCTTTCTGGCGTTTCATCTCCAGAAGCTTAGAAAAGATTCCCTCTCCAAAATGGTTCATTCTTCTAGCAAATCGCATGGGCATCCCACCTCTGTCCTTTTTAATAAAATATAA
>SVDT01000283.1 GCA_015057775.1 Paenibacillaceae bacterium | reverse complement strand
ACAATTGCAGGCACATATTTTACAACCGATACATTCTTCTGAAGATGAATATTTCATACCTGCAATAGGCATTAATTTTGTAAATACCACTGCAGTAATATGATATAAGACCCTTCTGGACCAGGCTACCCTCTCTTTGCACTCTTTTCCAAGAAAAAAACCATCTAACAGCGGATCAATCTGTGACTTTAAAATCCTTTTATTTTCCTTTAAAACCTCCGGAGTGGTTGAACCAAACATAGAAAAAATCAAAAGATTGTTGGCATAAGGAAAACTCTTAGATGTAATCAGGCGGTGATTCTTTTTCCTTAATAATCGTTCTAATCCTGAAAAGTCGGTTAAGGAATGTCCTGACTGTGTGCAATACGCCAGGGTTGGAATGACCTGCCCCCTCTTTTTCAGATTGTGATTTAAATAATCCAAGGCATAAAGTACAGGATATTCATAATATTTAGGAAAGCCTACGATCAAAAAATCATATGGATATGATGCGGGATTGAACTTCTCTTCTATTGAATGAATTTCGACTGAATAATCCCTTAATATTAAAGCATGATTAAACTCCTCTGCAACTGCTTTTGTATTCCCTGTTCCACTAAAGTAAAGAATTAAGACATTCATAATCAATCTCCCCCCTGTGATAGAATGGCAGCTTGCTTAGAAAGGCTGGGACTTCATAATTAAGTTACCCCTGTTTCAGCAATGATTGTTTCTTATGCTAATAATATCAGCTGCGAGACATAAATTCAAGTCATCCATTAAGCGGAAATACCGGATCGGTACGGAGCCAGGTTACTGATCCTGGCTCTGTACAAAATATGCTACCGTCAGATACTGGCCGGAATGAATGGTATCTTCCCTTAATTTATTCATACTTCTTAATTCCTGTACATATTGGGCAGTGGACATTCCGCTGTTTTCCACATACTGATCTGCAATGCTCCAGAGACTGTCTCCGTTCTTAATCTCTATACTGGTATAATACTTCTCCATGAGCGGTGTTCCAACCTCACCTGCCAATGAATTCATAAGGGAATGTCCGCAAAAATAAGCTCCCAACATGACTGCCAGGGCCAACATGATCAACTGTTTCATATTATGCATACCTCCTCAAACGCAAGAACATACGTTCCTTTTTCTGGATTCATCATATCACTAAGAACATATGTTTGTCAATCTGTTTTGGAGTTTTTCGAACAAAGGTTTGCATTTTTACCGAACATATGTTACTATAGTTTTAATGAATAGGAATGAGGAGGCTGTGATATGGCGCAAGAAAAAATTACACCCAAACAGCAGGAAATTTTAGAATATATAAAAGAGACTATTTTGAGGAAGGGATATCCGCCTGCAGTCAGGGAGATCTGTGAAGCGGTCCATCTTAAATCCACATCTTCTGTACACTCTCATCTGGAAACACTTGAGGAAAAAGGATATATAAGAAGGGATCCGACCAAGCCCCGTACCATTGAGATTATTGATGACTGCTTTAACCTTACCCGCCGGGAAGTCGTGAACGTTCCTATACTTGGAACAGTTGCTGCGGGACAGCCTTTATATGCAGAAGAGAATATTGAAAATTACTATCCTATTCCCTCTGATCTGTTGCCCAATGCAGAGACTTTCATGTTAAAGGTAAGGGGCAATTCCATGATCAATTCAGGTATATTAGAAGGGGATCAGATTATTGTGGAGCACTGTTCCACTGCCCAGAATGGGGAGATCGTTGTAGCACTGGTAGATGATTCCGCTACGGTAAAGCGCTTTTTTAAAGAGAACGGACATTATCGTCTTCAGCCTGAGAATGATACCATGGATCCTATTATAGTCGATCATGTGGAGATTCTTGGTAAAGTAATTGGTTTGTTTCGTTTAGGGATTCATTAAGAAGTAATTAGGCTTAAAGTTAACATAATTATTTTATGTAAACTTTAAGCCTAAAAAAAACGGCTCACAATATTTGTTAAGCCGTTGATTTTTAATTTAATTATATTCAGATCTATTTTACATCTAAATCTTCCACTGAGATTGTCTTTCCATCTCTCCAGATTCGTTCCAGATCATAGAAAAGACGGTTTTCTTTATCAAAGACATGCACGATGATATCGCCATAGTCCATGAGAATCCAATTGGCAGTCTGATAGCCTTCTACCTGCTTGCATACATATCCCTTTTTACCCAGTTCCTCTTCCACGTTGTCTACCATTGCCTGTACCTGGTTTGAGTTAGTACCGCTGGCAATAATAAAGTAATCAGCAAGAACTGATACGTTGCGAATGTCAATAACGCTGACATCCTCACCTTTTTTATCCGATAAAGCCGCATAAGCTGTTTTTACCATATCCATGGATTGATTCATCTTGTTTCTCCCTTCTTTTCATTGTGAACCTGTTTATAATAAGCATATGCCTGGTTAGAAACAGAATCCACA
Organism: Paenibacillaceae bacterium; assembly: GCA_015057775.1. Lineage (GTDB taxonomy): Bacteria > Bacillota > Clostridia > Lachnospirales > Lachnospiraceae > Lacrimispora. The sequence continues at coordinate 2,664 of SVDT01000283.1, read as the reverse complement.
AAACTTCCTTTGCTTTCCAGATATTCAAGAGTATTCTTAAGAATCTGATAAACACATTCATCCAAATCTGTAAATGCAAGAGAACGAATATGAAGCAGATCAGGCGCACGCTCCCGCCTGGGTTCAATATAATCTGCCGTAAAAACGATTTTTTCAAGCAGGGACATTTGGGGTCTTCCTGTTGTATGCCACCGAATGGCACTTAAAACCTCCTGGTCAGTTACATTATATTTATTCTCCGCCAGCCATGCCCCGTATTTGGCATGAAGCACGACTGGGGCCTTAAGTTCATCATCAGTTAATTGAATATCCTGTTTTCGGCATTTTTTAATAATTTCTTCGTTTCCGTAATGCTTTGCACAATCGTGAAGCAGACCTGCAAGCTCTGCCTGATCTAAATTACAACCGTATCGCATGGCCAATGCGGTACAGATAAAAGATACACTTAATGTGTGTTCAAATCTTAAAGGGTTCAATTTTTCCTTTAAATCATTTCTCAATTCCATTATAACATCTATCATGCTTTATCCTTCTCCTGATACAAGCCTTGATCTTTAATATATGTCAGTACCTTAGAGGGTACATACTCTGAAACAGAAAGACCGCCTGCAATTCGTTCCCGCAGCATGGCGGAGGAAATATCCATCTCTTTACAATGAAGAATGCGGATATCTGCCTTATACCTGGTGCTCAGGTAGGCAATCTGCTGTTCCATGGAAAGGCGCGCATCTTCATATTCCCGCCGAGCGGCTAATATTACGGCTTGAGACAGAACCTGATCCGGTTCATACCAGTTTTCAATTTCATAAAGCGAATCAGCTCCAATGATAAAAAAGTATTGATGCTGTGGATAAGCTTTCCGCAGCAATCTTAAGGTCTGAGCGGTATAGGTACTTCCGTTTCTTCTGACCTCAAAATCAGAGCTTACCAGACCGGTTTTACCTTCAATGGCAAGTTGTGTCATCGTAAGGCGGATGTTCGGATCGGTTATATTCTGATTTTTTTTGTGAGGTGGATGCCCGGATGGCATAAACCATACCTCATCCAGCTGGTATTCTTTATAAGCCTGTTCTCCAAGCATCAGATGACCATTGTGGATCGGATCGAATGTTCCGCCCATAATCCCTATATTACCCATAATTATCGACTCCCTGGCCTAATGATAAGACCTGTTATTTAGGAAGAGCAATTTTTCTCTTTGTTTCGTCTTTTGCCTGTTTATAAAGGACGATTTTTCTTCCGATGACCTGAACTACTTCAGAATGTGTCCGTTCAGACAAAATAGAAGCAATACTGTTACCATCATCGGAACAATTTTTTAAAATGGTTATTTTAATTAATTCTCTTGCTTCTAAAGCCTCTGCGATCGCATTTGTGATCTCTGGAGTCAGGCTGGATTTGCCAATCTGAAAGATTGGATCTATATTCATCGCTAATCCTTTTAAATAGGATCTCTGCTTACTTGTCATATTATTCTCCTTGTTACTTGTAATAGTCAAATTCAAGACCATACATGCGGACCGTATCGCCTTCCTGAATGCCGGCATTTTCCAGTTCTTCCAATATACCGTTGTCTTTTAAGAACTTCTGGAAGAAAGTAAAGCCCTTTTCTGATTCCAGATTTGTATAACCAAGCATCTTTTCAATACGGGGACCTTCTACCACATAAACTCCGTCTTCCGTTACTTCTACTGAATAAGGCAGCATTATGCCTGACAGACTCTTTAAGTCGAATTCTTTTTCAAAGATCAAAGGACTTAAATTAACGGTTTTTAGAAGTTCATATACTGCATAAAGCAACTCCTTAACGCCCTGGCCGCTTACTGCAGAGATGGGGTAAACTTTTATACCCTGAGGTTCAAATTCAGCTTTCAGCTTATCGATTGGACTCTCACCATCTTCATAAATGGCATCAATCTTATTGGCAGCTATAATTTGGGGACGTTTGATTAATTCAGGATTATAGGCCTCCAGCTCTTTATTAATGGCTTTGATATCGGCAATGGGATCCCTTCCTTCTGTGGAAGCAGAATCTACAACATGAACCAGTACTCTTGTCCGCTCAATATGGCGAAGGAAATCATGTCCAAGTCCTACCCCTTCAGAAGCACCTTCAATCAGACCAGGGATATCTGCCATGACAAAGCCTTTTCCTCCATCGATATCAACTACTCCAAGATGAGGATTTAAAGTAGTAAAATGATAGTTGGCAATTTTAGGTCTTGCATTGCTGACACGTGATAAAAGAGTTGATTTTCCTACATTGGGAAATCCTACCAGTCCTACATCGGCAATTACTTTTAATTCCATCTGCACCCAGAGTTCCTGAGAAGGCTGTCCAGGCTGTGCGTATTTCGGCGCCTGCATGGTAGGGGTTGCAAAGTTCATATTGCCCTGTCCGCCTCTGCCGCCTTTTAAAATAACTTCACGGCGATTATCTCCTGACATATCAGCAATTACTTTTCCGGATTCAAAATCCTTTAAAACAGTTCCTTCCGGTACTTTTATGATTAAGTCTCCGCCGTCTTTTCCGTGACACCGGCGCTTTCCGCCTGGTTCTCCGTCCTGTGCAGTATACTTGTGAATGTGTCTGAAGTCACTTAAAGTATTAAGCCCTTCATCCACTTCAAAAATAATATTACCGCCTCTGCCGCCGTCACCACC
>SVDT01000282.1:2356-5107 GCA_015057775.1 Paenibacillaceae bacterium | reverse complement strand
TGTTGTAAATCCATTCTTCATGGTTACTTAGGTGGTCAGGCAGGTGCCGGAGCCATGATATCTGTCATAACCGGTGAGGTTAATCCCTCCGGCCGGTTGGCAGAAAGCTATCCCATGAACCTTACGGATACCCCCGCATATCGTTATTTTCCGGGGAAGGAACGCTGTGCAGAATACAGGGAAGGGATCTTTGTGGGTTACCGGTATTACAATACGGCAGGGATCCCCGTTCGTTATCCCTTTGGATTCGGATTGTCCTACACAACATTTGAGTATTCCGGTCTGCAGTTATTGGAAGACCGTGTTTGTTTTACCATCAGCAACAAGGGGGACCGGGATGGGAAAGAGGTGGCCCAGCTCTATGTAGGCGGGCTTAAGAAAACAATTTTCCGTCCGGTAAAAGAATTAAAAGGCTTTGTAAAGGTTGATTTAAAAGCAAGGGAGAGTAAGACAGTGGAGATCCCTTTCGACGACAAGACGTTCCGGTACTGGAATGTGGTGACAGAACGCTTTGAAGTGGAAAAAGGAGATTATACCATATCCATTGGAGCCAGCGTGGAAGATATAAGATTAAGCGGGACGCTCACTCGTTCGGGTACCACCGAGGTACTGCCATATGCACCGGAAAAAATGAAATCTTATTATTCCGGGCAAATTGCCGATGTATCCGCAGAAGAATTTGAGACGCTGTTAGGACACCCCATTCCAAATGGGAAATGGAGGGGAGAGCTGGGAATCAATGATGCATTCTGCCAGATGTACTATGCAAAGAGCCGGCTGGCAAGATTTATTTATGCCGTTTTGACGGGACTGAAAAATAAAAGTGAAGCAAAGGGGAAACCGGATTTGAACCTCCTTTTTATTTACAGCATGCCGTTTCGGGGAATTGCAAAAATGACAAATGGCGTGGTCAGCATGGAAATGGCAGAGGGAATGGTTCTTATTGTTAACGGACATTTCCTCAAAGGGATAAAAAAATTGATCGGAGGCTTTTTCTCCAATGCAAAAGCAAACAGGATTTATGAAAAGAAGCTGTCCGGGAAATAGATTGGAGTGATGAAATGCTGACAGGTTTAAAAAGAGGGTGGAAGTCGTTTGCAGGCAGACATCCCGCAATGGCACAATTTGTAATATTTTTTATGGTATCCAACGGGGTTACGGTTCTGCAGATGATTTTAATGCCGGTTTTCAGGAATGTATTTGAAATGACCGCTCTTGTAAATACCAGTTTCCAGATCGGCCACATCGGTTCCAATTTAGATGGCTCTCCCTACTATATTTTTAATTACGGGGCAGGAACTCTTTCCATGGGCGGAGGCGGAGGACTTGCATACTTTCTGGCAGTGGAAATTACCATGGCAATTGCACAGGTGATCAATTTCTTTCTTCAGAGAAATGTGACATTCAAAGCCAATAACAGTATTTTTAAGGCTGCCGTGTGGTATGTGATCGCCTACGTGATCATTACCATCGGTGCTGCTGCCCTGCAGGGACTTTATAAGGCTCCGGTCTATGATCTCTTTATGAACAGGTTACATTTAGGCAGGAGCGGTGAAACTATGGCAGATGTGATTACAATGCTGATTAATTCAGCTGTTTCATTCTGGGTCTTTTTCCCCATCTTTCGTATTATTTTTAAAAATAAGGAAGATTAAAAGGGGATTTTCAGGAGCCGGAACCCTTTTTGGGCCGGTTCACATCTTGTCTCTGCATTCCATATAATAAAGTGTACAGCAGATAAATCAAAACACACAAATGGCTAGTGAAACTTTTACGTCGCAGAAAGCTCTTTGCTGTCAGGAACATTTAAATACCTAAGTGTATTAACTAAAAGGTGTGAACGTTGAACTGCTTTTTCGAATCTTGCTGGAATAACTGTAATGGGAACTGCAGCGGCGACGATTGTAGTTAAAACAAGCGGAAGTCAGGTGGTACCGGCTTCCGCTTTTCACTTGAACAAAATAGAAAACAGACACAATTAAAGGGCAGGCTGCATATTCTGAATGGTACTATAAAAATATTAAAGGAAATTCAGAGCGATGCAAAGGGGGAAATACTACCGGGATTGCCTGCCGGTAAGGGAACCATATTACTGCCTGAAAGCAGTCAGGAAAGAAAGAAATGTACTAAGAGCGTGGATAAAAGGCATAATATGGTATAAACAGGCACTGAAGCAGGAACCGCTTATTACAACGGAAGTAAAACGTGTGGCACAGCAGACTGGTGTGAATATGGTCGGTACCCAGTACCGGATCAAGTCTGTGGGCTCTTATTTAAAAAAATTCTACCGCAAATACAGCCAGACGGGGCAGGCGTGGGAAATTAACGACATACTGCGTTACACCTACACCATTTCTCCGGAAGTGCTTTCAGAAAAAGTATTGAAAATCATTGAGATCTACAAAAATTCTGGTTATAATACGGTTGAAATTGAGAATTACTGGCTTGACAATCAAAATCCCTATAATGGAATTAATACCATACTGCGGTCACCACAGGGGCAGATGTTTGAGCTTCAGTATCATACACCGGAGAGCTTCGGTATAAAGAGCGGAAAAATCCATGAATTATATGAGAAACAAAGACTGATAAAGGATGTCAGCAGCAGGGAGTACATAGAACTGGGGAATCAGATGTTTGAACTTTCTGATTCTATGGAAATTCCCAAGGGCATAAAGGATGTATTCCGATAAAAATACATCCTTTTATTTCCACTATTAATCGAACATACATTCGGTTATCATATATTCA
>SVDT01000282.1:0-2256 GCA_015057775.1 Paenibacillaceae bacterium | reverse complement strand
AAAGGATGTATTCCGATAAAAATACATCCTTTTATTTCCACTATTAATCGAACATACATTCGGTTATCATATATTCAGAGGTGAGTGTATGAATCGGGTTATTTTTCATATTGATGTAAATTCTGCGTTTTTAAGCTGGGAAGCGGTTTATCGTTTAAAGCATCTCTCGGGAAATCTGGATCTGCGGCTGGTGCCGTCTGCAGTTGGGGGAGATGTGACTATGCGCCATGGAATTATTCTGGCGAAGAGCATCCCGGCAAAGAAGTATGGCATCCACACCGGTCAGTCCGTTACGGAGGCGCTCCAGAAGTGTCCCGGACTTTTACTGGTTCCACCCAATTATAATTTGTACCAGCGCTCTTCCCAAAGCTTTATCCGCATTTTAAAGGAGTATTCACCCACAGTGGAGCAATATTCCATTGATGAGGCATACATGGATATGACGGGAATGGAAGCACTGTTTGGAGAACCCGAAAAAGCAGCTTTGGAAATCGGGAGGAGAATCAGAGAAGAGCTGGGCTTTACCGTTAATATTGGGATTGCTGATAATAAAGTCCTGGCAAAGATGGCTTCGGATTTTAAAAAGCCGGACCGGGTTCATACGCTGTGGACCGGAGAAATCCAGGAAAAACTCTGGCCATTGCCAGTCAGTGAACTGTTTTTTGTAGGCAGGGCTACGTTTCGCAAGCTTAGCCAGCTGGGAATAAAAACAATCAAAGATCTGGCGGAAACCGACCCTGGTCTCATAAAAAGCCATTTTGGCAAGATGGGAGAGGTGATCTGGTGCTTTGCCAATGGACTGGATTTTTCAGCGGTAGAACCAGTTCCGCCGCCCAACAAAGGATACGGAAACAGCACCACCATTGCCTTTGATGTAGCAGATAAGGAACATGCCCATCTGGTGCTGTTATCTCTTGCGGAAACCCTGGCCGCAAGACTTCGGTCGGATAACGTCCGGGCCGGAGTGTTATCTGTTGGAATCAAGGACTGGGATTTTCACTATTACAGCCATCAGACCATTCTTTCTTCCCCTACTAATATAACAGAAGAGATCGTTCAGACAGCCTGCCAGGTATTTGATGAGGCATGGGATGGACAGCCGGTCCGTCACCTTGGAATTCACACAACCCGGATTACAAAGGGGAGTGACCGGCAGCTTGGCCTGTTTGATACAGGGGATTATGAAAAACAGCAGCGCCTTGATCAGACCGTAGATGAGATCAGAAAACGGTTCGGCAATGATTCTATTATAAGAGCCTCTTTTTTAACATCACCACAGAATACGGCGGCACGCTGTCTGGATCATATGGGAGGCGGAATCAGCAGGGAAAAAAGGACTGTGGATTACAGCAGACAGACTATTTTATAAAAACAGGAAGTGAGAAGGATGTCCACTTTTGGAATCGGGATCAATGCAGAGGCGATTGACAGCGGAGAAATAAAAGGTAAAATGTATCATATAGCCTGTAAGGCGTGGTTTACAGCCAGCTGTAATCTAAGACCGTTAAGCTTTAAATTTGAAGGCGATGACGGAGAGATCCAGACGGTAAGGGAAATCACGGTAAAACATAGCGAAAATAAAATTTATTCAGGAATTCCTTCCAAAGAATATGGGTGCGAAGCCATAATCGGAGGAATACGCCATGAATTTAAGCTGATTTTTTACATGGAAGCCTGCAAATGGGTTATGATATTACCAAAATAAAATACAGGGAGAATGGCATGTGCGGAAGGTATTATGTGGATGATGAGACAGCACGGGAAATTGAACAGCTGGTAAAAGAAATTGACAATAAAATAAACAGAGAGCGCCTTACCGGCGACGTTTATCCCACCAGCGAGGCAATGGTTCTTATCAGCAGGGACCGTCAGGTAATGCCTGCCCGGCAGCGCTTCGGATTTGAGAGCTTTCAGAAAAAAGGTGTGATTTTTAATGCCAGATCGGAGTCTGTGCTTCAAAAACCCATGTTTCGTGAAAGTATTCTCTTACGCAGGGCAGTCATACCATGCAGCGGATTTTATGAATGGAGTAAAAACAAGGAAAAGGCGGCCTTTTACAGGGAACATCATCCAACCATGTTTCTGGCTGGCTTTTATCAGCGGGCTGAGGAAGACCGTTTCGTAATTCTCACAACCAACGCCAATTCTTCTGTGGCACCGGTTCATGACCGGATGCCTCTGATACTGGAAGAAGAAGAGATCAGGGACTGGCTTTGGGACAAAGAAGCATTCCGGGATATGCTGGCGGAGAGGCAG
>SVDT01000281.1 GCA_015057775.1 Paenibacillaceae bacterium | reverse complement strand
CTGTTCAAACACAGCTTATTATTAGAATTTTCAGGGTTTTACATACTGTTCAATCTTCTGTTTTCAAAGTGCTTTTTATGTTGTCCGCTTCAGGAGCAACTCATATAGGATATCATGTCTGGTTGTTTTTGTCAACCATTTTTTTCATTTTCTTCAAAACTTTTCTCATCGTTCCTCGATGTGTTTTGGAAGAAGTTTGCCGCCGTTTTCAGCGGCGAGGTATATCATACCAAAGCTTTCGACAAAAGTCAACAGTTTTTCTTGTTTTAATTTTATTTTTTTTCGAGGGTACGGAATGGACCGTTTTCAACCTTAAAAACGCCATTGCCAGTTGATTTCTTCTATAGTAAAACAACCGGTAATGGTATTTTTGCGAAGGCTTCTGTTACAGTTAACTAATATGGAATACTTCCGAATGAAATTTGCTATAAAACCGACCGTCTATTGCCGTAAACTTCAATACGCAGTAATCGGGATCATGAACCCCCTGGGGATAATAAATGGTATCTCCTGTTTGCCATATCATCTTCCTGCTGACTTCATCTTCCAAAACTTCCATGGTGCCTCTTAACATTACTCCACGAAAAAAACGTTTGTCACAAAAATAGATGCATGCATTTTGATTGTCTCTGTACTGCCCCACCCTCATCGAAGAAGTATTTGTTGTAAAATAAAAAGTTTTTATTCCTTCTCTCTTCCTGGGCGCAAGCATTGCCTTCGTATTGGGAAATCCCATACTGTCCACCGAGCTTATAAAGGAAACACTTTGCTTATCAATCAGGTTACCAATTGTTTTTTCTGCATTTAACATTTCATATACCTCCTTATGGTATTATGATAATCCACTTTTAGCAGTTGGTAAATTACCCACTTTTTTGTAAGTAGCGTCAATCTGCGAATCCATTTTCAATCAAAACATCTCTCATTCCATTTTCCAGCATCAGTTCAATCCCTACTTTTTGCATAATTGTGATTGCCTGCAGCAGTTCACGTCCCCGGTCTGTTAACGAATATTCTACTTTCAGCGGGTAACCATCAAACGTCTGCTTTGAAATGATGCCAAATGAAATCAGCTCTTTTAATTGTTCTAATAGCATTTTCTGAGTAATTTTTTTAATACTATGTTCCAGTTGAGACAGCGATAACGGCTCTTTTCCCAGTACCCATAAGATAATAGGCTTCCATTTTCCCCGTGTAATATCGTGTGTAAGTTCCAACGGACAAGTATACTCTTCACGTACAATCAAACTGATACCTCCCTATAATATCTCTGATAAATAATTCTCTCATATCAATAATGTATTTTCCTATATAATAACACTCTGTTTTTTGATAATCCAGTATAAACAAATAGGATGTTGAATGAAAAAGGCCCCAAACCGGATTATCTCTGTAATCCGGTCTGGAGCTTTACACAATCTTATTGTTTCTCTGTATGAATTGGATCCACTGTTCTTCTACTCTTCTTAGGCATTTCCCAAATCCATTCGATCAAGGAGTACCACCCCATACGGTTCCAGGCAGATTGTGTCCTTAACACTCTGACCACTAAGCATTTCCTTATACTTACCATCAATAGCAGTCACTACTGGATATGCATTGTGATTCAGAATGAATAAAGCATTATTTTTACCATCTGTTACCTCAGCTGTTTCAAGACCTTTTATTGCAAATAAATGAACCGGCAGTCCTGCAGCCTTTCCCAGATATTTAACCAGCCTCTCCATCGCCTCTTCCTCTAAGTCACACCCCAGATAATACGCTTTGCCTTCCCCAAAGGCATTGCACGTAAAACAGGACTTTCCGTTGTAAAAATCATCAATATAGATTCCAAGACTCTTTGCTGTGTCGGGAGTTATAATATCACACCAGAGGCTGGCCTTCCCTTCACCAAATACAGTGGATACCCTGGTCTGTTTCTGAAACTGAGGATCGTAATCATGTACCTCAATACCTGCCAGCTCCTTTAAGGAGCCGGGAACGGTATCCATAAGCATATTATTATAACTGTCTTTTATCCCGCTTCGGAAGGTGATTAGTAAATTACCGCCTTGTCTGACATACTCTGTTAAATTACCTTTTTCTTTTTCATTCAGCATTACTAGTGCAGGCGCCAAAACAAGGGAATAGTTTGTAAGATCCTCATCCGGTCTTACAAAATCCACTGCCAATCCCAGCTCATAAAAAGGCTTGTAAAAGCAATATAACAGCTTATCATAATTAAAGCCCTCCACATGTCTGTGTATGGAATGACTCCACTCACAGTCAAATGATTTTATGATGGCCACTCTGGCTTTGGGCTGTAACGCTCCGTAAATTTTGCTTAGGTGCTCCATTTCATTTCCCACTCTGGAGATTTCATCCAGCCTGCGGTTTGGCTTTCCATCATGATTTAGTATACCGTGCCAGTTTTCTTCTGTGCCGAACGGACAGGCTCTCCACCGAAAGTAAACAACTGTATCGGCTCCATTTGCAACAGACTGATAGGTCCACAGCCTGAGTTTTCCAGGCGTCGGAGTGGGACCCATGTTACTCCAGCCACATGGTCCGCTTTGCTCTTCCATGACCCAATATGGCTGTTTTTTATAACTTCTCATCAGGGTATGATCCTTTGATACACCTGCTGCCTCAGCAATTCCCCATTGAAACTCAATATAATTGTCATAGCTGACAAAATCCAGTTTTTCAGACATTTTAAAATAATCAATACCAGTCCCTGAATTTATTGATGCATCCAGCATATTCGTAGTGATGGGTTTTCTGCTGTATGTTCGTATGGTCTGCACCGTCTCATCCATGAAACTGATTACCGATTCACTGGAAAACCGGTAGTAATCCAGCAGTAATCCTGGATTCTGCCCCTGTGTATCATGGCAGGTATCATAGCAGGCTCCTGCCTTTGGAATGATTACCTCATCAAAGCTGTTATAGATCTGACTCCAGAATACAGTTCCATATTGTTTATTTAAATGATCAATGGTCCCATATTTATTTTTCAGCCAGATACGGAATTTTTCCTCACATTTTGAACAGTAGCATCTGGTGGTATTAGCCCAGCCCAGTTCATTGTCTGCCTGCCATGCTTCTAAAGCAGGGTGATCTCCATAACGGGAAGCAATCTGCTCCACCATTTTTCTGGTTTTCTCCCGGTATAACCCGCTGTTGAAACAGTAATGCTTTCTGGTTCCGAAAATTTTCGGATTACCGTGAATATCTTCCTGATATATTTCCGGATATTTGTCCGCCATCCATTTGGGAGGGGTTGCAGAAGGAGTGCACAAGACCACTTTAATTCCATATTGATGGAAGAAGTCCAAAACTTCATCCATCCAGGAGAAATCGTACTGGTTCTCTAACGGCTCATACAGGCTCCAGGCAAATTCTCCTACGCGAATCAGTTTTATGTTTGCTTCAACCATCATCTGGGCATCTGTCTTCCATCTGTCTCTGTCCCAATGCTCCGGGTAATAATCTACTCCAATCCTCATATTTCATCTCCTAACACTTTTGTAGTTAAAACCGGAATGATATCTGATGCAGTGCTTCTTTACAGCTGCAATTTCCAATATAAGCAATGTAGCCGATATTTTCTTCCACAAACTCATCTTTTTCCTCATCAAAGTAAGACATGGATTTCTTTGTAAAAGACAGGCTTACCTGTTTTGTTTCTCCGGGACTCAGGGTTACTCTTGCAAAGTCTCTTAAAACCTTAACCGGACGATCCACTGCGCTGCCCTCCCAGCCCGCATAAAGCTGCAGAACCTCGGCGCCTGCAACATCACCGGTGTTTTTTAAATTAACGGTAATCTTTGCTGTATCATGGAATATCTCTATCTTTGGCTCGTCTGTTTCAAAGGTTGTATAGGAGAGTCCATATCCAAATGGATAGAGTACCTTGCGGTCTTCTTTTTCCATTTTACAGTAACCATGGTAATATTCATATTCCGCATATGTGCAATCAGGATCAAAGAAAGGATAATCATCCTCCGACATTGCCACTGTATAAGGAAGCTTGCCTCCCGGGCATGCATCTCCGAACAGAATATCTGCCAGTGCATTTCCCCCTTCCATACCGCTGTAAAAAGAGAATAAAACAGCCGGAACATCTGCCTCCCATTCATCGATCAATATCGCACTGCTCCCAACAATGGAAACTGCAGTATTCTTGCAAATTCCCTTAATCCCCCTGATCAAATCAATATCTCTCTGATGCAGCCGCATGGATTGTCTGTCTCCGCCCATATCGGCTATATCACTTCTGTCTGCCAGAAATTCACCTTCATCGCTGTGAATATATCCAGCTATGATTACCACTGCATCTGCATCTGCTGCCAGTTCTCTGGCCCGTTCTAAATCTGAACCGTCGTTATAAAGGACCTGGGCAGTGGGCATTTTTTTCATGATTCCTTTCAATGGAGTAACCGTATAACTGGGGTGAACTCTGCTGGAACCGTGGTCTCCTATATTTTCCGTATCGCCCAGCACTCCCAGAACCAGTATTTTATCCGTCTTTTTCTTGTCAAACGGAAGCACTCTTCCATTGTTTTTAAGAAGCACCATAGATTCCTCGGCTGCGCGCCTGGCAATTGCAATATGCTCTTTGCAGCTAAGGACATCCGCCGTATAATCCATGGGATCTTTTCTCGTCTCATAATAAAATATGGTTCTTAAGATATAGCCCACTGCCTCGTCAAGATCTTCCATGGCAATTCTTCCTTCCTCCAGAGCCTTTGGGAGTTCATTGTTATAATGGCAGAAGCAGGGCATTTCTATATTCATTCCGGCTTTCACCGCTTTCACCCCATCCTTGACAGCCCAAAGGAAATCGGACAGGGTAAATCCCTCAAATCCCCATTTATCCCTTAAAATATCACGAAGTAACAGTTTGCTTTCTGAGGCCTGCTCCCCATATACTTTGTTATAAGCACCCATAACCGAAGCTGCCCCTTCCTCGATGCATCGTTTAAAATGGGGCAGATAAACTTCGTGCAAGGTTCTTTTATCTGCATGAACATCTGCTTTAAAGCGTGCATTTTCAATACTGTTCATGGCGAAATGCTTGATACAGGCCATGACATTCTGGCTCTGAACGCCTCTTGTCAGTGCTGCCCC
>SVDT01000280.1 GCA_015057775.1 Paenibacillaceae bacterium | reverse complement strand
GGTAGTGGTGGTGGGCGGAGGTGCCGTTGGTCTTGATGTGGTGGAATATATGGCACCAAGAGGTGCAAAGGTATTCATTGTGGAAATGATGCCGGATATCGGAAAAGACTTAGATCCCGTTTCCAAAAGCGGAATCAATGCGATGATGAAAAAATATGAAGTGGTCCAGTTAACAGGAGCTACACTGACTGAAGTCAGAGAGTCTTCTTTCCTCATCAGCCAGAACGGGACGGAAACAGAACTTCCTTTTGACTATGGCTTTGTCTGCCTTGGCATGAGAGCCAACACGCCGGTCATCAATGATCTGCATCAGGCCTTTGATGATACTGATGCAGAGATCATCAACATAGGAGACAGCGTCCGGGCACGAAGAATCATAGACGGAATTCAGGAAGGACGGAACCTTTTAAATACATTGGAACGCAAAGATTTTCTGTAAACAGCAGGGTATCAAGTGTTTCCATCATTAATTACACAGGAGAAGAAGGCGCTGATCGGTAACGAATCAGCGCCTTCTTCTCCTGTGTCAGAGTTTTACCGTTTTCTATTCAATTACTGTTCTTTTTTTCACTCCCGGAATGCTCCAGTTGCTCAGGACAATGTTCAGCCCAAATCCCACCAAAAGCGCCCAGGCAGAACCCTGCATGGCGAGAACCACTGCCATGATGGCTGCGATGCTTTTATCAAGATCTGTCTCACAGTATTCCATTCCAATTCTTCCGCAGACAAATGCCTGAAAGATCAGAGTGATTCCTGCACCAACCGGAAATACCGGTTTTAACAGAGTAACTACAGGAATGCAGATAACACTGATTAAGGTTCCAAGGCGGAAGGAGCCCATTGCTCCAAGAAGTGATTTCATTGCCTCTTTTCCCTCCTTATAACGGATGCTGACTGAAACGGTCATTCCCACCCACAAAGGTCCTGCCAGCGGAGGGAAGGGAGCAAAGATAGCAAGAATTATATTTCTGATTCCGCTGATTAAATTGGATCTGCTGGAATTAAAATCGATGATTTCATCGTCTCGTTCTGCCTTTGCCTCTTGAATCAGACTCTCAGACGTTACAAAATCTCCGAACGCGATTACATAGCAGATCAATGCAAGAGGAAGTGCATTTAGAAACATCCGGATTCCCGGAAAACCCACTCCAAACACCCCTACCTGTTGAAGCATTTCCTTAAACATGGGTATTTTAATAAATGTACCCAGTTCCACCTGAGGCATGGCCAGCTCACCCGCTGCAATACCGATTACCATGGCAATCAGATAGGGAAATAAGTTTCCATACTGGGCGATAATATCAAGGGCTCTGTACTTTTTCCTTTTCTCCTGATAAGAGGAAGAAAAGCTGATAATTGCAAGAAGTAAAGCACCAGCCCCAACTGCTATGGGAAAATTTCTAAGCTGTCCCTTAGGAGAAAGCTGACCCTGTAAAACAGTGATCGGTGTTGCCATTAAGATTCCACCTTTAATAGACGGAGGAATGTTTTTAATAAAGCTTTCAGCCAGTTTTGTCACTCCCATAAATATAAATACCAGTCCAACCAGCAGCTGCAGGGCAATCATCGCCTGAATCCTCTCCACCCCCATTTCGTATGAAGTTAAATAAGCCAGTGTCAGAGGCAACGTTGCTGTTATCCAGCCAGGAATCACAGGATCACCCAGGTTTGCATGGAGTATGTATAAAAATGCCTCCAAAATAATGCAGCTCCACGCCAGTTCATATGGAAGCCCTAAATATTCTGTCATATATGGTATCGCGCTGAGAGCGGTTGCACCTACAATCAGTCCCTGAATAAATTCTACCTTTTCCAGTTTATAATGGATAAAAGGAATTCTGAGTTTAAAAATCCCCATTGGAATAAATGCCAGTTCTTTCTTCTCCGAAGTCATATTACCTCCTGTATTTTGTTATTTTTTTAACATTTAAGGTTAAAAAAAGAATGTGTCTGAAATTAAACACATACTTTTCATTTTTCAGGTTCTGTCAGGAACTGCTTTACTGCTGCCCCTGACAGAGTCTCTTTTATCTCTAACTTATTTTCTGTCTTTTCTCCATTACCTTTACAAAAACCGCAAGCATAACGCCAAGGAATGTAACCCCTGCATTCAGAAGGAGAATCATTCTTGGTCCTTCGCTTCCTCCGATTCTGGTTAAATATCCTGCCAGAGACAAGATGGTGTAATTAGCCACCGATGAGGCAATCATCACAAAGGAAGTTGCAGTTGCCTTGTTCTCAGGGAAGAACTGAATGGTAGTCGCCACAGCCAGCTGAAGAACACCGCCTGCTCCTGCATATCCGATTACAAAGCCTCCGATAATACAAATCTGAGGTGTTCTGATCCAATAGCATAAAAGCAGCATGACGGTTGAAACAGCCGGATATAGAATCAGAACCGTTTTCTCGCCTAACCCCTTTTTAATCAGAAATGCAGTTACAATAATTGCTACAGCTGTACCAGCCGCATAATAGGACTGAATCAGAGATGGATTGGTCATTCCATACAGCTGCCCCAGCTCTTTATTGCAGTTTAACCACAGCATAAATGTGGAGGAGCTGGTAAAGCCGATTAAGATTGCAGCTATGGAAACGGGCGTAAATTTCATCCGCTCCTTCCTGGTCTTTACACCATTTACCGCTTTCTTCTCCCTTTCCGGGAATGGGAGTAACAGGATTAAGAATCCGTCTGCCAGAATCGCCGCGCCGCAGATGATAAACAGAGTCGTGTATGGCAGTCCTGCATTTCCTACAAAAAGAATGAAAAAAGGAAGGAGAAACTGGCTGACACACATAGAAAATTTTGTAAACATATTGGCTATGGAACCGTTATTTACAAAGATCTCCATACAGGTTGGGCTGACGCAGGTATCTAAAAAGGAATTTGCTGCTCCTCCCAGAACAGCGAAGCAGTAGGCTGCTGCCATATTAGGTGACAGTATAATTCCTGCAAAGAATATGACATATAATCCCACCCCGATCAGTCCGCTTAACTTTCTTCCATACCGGTCTGAAAATGGTCCGGCCACAAAATGTGCCATCAGCCTTCCAAGGCCAAGAGCTGCAATAACGGTCACAACCGTGCTTACATCATAGCTTCCGTCAGCCAGCTGCCTGGCACCCCAGGCTTTGGCAAAATTCGTCTTATACTGGCTCAGTATGGAAGCTCCGATTCCATGGATGAAAAAAGAAAAGTATAAGGCAAATGCAGTCGGATAGTATCTTTTGTTATTCATTTATAACTCTCTTTCTGTCAGCGAAAGAGCAGATCCTTTACACTTTCCACAGGCATTTCCTGTCCTGTGTAAAGCTTAAAGGCTGCTGCCCCCTGCCAGACAAGCATTCCCTGCCCGTCAATGCAGGTACAGCCTGCTTCTTTGGCTTCTCTAAGCATTTTCGTTTCTTTTGGATTATAAACCGCATCTGTCACTACCAGACCCGGGTAAAACATGGTTACATCCTTTACCACGCTCTCATTATCCATAGGCTTCATCCCTACAATCGTCGCATTGGCAAAAATGTCACTGGTTTTCATTTCTTCTCTCATGGTTTCCATATCAGCTATGTCAAATACGTTGACTGTACAGCCAGGTCTTTCCTGTCTGATTTTTTCTGCTGTTTCCAGAGTTCTCTCAAAAAATGCATCCTTAATATTAAAAATGGAGATTTCCCTTGCTCCTTCTAAGGCACACTGTACCTGTATGGCAGTGGCAGCGCCACCGCCTCCGCATATGGTAATCTTCTTATCTTTTATTTCTACGCCGTGATCTCTTAAATTATCTACAAATCCCTGTCCGTCTGTTATATGCCCGATCAGCTTTCCGTCTTCATTCACGATGGTGTTGACAGCGCCGATAATACGGGCTGCATCAGACAGCTCATCCATGTATTTTAATGCTTCCGTTTTGCAGGGCATGGTTACGTTGCAGCCTCTCATTTTTAAGGTTTTTACGGCCTCAACTGCCTGTTCTACCTCTTCTACCTTGATATCAAAAGCAAGATATGCATAGTCCAGTCCCAGCTTTTCAAAGCTGTAATTGTACATAGCGGGGGAACCGGAATGTCCTACCGGTGAGCCAATTAATCCCATTAAACCTGTTCTTCCAGAAATTCTCTTTTCCATATTTGCTCTCCTTATTATCAGATATTTTTTGCTGCCTCGTATGCTTCTCTTGTGGCATCCAGCGCTCTTCTTGCTTTCACTGCATCACCGATAACATACACTTCTTTTGCCAGCTTGTCAACATCTTCTCCAAATGGATTATAATTCCGGTATCCCATGGCAAGAACCACTGAGTCAAATCCGTTTATGCAATTCTGGGTGCCGTCTTCTAGTGTATAGGACACTCCGTCTTTATGAAATTCACTGACTTTTGCACCAGTTATGGTAGTAATATTGTAATCACTGAAATCCTTCATTAGATATTTCCGGTGTTCACTAATTACATCTGCTCCTATCTTATCCCTCAGTTCAATTACAGTGACCTCATGCTCTGCTTCTCCAAGGAACGCTGCCAGCTCTGATCCTACCATTCCGCCGCCTACCACCAGTACCTTTTGGCCGCACTGCGCTTCCCCTGAAAGCACATCATCTCCTGAGAGAATGGAAAGATCCCTGATTCCTGGTATGGGAAGAATAAGAGGGCTGGCACCGGTTGCAACAATGACAGCGTCTGGAGCATTTTCTTCTATATACTCCTTTGTCACCTCTATACCGGTTAAAAGTTTAACATTTGCCTTTTGACAGAGTACGATGTAATTTCGCACCATACCCACGATGTCACCTTTTCCAGGAGGATAGGCTGCAAGGCGCATATTGCCTCCTAACACTTCTTTCTTTTCGCAGAGAGTCACCTCATGGCCTCTTAGTGCGGCAATGTATGCAGCATAAAGCCCACCAACTCCTCCGCCGATTACCAGAACCTTTTTCTTAACCTCCGCAGCTTCCAGCTCTGATTCTCTGCCTGTTCTGGGATTTACCAGACATTCGATGGGTTTTCCCTGAAACATATTGGCAACACAGCCCTGAAGACAGGCAATACACGGTGTCAGACTTTCCATTTCTCCCTTAAATGCTTTTACCGGCAGCTCCGGATCAGCAATACTCTGACGTCCGAATGCCACAAGGTCGGTCCTTCCCTCTTTCACCATAAGTTCTGCATAGTAAGGCTCTGTAAAACGTCCTACCATAATAACCGGAATCTGAACT
>SVDT01000279.1 GCA_015057775.1 Paenibacillaceae bacterium | reverse complement strand
TCTTTTCATCTTTTATTTACCAGAGACTGACTCCTGTAAATCGTTTTGATAACCGGTTACACACAATTACCAGAATAAGTCCTACAATACCCTGAATAAGTCCTACCGCTGTGGCATAACCAAACTGTCCATTCATAAGACCCATCTGAAGAACAAAGGTATCAAGTGTATCTGCAACCGCCATGTTGCCGGGAGTCCGCAGTAAGTATATCTGTTCAAATCCGCTGGACAAAAGTCCTCCCACTCCCATAATGAAAAGCAGACCAATGGTACCCCGAATTCCTGGCAATGTAATATGCCAGATTTTTTTTAACTTGGAACAGCCATCAATGCTTGCTGCCTCATAAAGAGCCGCATCTACGCCGCTGATTGCTGCCAGATATATAATGGAATCCCAGCCGATATTTCTCCATAAATCCATGGAGAATAACAGCTGAAAGAAATACTTTGGTTCCATTAAGAAAAATGTACTGGAATCCCCTCCCAGTTTGCCGATAAACTGGTTTAACACACCGATGTTGGGTGCCAGGATCCTCTGAAGCATGGTCACTATAATAACTGTGGATAAAAAATGTGGCAGATACGTAATGGTCTGGCTGATCTTTTTGAATTTCTCATTTTTAAACTCATTAAGCAAAAGTGCAAGAATAATTGCAAAAGGAAATTCCAGAATACATTTAATAAATCCCACAATCAGTGTGTTTCTTAATAATCTGGGAAAATCGTAGCTGGTAAAAAACATGCGGAAATAGCGAAATCCAACCCAGGGACTTCCCCATATCCCCTTCCGGAAGGAATAGTCCTTAAATGCAAGTATGACTCCTCCCATTGGTATATAACAGATGAGAACATAATAAATGATGCAGGGCACCAGCATGAGATACAAAGGCCAGAACCGGATCAACTTCTTTGTTATGGACATATTAACTCTCTCCTTTTTCTTCAGCCGCAAATTTAAGTCTTACGCAAACCGGGTAATGATCAGAAAGATAAACGCCCTCCCAGGATTCATCCCAGATGGTTACTTCCCGGCAGATCACTTTCCTGTCCCCAAAAATATAGTCGATCTTTTCCGGTTCCTGCCTTCCATAATCATGAAAGGTTCCAGCTGTTCCTGCTGTAAAATCAATAAATTCCTCAGCCGTATTCATGACTTTCATTTCCGGCGAATCCGGACAGGCATTAAAATCTCCTGTAATGACAGCCGGGGCGTCGCAGTGACGCCAGTCATCTTTGACTGTTTTCAGAATCTGCATGAGAGCTGCCTCTCTCGCTTCTTTGCCTTCATGATCCAGATGAGTATTATAAATGCGAATCAGCTTTCGTTCCTCAAGACTCCACAGTACAACCTTTGTACAGGTTCTTGGACACATGCTTTGATTTTCATAACGGGAGCCAAAAACCTGAGGCGTATTGGAAAGCCAGAAAACCTCCAGTCCCAGTAGATCAAATTTCATTTTCCGATAGGCAACTGCAGTCTGCTCATCCTCTAATTCTTTCCCTCTCCCGCAGCCTACAATGTTGTAATCCGTTAAATTTTCTTTCAGCCACAGCGCCACATGAGGCAGAACTTCCTGAAAGCAAATTACGTCGGGAGACTCTTTTTCAATTTTTTGTAAAATATACGGTTTGCGGAAACAGAAGCTGTTTTCCTCGTCCTGACCATAATCGCACCGGATATTAAATGTAACCAGTTTCACTTGTAAACACTCCCTTCCTGGTATCTGATATAAGGATATCGGAAAATTCATTTCTCCACAATGGACATTTCTCCGCTTATCAGTGGATAATTGTTAAACTTTAACTACCTGTATTGCGTCCTGATTGCAGCAGTAGTATAGTGTGCTTAACACAGAAGAAAATGGAGGTTTTTTATGGAATTAATCTATGAAACAGGGGGAATTTTAAACGAAGGTTTCGTAGGACAGATCTCTTATACTGTCTGTCTGGACAAAGTTTACGACGCTATGGACATTGAATTTACCTTTGACAAACAGCATTATGAGACTATCACAAAAGAAATGGAAAAAAAAATCAGAGAGTCCTGCAATGGCACTGAATACGAACATGCTTCGGAGGAAGAACTCATGGATGCCATGAGAGGAATGAAAACTGAGATACATACCATTGTAACCATGAATGATACCTTTATTGGGGGCGTACATAAACAGCTCACTACAAGACACATGGTTTTTTCAGAGGATTTCACCAGTGACGGCTGCATCCCCCAGGAACAGATTTCCGGAGTAATTAAGGTGACTCTGGCAGTCTTTAATGTGCTTCTTGACGGAACAAACTACCGCCTGAAGTTAACCGCAGGAAATCAGGAAAAGCAGATTTCATCAGATGGAGGTGCCTATGTATAAGCGACTGGAGCTTCACAACCACACCACAGAATCAGACGGTACAATGACCCCCTCCCAGCTGATCCAGTTTATGGAGGAGAATCTTGTAGATGGGTTTGCAATTACAGACCACAATACCATTTCCGGCCATAGTAAAATCAAAGGACTGCTGAAACAGAAAAAAAGCAGTATCTCTTCCATTTATGGAATGGAGTATACCACCTATTACGGACACATCCTGTGCCTGAATTTAAAAGAATACCTTTCCTGGGAATCCATAGATTACCATCGACCGGAGCGATTGTTTCACAGTCTGAAAGAAAAAGGAGCCCTGGTTGGAGTTGCCCATCCATTTTCCTATGGACACCCATTTGCCAGAGGCTGTCGGTTTGATATGACAATTACAGATTTTAATTCCTTTGATTTTATTGAAATATTTAATAATCCGGAACCCCTTCACCAGGTAAATGAACCCGCACTTTTATGGTGGGAAGATCTTATATTAAAAGGATTTCCACTGTCCGCCACCTGCGGTATGGATTTACACGGCAGGTGGGACATGAACAATCAATATGCCACCTTCATAGAAGGAGTGGACGGCGGCAATGTTGAAAAAGAACTGGAAGATGCCATACGGCATCAAAAAACCTGGGTTTCCAGAGGACCGATTTTAGAATCCCAATATAACCCCCAGAAGCAGACAATCTTATTCACCATCTGCGAGACAAAAAAACCGGGATTCATTCACTCAGACAGTGACCGTTATATCCTCTCCCTTCGAAGTATGACAGGAACTGTTGTAAAAGAATTCCCGGACTGCCGGTCTTTGGAAATCCCGTTCAATGAGCTGTATCGGGATTCCAATACCCGGTCTGTTCTCATCCCAAAGCTGTATCAAAACGATACAGCCATTGAAAATCTGGTGGCTGTGGCACCTGTCATCATACCAGACTGATCATTCGTAATTATCTGCGGTGGGCTTTGCGGTACTCCAAAGGAGTCAGGCCAGTAGTCTTTTTAAAGACACGAAAGAAATACTGGCTGTCCTCATAGCCCACCTCTTTGGATATATCAGCGATACTTTTTCCCGTATTCACTAGATAATCACAGGCTTTATTTAAACGCAGCTCCTTAATGTAATTAACGGTGGTCTGCCCGGTCTCCCGCTTAAATATGGTGGAATAGTAATTGGGACTTAAGGAATACTTTTCAGCCAGTTCATTGACCGAAATATCCCTGTTGTAATTATCCCTGATGTATTTAATGCTTAATTTCACCTTGTTTTTTGCATTGCCATCCGGGTCGGCATCTGCATTCATACAGTCCATGATGAGCAGGTAAAGATGTCTTCGTAAATCCTCTAATGAGCGAAAGGAAGCAAACAGTTCCGGCTTCATTACCAGCTTTTCTATCTTATCCGGATCCATGGCTGCCGAATTAGAAAGACTCAATATCATGTTTGTAATTCTGGTCCATAGAATCCGCACATAAGAAGTATTGTATTTCTTTATGTTCTCATCTGAAAATATATCCTGGATCATCACTTCAATATGCTCTGGATCATGACGCTCAATATACCGGCGCAGCATGTTCAGTTCCGATACAGGAAACTGGTCTGCAGACAAAACCCTGATATCATCATAAAAATACAGATTGGAATTTCCGTGAATGACTCTTTGGGCCAGGCTTTCTCTCGCCTCTTCCACCCCGTTTTTCACTGTTTCCAAAAGAGCCGTGCTGACACCAACCGTAAGAGAAATCCGAAGCTTTTTACGCATCACATTAGAAAATATGGTAAGGAGCCGTTCTGTTTCCAGGCGAAGCTGATTTTTATTTTCATGACTGGTTAACCCGTAAAGCTGGTTGCTATTGCCCAGATTGCTTACGATCAGCTTCCCGCAAGGGGAAGAAATCTCCATAAATACATTTTTAATAGAAAACTGGATTAAATCAATGTCTTTACATTCAAAATAACTATGGTCATAGCTGTCTCCGTCAATGT
This sequence comes from Paenibacillaceae bacterium, assembly GCA_015057775.1. Lineage (GTDB taxonomy): Bacteria > Bacillota > Clostridia > Lachnospirales > Lachnospiraceae > Lacrimispora. Next base: position 866 of record SVDT01000279.1, on the reverse strand, counting down.
GAATTATCATCACCATCACATAACGGTTAAGAAGAGGAAACTTCTGAAACACTGCTGTTTCCTGGGAATTGCCTGCGCCAATGGCTTCCTGGTTTAAAAGCAGATCATTCACTGTCTTTTCAAACAGATAAGTCCGGTTCTCCTCCATAGAGCGTATGCCCTTTTGTATCATCTGCCTTTCCTTCTTCTTTTCATCAATCCGTTCTGCCACTTCTTCTACCGCTTTTTTTAATGCCTCATTGGATATTGGCTTTAAAAGATAAGCTGTCACCCCCAGCCGGATCGCCTGTTCCGCATATTCGAATTCCGCGTAGCCGCTTATAATAATAAAATGGATATCAGGTAAAAATGATTTCACCCTTCGAATCAGGGTCAGACCATCCATATCCGCCATACGGATATCTGTAATAACAATATCCACTGGTTGATTTTTAAGTATTTCAATTGCCGCAAGTCCGCTTTCCGCCTCATACAATTGCACAGGCTTCAGATTCAAATACTGAAGTCTGGCAATCATCCCCTGTCTGATTAAGTCTTCATCGTCTACAATTAAAACCCTTTTATCCATTTATGCCCCTCCTATTGCATGAAAGGCAGACATATGGTGAAAATGCTGCCCTTATTCTCCCCGCTTTCAATGGTGATTCCATATTCCTCACCATAAGTAAGCTTAATTCTTTGATTTACATTCTGTATCCCGATACTCTGCTTTTTCCTCTCCTCATCGCCCCTGATTTCAATGTGATCCCTGATCTCCTCCACCAGCTCTTCCGACATGCCGATTCCATCATATGCAATCTTAATCATCAGATAGTCATCTTCCTGGTAAATGGAGATCTCCAAAGTTCCTATCTGTTCCATCACAC
>SVDT01000278.1 GCA_015057775.1 Paenibacillaceae bacterium | reverse complement strand
GCGCCTTTTCCTTTACCGGCGTCGTCGAAACTTCCTTCCCTCTTCCCTTCGGCTTATCCGGCTGGGTCACTACCGCAAGAACTTCATGTCCTGCCTCTACCAGTGCACAAAGAGCAGGAACCGAAAAATCAGGAGTTCCCATAAATATGACTTTCATCAATATTCCTCAACCTCCTCTTCCTCTTCTTCCAGAGTCACGTCTTCAATTTCTCCTTCTACCTTATCCACAAACAGCTCACCGCTTAAATGATCGCATTCGTGGCAGATAGCACGGGCAAGGAGTTCTTCTCCTTCCAGCACAAATGGCTGCATATCAGCGTCAAATGCCTTGACTTTCACATAATTTGGTCTGGTAACAGTTCCGGATTTTCCAGGCACACTTAAGCAGCCCTCTGGTCCGGTCTGTTCTCCGTCTGTCTCAATAATCTCCGGATTAATGAGAACGTACTGATTGCCATCCTCCACGTCAATGACGACTATCTGCTTTAATATTCCAACCTGGGGAGCTGCAAGACCTACACCATTAGCCTCATACATGGTTTCAAACATGTCTTTGATTAAATCGGTAATTCTTGGGGTGATCTCCTTCACAGGTTTACATTTTTTTCTTAAAATTTCATCTCCAATGGTTCTAATTTTTCTAATCGCCATTTTATTTGTCCTCTCATTTACGAAAAATCATATTGGATCAAGACTTGTTCAAACAATTCAGGATGATTTTCTGAAAAACCATCAATTTGATCCCTGATTTTAATTAGTATATCATAGTTTTCTTGTTTCAAGTATAAAATTTTTCTATATATATCATTAATTTTGTATACAGATGCCTCTACCGGCCCGATCAGCTGAACCTGTTCCGGTTCTCCTATTGCAGTTGCAAAGGCCCCTGCAGCGGCAGCTGTTTCCGTGAGAACGGACTCATTGCGTGATGAGAACTGAATGGTTAAAAGACCGCTTGCCGGGGGATATTTCATCAGGCGGCGAAACGCCATCTCCTGCTTATAAAACGCCTGGTAATCCTGGCTGGCGGCAGTAACAATGCTGTAATGATCCGGGCTATAGGTCTGAATGATCACATCTCCCGCCTTGGCATCCCTGCCAGCTCTGCCGGCCGCCTGGGTAAGAAGCTGAAACGTCCGCTCTCCAGACCGGTAATCCGGCGTGTTTAAGGATAAGTCAGCTGCCAGTACCCCCACCAGGGTCACGTCAGGAAAATCATGACCTTTTACAATCATCTGGGTACCAATGAGTATATCTCCCTCATGTTCGGCAAAGGCTGACAGTATGGCTTCATGTCCGCCCTTTTCTTTGGTGGTATCCAAATCCATACGCAGAATTCTGGCCTGGGGAAACATCTTCTTTGTCATCTGCTCGATCTTTTGTGTTCCCACTCCAAAGTTTGCAATATAGGGGGAACTGCAGGAGGGACATTTAGACGGCATGGAAATGGTATGTCCGCAGTAATGGCAGACAAGCCGGCTGTTGTTATGCAGTGTCAGCGTTACATCACAATGAGGGCATCGTATGGCTTCCCCGCAGGAACGGCAGGAAACAAAATTAGCATAGCCTCTGCGGTTTATAAACAACATGATCTGCTCTTTTTTCCTTAGCCGTTCTTCCATCAGCATCTGCAATTTTCTGCTGAATATGGACTTGTTTCCATCCTTTAACTCCTGCCTCAAATCCACAACTGATACTTCAGCCAGGCTGCTGTCCCTCTTTGCCCGTTCCGTGAGACGAAATAACTGGTATTCCCCTCTCAGGGCCCTTGTGTAAGCTTCCAGAGAAGGGGTTGCAGAGCCCAGCACCAAAGATGCATCCTCCATCTTCGCCCGCTTTGCAGCAACCTCTCTGGCGTGATATCTTGGTACTGTTTCACTTTTATAGGCACCTTCATGCTCTTCATCAATAAGAATCAGCCCCAACCTGGAAAACGGAGTAAATAAAGCGGATCTTGGACCGATCATAATATCAATATCGCCATTTTTCGCACGTTCAAACTGATCGAAGCGCTCTCCTGCTGACAAACGGGAATTAATAATGGAAACCCGGTTTCCAAATCTGCCGTAGAATCGCATCACGGTCTGATAGGTCAGCGCGATTTCAGGAATCAGAACGATAACCTGTCTGTCATCTTCAATAACGCGCTGAATCAATTCCATATAAACTTCTGTTTTGCCGCTGCCGGTTATTCCATGGATCAGATACGTATCCCGTTTGCCTTGTGTATAGTCCCGGTTAAAACTGTCCACAATAATCTGCTGCCCAGGATTCAGCCGTAGTCTTTTTTCTTCCTGACTTTCAATCTGAATGGGATTGCGGTAAATTTCTTCCGATTCAAGACAAATATCACCTTTTTCAATCAGAGGCTTTATAGCCGATGCAGAAAGGTTCATCTGGTTTACTGCGATCTCGTAAGGAATCACAGGATTATCAAGCAGTGCCAAAAAAAGCCGGACTCTTGCCTTGTAACTCTTTTTTTCCGCTTCCTTTAATGCACTGCTTAACTGTTCCCGGTTTAAAAGACTTCTTATGATTTTCTTTTCTTTTGGCTTTACCTTCTGTTTGACCGGAAGCACGGTTTTCAGTGCCTGATTCATGGTAGAGCCATACTGTTCTTTTAACCACCACGCAAGAGTGATCAGCCTTGACTCCGCCGATACTCCATCCGTGACTATTCCCCCGATTTCTTTTATCTTATCCGGATCATAACTGGCCTTGGCCGTAATTCCCACCACATATCCCTTACGCATGGTATTCCCCCTGCCAAAAGGAATCAGAACCCTGGTTCCTACTGTAATCTCCTGACGCAAATGCTCCGGAATCCGGTAATCGAAGGTTCTGTCTACTTTTTCGTGAGAAATATCAATGATGATCCTGGCATATGTTTCTGACATTCATTTCCTCCAGAGGCGGACTGGTTAATGAAACTGTTCTGCTACCTGCCCCAGTTTCATGCTGTTAGATCCTTTAAACAGCACACAGTCACCCGTCTTTAATTCTTCCTTTAAATACGCTGTTAGCGGTTCCTGTTCCATAAATTCTTTTACTGTAATTTCTGGTGCATTCTCTCTTACTGCCCTGGCGATTTCTCCTGCCAGTTCTCCCAGTGTTACCACACAGTCAACTGGATGTTCTGCAATATATGTACCAATTTCGTAATGATATTCCGGTGAACGGTCTCCCAGTTCCTTCATATCAGCCAGTACGGCAATCTTTCTTTTTGCTTTGGTAATAGAACCTAACACTTCAAGCCCTGCTTTCATGGAAACCGGACTGGCGTTATAAGTATCATCAATAACGGTAAATGTACCAGTATCATAAATCTGCTGGCGGTTTTTATATCCATGAAAGCTCATCAGGGACTTTGCCGCTTCTTCCATGGGAATCCCGTTTTCTGCCGCAACTGCCAAAGATACCATTGCATTTAAGATATTATGACTTCCCATTACAGACAGCCGTACAGGGACTTTCTGCTGGTTATGCACTGCCGTGAACACAGGGAATCCATCTTCCAAATGGATATCAATCGCTCTGTAATCACAATTTTCTCCAGTTCCATAAAAAACCGTTCGACAACCTTCCTTTGCTTTTGTATCTTTTAGCATATCGTCGTCTCCGTTTAAGAAGAGTATTCCATTTTCACAAAGGCCATCCTGGATCGTCAGTTTTTCTCTGTATATGTTTTCCCTGGATCCCAGCTGTTCGATATGTGCCACTCCGATGTTGGTTATAACAGCCATATGGATTCTTGCAATTCTGGCAATCACGGTGAGTTCTCCCGGTTCACTCATTCCCAGTTCGATCACGCCGATCTCATCTTCCGGTGTGATTTCGCAAAGGGTGATGGGAAGCCCAACCTGGCTGTTGCTGTTACCTGGAGTTTTATAAACCTGATAACGGGAAGAATGCGCACACGCTACCATCTCTCTGGTAGTTGTCTTACCCACGCTTCCTGTAATACCAATAAGGGGAAGAGATAAACGATCTCTGTAAAAACTCCCCACTGCCTGAAGCGCCTTTTTCGTATCGTCAACCCGTATCCATGGCTTTTCTGATTCCATAGCATCATGCTCGCTGGTTAAAACAGCTGCTGCGCCATGTTCAAAAGCCTGGTCTATAAAACGATGGGCATCCACCTTTTCCCCGATAATTGGTACAAATAAATCATTTCCCTTCATGGTTCTGGAATCGATACTGATGTGTTCTAAAACCGTATCCTCCCTCCCGCAAAGAAGTGTTCCGCCTGTAGCTGCAAGTATTTCCTTTACTGTCATATTTACCATGATTCCTCCGTTCCATGTCCGCTTCCTGCGCACATTCCTGCCATCTTCCGTGGAAAAGCCGAAAGCCACATTTCCTCAACGGCCTCCGGCATTCTTTTTCTTATGGCATTTTCTATTTACTCAGTCTGTCAAGAAATTCAGTACTCTGCACAACGTTTAAGATTTCTTCCCTGTCAGAGAAATGATGGCGTTCCCCATTCACTTCCTGATAGTCTTCATGGCCTTTGCCAATCACAGCAATCATATCGCCAGGCATTGCATGTAAAATGCTGTAACGAATGGCCTCTCTTCTGTCGGGGATCTCAATAAAAGTTCCCTCCGTTTTTGAAATACTGCTTCTGATATCTGCAATGATGTCTTCTGTTTTCTCAAAACGGGAGTTATCCGCTGTCAGAATGGTGAAATCTGCAAGACGGCCCGCACTGTCGCCCATGGAATAGCGGCGGTCTTTGGAGCGGTTTCCTCCGCAGCCAAAAACACAGACCAGACGTTTTGGATTATAATCCCTCAGCGTCTTTAAAAGACTTTCCATGCTGACTGCGTTATGGGCATAATCTACAATTACGGTACATCTTTCAGAGGAATAAACGATTTCCATTCTTCCGTTTACACTTAAATGTTCCAGTCCATGACAGATCTTTTCCTTGGGCAGATTCAGAAAACTTAAAACGCTGACTGCAGCAAGAGCGTTAGCAACATTGAATCTGCCGGGTATGTTGACACGGACAGCCAGTTCATAAATTCCCTTTACATCAAATTCAAGTCCTACAAAATCAGACTGGGCCACATAGCGGATGTTCTCGGCTTTAAAGCTGGTTCCTTCCTGGTCAAGGGAAAAGGAATAAAGCTTGCAGGACGCATCCTTAACAGCCTCCTTAAAATGTTCGTCATCCCCATTCATAATACCCACTTTGGAACGCTGAAAAATCAATGATTT
>SVDT01000277.1 GCA_015057775.1 Paenibacillaceae bacterium | reverse complement strand
TTTGTTTCTGATGAAGTAGAGCAGATTCTAAAGAAAAACGGGAGCAGTCCACTTGATATTTCAAAAGATTACAGACTGAACCGGGAAATTGTGGAACAGATCATAGAAAAATCCATAGATATGCTTCATATGAGTTATGCGACCGGAGTTTATTTTGTTCTTGACGGTCCGGCAGCAGCCAATAGTTCCAATGATGTAAAAGCAGGATTTTACATAAGAAACTCCAATACGGGAGGATATTTAACAGACAATTCTTCTCTCCTTATGGAACGGGGATTGCCCTCTGTGGCAGAAAAATATAAGATACCACTGGATTCCTTCTGGGAAATAGGTTTTAGTGACGGCGGAGATCTAAAAAACAGTGAGTTTTACCAAAAGCCTCTTAACCTGGCTTTACAGACAGGAACCAATAAGGCGGATGCTTTAAATCAGGCTTATTTAAGTCAGCCTTTTCGCTTAAGCCCCAGAGATATGCCTGTTATCACCTATTCCGTTCCAGTTGTTTTAAACGATGGGACAGTTGCGGGAGTATGGGGGCTTGAGATGACCTTAAACCAGCTGGGACAGATATTATCGGAGAAGCAGACCAACAGCAGTTTTGAGGAATGCTGGCTTCTTGGAATGCGGGATAAAGAGACAAAAACAATTGTTCCGGTGATTGATTCCGGTTATCTCTACAATCAATATTTTAACGATGTCAAAAAACTCTCTTATACAGATAACGATAAGAAATCAGTCAGTGAAATAGAATCGACTGATGGAACAAAGTGGTATGCCGGTATTAAAAGCCTGGATGCTTATGCCAATAACGGAGTAATGGAAAAAGAAGACTGGGTGCTTGTGGGAATGGCAAAGCAGAAGGATCTGCTTGCATTTTACAATGCCATTCGGCGTATGTTGTTTAGTACCATGCTGGTTCCGATTCTGTTCAGTATTCTGGGAGCGTTTGTTATTGGTAGAATTATAACGGAACCCATCCGCAGACTGTCTTTCGAGTTAAAGGGCAAATCCGGCAACAGAGGACTGGCATTAAAAAGGGTTTACATCCGTGAAATCGATGATCTAACAGAAACAATTGAGCAGTTAAGCCATGACGTGGAGCAGTCTTCGTCAAAGATTTCCAGTATCCTGCGCCATGCAAACGTTATGATCGGTGTTTTTGAATACGCCAAAGGAGACGGTCTGGTTTTCTGCAGCCAGTCACTATTTGAGATGCTTGACTGGGGTAATATAGAGGAGCCGTACCGGTATCTGGAAGTGGACAGATTTGAGATGTTGATGGAGCAGACGTTTACTGGTGTGAAGATGAAGGGGGACCGGGTTATTCAAAGCTTCCAGGTGAATGGTAAAACACGATGGGTACAGGTTATTTTAGATGAGTCAAAGTCAGGGACGATTCTTGGAGTCTGTTCTGATGTGACTGCAGATGTGATGGAGAAGGAAAAGCTTGAATGGGAGCGCAATTTTGATTTATTAACCGAATTGTATAACAGAAGGGCATTTAGGGAACAGGTGGAATCCCTGATGGCAACCCAGGGGGAGAAGTACGGTGCAGTTATTATGTGGGATCTGGACAATTTAAAGTATATCAACGATACATATGGGCATGATGAAGGAGATCGTTACCTGATTCTGTTTGCAGAATGTTTAAAAAACAGTTTTGCAGGAAGGGGAATCTTAGCCCGTTATTCCGGTGACGAATTTGTGACCTATTTACATGGAGACGACAAAGAGAAAATACGAAAAGATGTCCGTGATTTTATAAAATACATTCAAAAGGCAGCTCTTACCATGGAAGGCGGATACATGATTCCAGTCCGGGTTTCAGGAGGGTTATCCTGGTATCCCGGTGATGCGGCAGATTTTGAAACCCTGTTTAATTATGCAGATTTTGCCATGTACATGGTAAAACACAGTGTGAAAGGCAATATAAGAGAATTTGATATTGATGAATATTCCCAGAATTCTTATATGCTGACAGGCAGTGAAGAACTGAACCGAATGCTGGAAACCGGAGATGTAAGCTTTGTTTTTCAGCCAATCGTAACAAGAGATGGTAATATATACGGATATGAGCTTTTGATGAGACCTCATTTTACAAATTTAAAAGGGATCGGTGAAGTCTTAAATCTGGCAAGATCTCAGGCAAAGCTGCCTCAGATCGAATCACTGACCTGGTTTGCCGGTTTAAGGGCTGCGGCAGCTGAGAAGGAAAAAGGGCATTTAGGAGAGTCTGAAAAGCTGTTTATTAACTCCATTGCTTCTGTGTGTATTACTGAAGAGGAGCAGGGACTGCTGGAAGATAATTTTGGCGATCTTTTAAGCCGGGTTGTTATTGAGATGACAGAAGGGGAGCCTGCCAGCCGGGAATATATGGCCCGTAAGATGGAGATGGCAAGAAAATGGCAGGGACAGACAGCTGTGGACGATTTCGGTACCGGATATAACAGCGAATCCGTTCTTCTGCATATGCGGCCGGAGATTGTAAAAGTGGATATGAGTCTGGTCAGACAGATACACAAAGATGCAAAAAGGCAGATGATATTAAAAAATCTCCTTGAATTTGCTATAAACAACGATATCTGTGTGCTGGCAGAAGGAGTGGAAACGGAAGAAGAACTGGTGTTTTTAATGGATTGCGGTATCTTTTTATTCCAGGGATACTATATCGCCAGGCCCCAAATCGAGATCCGTCCCCTTGATCCTTACATTGCCGGGAAGATGAAGGCGCTTGCAGGAAAAACCTGATTTTATCGTAAATAATACTGGAATTTAGGGGACGAGTATGGTATAATGCTAAATTGAAGTGTAACGCCCTGTCGGTAAGGCGGTTCACATATATCTCAAGGAGGAACCCATTAATGAGTTTACAAGTGGAAAAATTAGAAAAGAACATGGCAAAATTAACGGTTGAAGTGCCGGCTGAGGAGTTTGAGAAGGCTCTTACCGCAGCTTACAATAAGAATAAGGGCAGATTTAACATCCCTGGTTTCAGAAAAGGCAAAGCACCACGTGCCATGGTAGAAAAGATGTATGGAGCAGGTGTCTTATATGAGGACGCTGTCAATGAAGCTCTTGATGCAACATATGGCGACGCTGTAGAGGAAAGCGGACTGGATATCGTTTCCAGACCAGAGATCAGCGTTGTTCAGGTTGAAAAAGGCCAGAACTTAATTTACACTGCTACTGTAGCTGTAAAGCCAGAAGTGACTTTAGGCGAGTATAAAGGAATCGAAGTAACCAAAGCAACTGCTGAAGTTACAGAAGAGGACATTGAAGCAGAGTTAAAGAGAGTCCAGGAACAGAACTCCAGACTGGTTACTGTAGAAGACAGAGCTGTGGAAGATGGCGACCAGACAGTCATCGACTTTGAAGGCTTCGTTGACGGAAAACCGTTTGACGGCGGCAAAGGAGAAGATTATCCACTTACCATTGGTTCCCACTCCTTCATTGATACATTTGAAGAGCAGCTGATTGGAAAGAGCATTGGAGAAGCTTGTGAAGTAAACGTAACTTTCCCAAATGAATATCATTCCACTGAGCTTGCTGGTAAACCGGCTATGTTTAAGGTAACAGTTAAGGAAGTTAAGAGAAAAGAACTTCCAGAGTTAAACGATGAGTTCGCTGGTGAAGTTTCTGAATATGATACATTAGAAGAATACAAAAATGACATCAAGGAAAAAGTTGCTGAAAGAAAGCAGAAAGCAGCAGCTACTGAGAATGAAGATCATGTTGTAGAGAAGGTTGTAGAGAACGCAGCTATGGATATTCCTGAGCCAATGATCGACAGCCAGGTAAATAACATGGTGAATGACTATGCAAGAAGAATGCAGAGCCAGGGACTTTCTCTTGACCAGTATATGAAATTTACTGGAATGACGATTGAAACATTAAGAGAGCAGATGAAGCCACAGGCATTAAAGAGAATTCAGACAAGACTGGTTCTTGAAGCAGTTGCCAAGGCAGAGAACATCGTTGTTTCTGATGAAGCAGTAGAGAAAGAAATTGCAACTATGGCTGAAAGCTACAAGATGGAAGTTTCACAGATTAAAGAATATCTTGGCGAAAGCGGCATTGTTCAGATGAAAGAAGATCTGGCAGTACAGGAAGCTGTTGATTTCCTGGTAGCAGAAGCGAAATTAGTTTAAGAGTTTTATTCCCGGTAGATTCCAGACATCCTGTCCGGAGTCTATTCGGTTTTGAGTGAGAAAGAACAGACAGGAGGAAGAAAGATGAGTTTAGTACCTTATGTCATTGAATCAACCAGTAAGGGGGAACGCTCTTACGATATTTATTCCAGACTTTTAAAAGAGAGAATTATTTTTCTCGGTGAAGAGGTGTCTGATGTTTCGGCAAGCCTTATTGTGGCACAGTTGTTATTTTTAGAGGCAGAAGACCCCACAAAGGATATTAATCTTTACATTAACAGCCCGGGCGGTTCTGTAACTGCAGGAATGGCAATTTATGACACCATGAACTATATCAAATGCGATGTCTCTACTGTCTGCATGGGTATGGCGGCCAGTATGGGAGCTTTTCTTTTATCAGGCGGAGCAAAGGGCAAGCGTTTTGCACTTCCCAATGCTGAGGTTATGATTCACCAGCCTTCTGGCGGAGCAAAAGGTCAGGCGACTGAAATTCGCATAGTTGCAGAGAATATATTAAAGATTAAGAAGCGTTTAAATGAGATTATGGCAGCAAATACCGGTCAGCCTTACGAAGTGATTGAACGTGATACAGAACGTGATAATTACATGACTGCTGATGAAGCAAAGGCTTATGGACTGATTGATAATATTCTTTACAGCCACGACCGTTAAGCATGAGCCAAAGCCATTAACAAGGAACACCCTTCGGGTATCCCTTTATGCTCAAAAAACGTGAGCCATCAACAAGGAGCACCCTTCGGGTATCCCTTTATGCTCAAAAAGCATGAGCCACAAACAAGGAAAGTATGAGGTGTGTATATGCCGGTCAGAACAGACGACAAGATCCGATGCTCTTTTTGCGGGAAAACCCAGGATCAGGTAAAGAAACTGATTGCCGGTTCCAATAATGTCTATATTTGTGATGAGTGCATTGATTTGTGCGCAGAGATATTAGAGGAAGAATTTGACGGCCATGACGAAGAGGCACCTGATTTCAGCAATATTAATCTGATGAAGCCAAAGGAAATGAAAGCTTTTTTAGATGAGTATGTCATTGGGCAGGACGAAGCAAAAAAGGTGTTGTCCGTAGCAGTATATAACCATTATAAGA
>SVDT01000276.1 GCA_015057775.1 Paenibacillaceae bacterium | reverse complement strand
AAGCCTCTTTGAGCGAAAGATTAAAACCGGTTTTATTTATACCATGAATGTGACTGCCCAACAGATGGAGGAACGGGGCTTTCGTTCAACATTAGGCGGAATCGAAAGTTTCCTTGAAAGGACCTTTGGGTATAGTGAAGCACTGTTCTCCTATGATACTTATCAGTTTGATAATTATGAGAAATATGTTGTGACCGTATTTGATGAGCACCATAAAGCTCTGGTCAGGGAAAAACAATTTCCAAAGGACTGTCTCATGGCTTATGATATGGGAACACGTTTTACCATGCAGTAAAAATTGGGTGATCTCTTAGATATTTAGACAATACATTGACTTTATTTCGTAATGGGAGTATTCTATTATTAGACAGTATATTGTCTTTTTATCATAAGGAGGATTTATCATGAAAGTAGAAGTAAAGAATCAGGAAGCATTGGCAGATGAAAAAATCAGAATCAGAATTTTCGATTTACTCCCATACAGTCAGTTACGGGTAAGTTTAAAAATGGAACTCCCCTGGTGCAGTGGGGAAGAATTTTCTTCTTATGCTGTTTTTATTGCTGGCGAATCCGGAGAAATTGACCTGGATACTGCGATTCCTATAGAAGGAACCTACAAGACAGCAGACAGTATGGGACTTATCTATTCATTAGAACAAACTAAATCCGAAGGGAAGAATATTGGTGAACATATCTCGGTAGACAATCCCATTCTTATGAACCTGCTATTTGAAACTTCTGATGACAAGAAAGAGGTACAGTTAAAAAGGTGTTTTAAAACCGACGATATTCAGATTAAACCGATTCATGGCGATTTTACCGGTCAGCTTTTTTATAAAAAGGACTCGGGAAATAAAACTATTTTAATGCTTGGCGGATCTGACGGGCATATGGAAAGCCTGTTTCTTATGGCGGCACCCCTTGCCTCAAGAGGATTTAATGTACTGACTGTATCCTATTTTAATTCTGAGGGACTGCCGGAAAAGCTGGAGGAAATTCCGCTGGAATATTTCGAGAAGATTTTTAACTGGTTAGAGACCAGTAAAATTACTGATACAAAAGATATTTATATTCACGGTACTTCCAAGGGAGGAGAACTGGCTCTTCTATTGGCTTCCAGATATAAACAGATTAAGAAAGTGGTTGCTGTGGAACCACACACCTATTGTTTCCAGGCTCTTGACCGTTTAACGAACGGAAAAAATGTATCTTCCTGGTCCTACCACGGAAAATCAATTCCATTTATTCAGGTAGATAATAATATTTTCTTTGAGGACCGAAAAAAGCACATGGAAAAAGGAGTTCCGTTCGGTTTTACCAGCACTTACAGAAAAAGTATTGAAAATGCAAAAAACCGATGGGAAGCACGTATAAAAGTGGAAAATTCACAGGCAGATATTCTTTTGATCTGCGGAGAAAAAGATAATATCTGGAACAGCCATGAAGCATGCAGGGAAATTATCAATCATTTAGAAAACTGTGATTACTCTCATCATTACGAAATAATGTCCTTTGAAAATATGGGGCATCCCCTGCCCATCCCTTATATCATTCCATTAAACTTCACTTTAAATATACCAATGGATGGCGGTGTTTTTACTTCTGGCGGAACTCTCGAAGGAAATGCCAAAGGCCAATATGAGTCCTTTCAAAGAACAATTGAGTTCTTTCAACAGAATTCTTGACCGCTGTCTCCCATGGCTATATAATAATAGACAACATATTGATTATATACCATAAAAAATGTTAGTGAGGTTATGATAACTGCCATGGATTACGATAAAGAATTCAATCTATTATATCTGATGGAACAGGTTTATTCCTGTTTGATTTCTGTTTCAAACAAGCTGCAGACAACCGGTGATAAATATTGCGAGCCGCTAACATCCAGACAATATATGACTGCGCTTGCTATCCTTCATTTGCCGGAGGATGAAACAACAATTAATAATATTGCCGGTAAATTAGGGGCGACCAAACAAAATATGACCCAGCTGGTAAACAGCCTTTGTAAAAAGGGCTTTGCTGAGATTATCCCCAGTCCCAAAGACAAAAGAGCCGTGAACGTACATTTAACTGAATCAGGCCTCAAAACCTTAACAGACTGTGGCGTCAGTGTATCCATTGATTTTATGGCAGACACGTTTAAAGCTTTTGATGAAGAAGAACTTAAGACCTTATGGAAGCTGCTGAAAAAATTATACCGTTTTGACGGCGTGGAACTTGATGGGCTGGAAGAGAATGTAAATGTACCAAATGCGTTTAGCGATGAGGAGATAAAAGCCGCAATAAGCAGATTCTCAAACAGAAGAAATACTGTCTCAGAATAAGAAAAGCTCTCCTGATTGGTGATCTGTATCAGGAAGAGCTTTTTCGCTACTAATATTTTAATCCATAACCCACTGGATACAGAACCTGATCTGTTCTGATATCCTCAACCCTTGAGTAGTAAGGCATTGGGAGAGTCCCTTTAAAGGTTTTCTTTCCTGTCAGCACATTAGCAATACCATCTCCTTCACTTCCCGGAAGATAACACATAACGATACCGTCCCACTGGTTCATATAGTCGCTGATTATAACATTTCTACCGGACACAATTAACGCTACTGTGGGATTCCCCAGACTTTTGGCCTGGTCAATTGCTTTTTTATTGCCGGTGAGGGCGAGGCTGCCGGTTATATTGATATCTGCACTGTCACCCTTCCATTCTGTATAGGTCTTTTCTCCCAGACACAATAAGGTCAGATCGGCTTCAGCCGCCTTCGCCGGATCGGTGATAATCGTCAGATTATATTCACCCGCAAGTTGTTTCAGCCCATCCATTATGGTTTTTCCTTCCGGGATCCATTTGCGTCCATGATTGTCTGCATCTGTACTTCCCAGCCAGGTAAACGTCCAGCCACCGCACTGAGCTCCTACATCATTTGCGGCAGGCCCCGTAACATATATTTTGGTTCCCTTCTTAATTGGAAGTATGTTATTGTCATTTTTTATTAATACAAGACTCTCTTCTACCAATGTTCTGGCTAAATCTCTGTATTCTTGTGATCCCAAACTGCTCTCTTTCGTAGTTACCTTCTCCATCATAGGATCATCTATAATTCCCATTTCCTTTTTAACCGTAAGAATCCGGCTGACTGCATCATTTACACGGTCCATTGAAATTTTGCCTTCATTGACTGCTTCAACAATATATTTCCGGCAATTTTCAAAATTGGAGTCTTCCATCAGCATATCGATCCCTGCATTGACTGCTGTAATTGTCTGATCTTTTAAGTTGTCACCCGGTATGTTATGTATGGAATTCCAATCGCTTACTATGAAACCCTGAAAACCCATATCTTTTTTTAGTATGGATATGTATTTTTCATTGGCATGCATTTTTATACCATTCAAGCTGCTGTGACTGATCATAATCGTCTTAACACCAGCATCGATTTGTGCCTGATAAACTTTTAATAAATCTTGAATTTCTGCCTCTGAAAGCCTGGCATCACCACGGTCAATCAACCGCTTTTCTCCCTCTGAATTTTCACCTGTTCCGTATACAACATTACCGTCTGCAAAAAAATGCTTTGCACAAGGGAGAAGCCCTCCATCAATCAATCCCCTGGTATACGATGCTCCCAGTTCTGCAACCATACCTGTTTCAGAGGAAAAGCTCTCATAGGTACGTCCCCATCTGGGATCCTGTGCTGCAGATAAACACGGAGAAAAGCTCCAAAGCATCCCTGTGAATTTTGCTTCGTCTGCCACTGCCAATCCCATCTGATAAGTCAGCTCTTTATCATTGGCGGCTCCGATTCCTATATTATGGGGAAATATCACGGCACCTCTACAGCCGGCAAGACCATGAACCTGATCATTTCCATAGATATAGGGCACGCCTGCCTCAGAACTTATGGCTTCCTTCTGGTATTTCAGGATCATATTCTTCCACTGTGATGCACTTAAGAAATTCTCACCAAATGTGGATAGAATGCTTCCGTAGCATTTCTCCTTCATCAGATTATCCGGCATATTATATACTGCTCCCTGTACCATCTGAGCCGCCTTTTGATCAAGTGTCAGTCTGGCCATAATGTTCTCCACTGATGTACTGTCAGTCTTGTGTTCCGTTTCAGCAGTAGTACTTACTTCCGTTCGACATACGTTACTCGTCTGAGTACCCGCGCATCCTGATAATACCATCATGAAAACCAGACATACCCCTGTCACGCTACTTCTCATCACTAAATCCCCCTTATAATAAATTTGCATACCGTTATCAACAAGTTTACTCTTGTTAATTACGATATGCAATATTTATCTATCCCCGGGGCATAGAACTTACTTTTTCAAATCGGCCCTTTCGCTGACATAAGTAATCAGCTTCCGAAAGGATTCTTCAAAATGTTTGTCATCTTCTTTTGTTCTTTTTGAAGGTCCACTAAGATGATTTTTTGCTTTCGCTCTCCTTGCTTCTTTTGCAATATGCCGTTCCATCAGGAGCTGATCAATATTATCATTGGTATACCACTTTCCTGACTGATGAATTCCATATGCACCTTTTGAAAGTGCCATAGCCGCCACTCCATAATCCTGCGTTACCACAATATCACCGGCTTTGCACAGGTTTATTAACGCAAAATCCACGGCATCCGCTCCTGCGCCAATGATCCTGATCTCACTGTAATCAGACTGTAATACATGATTGGTATCACAGAGGAGGCAAACAGCTGTTTTATTATCTTTGGCTGTTTTTTCCACAATCCGAACCACCGGGCAGGCATCTGCATCTACATAAATTGTCATCGGTTTCTACCTCATTTTTTGATAGGTATTTAGTAACTCATCGTTAATTATATATGCCTTACCATCTGCAGTCAATTTGGAATCTTCGTCTAATACCCGTGCCCCATAGGTCCAGCCAGCAGGAAGATCCAGTTTATCACCTAAGGTTTCCAGATCAGCCATAGTTAAGCCTGGATCGATCTGTTGGGAATAGGACTGCATTCTGTACACATCACCAGTGGGGGAGGTTAATTCATATACCATATTTCCTTTCAGATAATAGTAAGTTGTTTCTCTGTTTACTAAATTCTCGGTGTATTTTTTATCTCCCAGGTTACCATGAAATATTGTTGTATGAAGCTTTGCCCTCTGAGTCATCTCAATACCACCAAAGTTTGCAATTTTCCCATCCTTTGACATGGAACCCGCCTCTATCTTATTTACCACCCAATACCTTGGTCCATTTGCCAGTACTGCCATTGCACCATACTCTTTTGCCAGGGCATCCGTATCAATCTTCTCCCATAGATCCTGGGGAAGTTCATTGGAATTG
>SVDT01000275.1 GCA_015057775.1 Paenibacillaceae bacterium | reverse complement strand
CTTGATGGTTACTTTTTCTGGAAAGCCCTTGGAATAATCTGTGTAACTTTTTCCCTCCGTTTTTGTCTCAGTTTCCGCCGTCTGACTGGTTTCTTCTTTCTTCGTCTCCTGGGTAGTGACGGACGCCTCCTTTTTTGCGCTGCATCCGGACATCACCCCTGCTGTCATTGCAAAAATAGTCCCCCACGCCGCTGCCCTTTTTAAACTCATCCTTTTCCTCATGAATATCCTCCTTTTCTTTCTTACCATTATCATCAGCCTTTTACTGCACCTATCATGGTTCCCTGTACAAAATATTTTTGTATAAAGGGATAGATACAGATAATAGGCAATGTTGCAAAAATAATACAGGAAGCCTTTAAAACCTCCGGATTGGTGATCTGACCTGCCGTTAGTCCTCCCTCTGCTTTAAAGGATTCACTGGCTGCAACCACCAGATAATAAAGTTTTAACTGAAGCGGGCGTAAATCCACCCTTTGCTTGATATAAAACAATGCATCGGAATAAGCATTCCACCGTCCTACCGCGTAAAACAAAGAAATTGTCGCTATAATGGGTTTGGAAAGCGGCACCACAATATAGCTTAAAATTTTAAAATGGCTGGCACCGTCTATTAAGGCTGACTCGATCAGACTGTCTGGTATGGAGGCCTTAAAGTTATTTTTCATAATCAGAAAATTATAGGCTGCAAAAGACAAAGGTAAAATCATGCACCACCAGGTATCCAGCATGTGCAGATCGTTCATCAGTAAGTAATCCGGTATGGTCCCGGCTGTAAAATACATGGTGAACATAATTAAAAATGTCATGATTTTTCTGCCCTTTAGCTGAACCCGGCTTAGAGCGTAGGCAGCGCTTATGGTAAGAAATGTCCCGATTGCAGTGAAAGAAACCGTTACGACTACGGAGACATATAAAGATCTTACAATCGATGTATCCTGTAAAACTTTTCTGTAAGCGTCAAAATTGATTCCTTTTGGCACCAGAAAGATCTTATTTGCAATTACATATGCTTCTCTGCTGACAGACTTAGCAAATATATGGATGAACGGAAGCAGACACGTCATCGAAATTGCAATGAGCAGGATATGAAAAAATACATCAACCACAAAATCCTTTTTTCTGGTCCTGTTCCATGCCCAGGGCTTTTTATATTGATTCATCGTTTCCCCTCCTTATATCAGACCATCTTCACCCAGCCGTTTGGCTATGAGATCAGCTGCCACCACAAGGGTCAGACCAATTACGGACTGAAAAAGCCCCAGTGCAGTTGCTTCGCTGAATTTTCCGCTCTCAATTCCCCACCGGTACACCAAAACCGGAATGGTAGTGGTATATTGTGTCGCCTTGGCATTGGCCAGAGCAAATACCCGTTCAAAGGATCCACCCATCAGCTTGCCAAGATTCATAATCAACAGTGTTACAATGGTGCTTCGTATGCAGGGAAGTGTTACGTGAATACACTGTTTTAGCCTTCCGGCACCATCCACTCTTGCTGCTTCATAAAGCTCAGAATTCACACCGGTGATTGCGGCCAGATAAATAATGGTTCCCCAGCCCATGGACTGCCAAACACCAATGAGCACATAACTGATCAGCCACCAGGTATTCTCCTGTAGAAACGGAACCGGACTGTGACCGGCATTCTTTATGAGAACATTTACCACACCGCTGCTGACGGAGAACATGGAATAACCGATTCCTCCAATAATGACCCAGGACAAAAAATGAGGTAAATACAAAAGTGTCTGCATCATACTTTTAAAGTATCTGTTTTTGATTTCATTAAGGATAAGCGCCAAAATAATCGGCATAGGGAAACCAAATACCAGATCCAGGATATTCAACAACAAAGTGTTGGTTAATGCCTGACCAAAATCCCGTTTTCCAAAAACCTTATGAAAGATGGAAAATCCCACCCAGGAACTTCCGGCATACCCCTTTGCCACCTTGTAATCCTTAAATGCTATGGACAGACCGCTGTATGGCAGGAATTTAAAAACCAGTATGAAAAGCATTGGAAGAACCATAAGTACATATAGCTGCCAGTCCCGCTGTAAATAGCGAAGATACCGATTCTTTTTTTTCTGCTTATTGAAATCATAGCCCGCCTCTATTTCAGATTTCACCATAAAATCCCCCCATCTCCGTAATTTTCTATAACTATATTATAAAAAATGCACAATTTCGTTTCCAATCAAATCAATCTATAAACTATGCATTTTCAATCATTTATAATTATGGGGCAAAAAGAGTTATGGCCTTATTTCACCATTTTGGGGGAATTCTTTCATACTTTATTGGGTTAAGGTCTGATTTGTTATTATATCGGGTAATTATTTGAAGATTATTGATTGAAATAAGAATTAGATATCATGTATAATTATAGGAGTAAAAGAAGGAGGTATCTGGGATAAATGTCTAAAAAGAAAAAGACTGTTATTGAATTCAGGGATTATGATCTACCGGCTCATTTTCCTGTACTTCTTCTGACTGGGGATCATTGGCGCATCTCCGATGTTCCCTCGCGACGGCTTCATATACATAATTGCCTGGAAATCGGGCTGTGCGAGACGGACAGTGGAACCATTAAATTTGAAGATACCATTTATTCCTTTTACGCTGGAGATGTCACTGCCATATCTTGTGACATTCCGCACACCACATTCAGCGCACCCGGAACCAACAGCAAATGGTCTTATTTGTTTGTTGATATGGGCGAACTGCTCCACCCATTTTTTTCTGGTGCAGATCTTCATAATGTGGAACTTTTCTCCTTTCTGGATCATCATTTAAATCTGATTATGGGAAAAATAAATTATCCGGTTATTTATTCCATTGTCACTGAAATAATAGAAGAGATGAAAAAACAGGAACCGGGTTATGAGATTGCAGTCCGCGGGCTGTTTCTGGCACTGGCTACCAATCTTATGAGAGCTGCAACCTTAAACCATAAGAAAAAAGACCAGACGCCTGAAAATGCGCTGGTCATTGCTCCGGCTCTGGACTTTATCCGGTATCATTATATGGAAGACTTTCCCATGGAGCAGCTTGCTGACTTATGCAGCCTAAGCCCCGCTCATTTTAGAAGGCTGTTTTCTTCGATTATGGGAAATCGGCCCTTAGAATATTTAAATACCACCCGTATCAGAAAAGCTTCGGATTTACTCCGCATGACTGAGGAATCCGTTTTAAACATTTCTGAGCGGGTGGGGTTTCACTCCATCTCAAGCTTTAACCGGCATTTTCTTGCCATCATGGGAGAGACTCCCAGAGACTGGCGAAAACAAATGTCTATTTTGAAGGACCAGTCTCTGTTTAAATACAATGGCTGGATGTATGCGGAGGTTTTAAAGAATAAATAATTATTTTATATCTATGACTTCCTTTGCCATGGCGGTCAGAGAATTTAATTCCACATTATCAGATGAAAACAGAAGATAATCAATTCCATTCTCTGACCAGGTTACTGATTTAAACAATACTCGTTCTTCCTGATCAGATCCATAGCTGATCGCCAGTTTTCCTTCATCCTGAAGTTTTTTATCTTTCTCAGAAGGCTCCTGCCCCTCTGGAAGAAACAAGTACTGTACTTGTGAGGAATTCAGTTCAACACCCTGATAGACCTCTTTCTGTCCTGGTTCATTTTCTTCGGAGATTTCATCCATGTGCACATGGGCGGTCAGGGTTACCTGCGGATTCTCACCATATTCCGCATATGCTTCTGAATAGGTCATCATCTGATTGTTATTTTCATCCACTCCCTTTACCTTTGAAAGATTGCCATTTGCAAATGCCATACCATTCTTAAAACTATCAGGAAGCTTTGGAGATGCTTTCATTTGAGTTTTAGATAATTCACGTAATTCCACTATGGATTGAGTATTTTTATCATTTTCACTGATAAGGCCTGTGATTTTACCTGCCGCAACTGCCGTAACCGTTCCCAACACGGTAATTACCAATATTGCTGTCAATGCCACTGCAAATTTATTTTTTCGAAATTTCATAAAATTACTCCTTTTATTTAATTTTTTATGGATTTCCAATAGCCGCCGTTCTTCGTCCATATCCGGAGTTATGGAATCCAGTTCTGTATTGATAAAACGTTTTAACTGTTCTTCTGAGGTTCTAGCCATGACAAATCCCCCTTTCCTGTTCTCCTTCCAGGTTGTCTTCCGCTTCCAGAATTCCCTTTAAGAGCTTTCTTGCTTTGAACAGGCGTGATTTCACCGTGCCTTCCATGGTTCCTGTAACCCTGGCAATTTCTTTAGTACTTAGCTCATTGTAATAATATAACAGAATCACTGTACGGTATTTGACATCAAGTTTTCTAAGGGCTTCACGGATCTGCCCAGCTGTTTCAGCTTCTAAAACCACTACCAGGGGACCTTTCCCCCTTTCATCCTCTTCAATCCAATCCCCTCTTGCATGATCTTCCTCCTGATCCAGAATCCCTTCAAATGAGAGCTCCGACCTGCTTTTCTTCCTTTTTTCCACCCGCCAGGCAGTTCTCACCAGAATCTGATAGAGCCAGGATTCAAATCGCTCCGGTTCTCGTAATTTGTCTCTGTGAAGAAAGCATTTTACAAAGGTCTCCTGCAGGATGTCCTCACTGTCAGACCGGTTTCCAGTGATAAAATACGCCATACGGTACAGCTTTTTGGAAGAGGAACGGTATAACTCGTCAAATGCAGCTTCGCTTCCGCCAAGCATGAGTTCCACCAAAGCCTTCTTTTCTTCGTTCATAACCTGTTTCCTTTCCTTTTTTAGATGCATCTATATACTTAGAGTCCTAATGACCCGGATTGGTTCATTTTTTTATTTATAAATTATACTTCGGCTTGTAACTGCCAGTCAAAAGAAATATAATAGGGCGTAATAGTGTCAATAATGAAAAATCGGAGGATAGACGAATGCCCCGTATATTTTTAGTGGAAGACGATAAGGCAATCGCTAAAAACCTTATGCTTTTGCTGAGTTCGGAAGGATTTACAGTCACCCATGCTTCTACCCAGGGAGAGGCTCTTGCCGCACTTGTCCAGAATAAATTTGATCTGGCGCTCATTGATATTTCACTGCCTGATGGAAATGGATTTATTGTATGTACACAGATCAGGGAAACCCTTCATATACCTGTAATATTTCTGACAGCCTGCCAGGATGAAGCCAGTGTGGTTACCGGGCTCAATATCGGTGCAGATGACTATATCACAAAACCGTTTCGCCCCCGTGAATTAATCGCACGGATCAGAACTGCCCTGCGTAAAAACGGGCGTACCGGATCTGCGTTTGAGATTGGAGGACTCCATGTGGATACGGCCAGTGGTATTGTAAGAAAAAACGGTA
>SVDT01000274.1 GCA_015057775.1 Paenibacillaceae bacterium | reverse complement strand
ACTTTCATTCACTGCATGAAACAGCATCGGTCTGTACATCAGAGAGAAGGAAGGAACCTCATCCAAATAAATTCTGCTCAGTTCCGTATAATACTCTTTCAGTGTATCTTTATTGGTCTCTAACGGGATCTTCTTTAACAGATCGTTTGCATCCTTATTGATATGACCGCCGTAGTTACCAGTCCAGTTTACCTTATGACCCGCGTAATCGGTAGACATAAAGGCCATAGCTCTGCCCCATGGGTTTGCAACAGAAGCTGCAGGCGGACTCCACATACAGATATCAAACTTCCTGGTGGTCATATCGTCATAGAAGGTATTGGCATCTGGGAAATAAGTCTCAATTCCGATTCCTATTTTGCTTCCTGCTGCTGCAACGATTTCCAAAGATGCATTCCAGTCCGTCCAGCCATCCGGACATTCGGCCTTAAAGGTAAGATTCTTACCGTCAATTTCACGGATTCCGTCTCCATCTTTATCTACAATACCAGCCTTGTCTAAGAGAGCTTTCGCTCCTTCCACATCATTGCCTGTAAACTGATAATCTTTTAACGCATCCTGATTCACCAGCGCCTGTTCCCCGGAAGTAGGATTCATAATGGAACGGGGTACATCTTTAAAGCTTGGTGACTGATTGGACATGGCGGAAGCGATGATCTGATCATAATCAACTGCCATGGCAATGGCTTTTCTTACTTCTTTCCGGTCAAGTCCTGGTTTCTCCACGTTAAAGAAAGCGGTTGGCATGGTGGCACAGACGCCGTAAGGTGCCTCATCAATATAGGTGGAGATTGGCAGACCATCTTCTTCCCAAAGTTTCTGCACATTGGTGATGAACTGCTGGGAAACATCAACCTCTCCGGCTTTAAACGCAGTATCTCCTGCGGCATTATTCTCATAGATTACATGGGTAATATATTTTGGTGCGGGAAGCTTTCCCCACAAGGCCTTTCCCCAATAATTCTCATCTCTAACAAAAACAACTTTCTGGTCGTCATTGTAATAGGATTTATAAGGTCCGGAAGCGACGAAATCGTCCATACGATCCTGTTTGATTTTGTCTGCATCGTTGCCATTACGCTGCTCCACTTTTTGTAGATAAGCTTTCTGCATAACATAAATTTTCGGAACATATTCCACAACCTTTAAGGGATTCTCCGGAAGACCTTTGTCATCCAGCTTCGCCTTAAATATTACGGTGTGATCATCCTTTGCTACAACTGAATCAATGTAATTGGAATAATCACTGCCCTGTGCAGAGGCATATTTTTTATGGCAGTCAAAGGTGTACGCAACATCCTGTGCAGTAACCGGAGTCTGATCGCTCCATTTGGCATCCGGATTTAAGGTTATGGTCAGCTCTGTCTGTGCATCGTTCCAGGAATAATCCTTACCTAGAAGTCCGTAAAGTTTTCCGTCCAGCATGTTATACATGAAAAGAGTCTCATATACAAGCACCCTTGCATTATCCTGCTGTGTAACTGCCATTGCATTGTTTGAGTTAGAGCTTAACGGATTCCAGTCATTAATTGTCCCCCACTGCTGTCCGTTGAAATAAAGAGTTTCATTCCTTGGTGTGGAACCGGCATCTGCCGAATCCTTTTTTTCTTCCGCCGTTGTCGTCTGTGCAGTAGTCTGTGTTGTCTCCTCAGCCTTGCTTGTCTGCCCGGTTCCATCCGTGGATGCTGCTTTCTGGCATCCGGAAAGAAGGGTCATAGTCATTGCGCCAGCAGTAAGCAGCGCAGACCACTTGTTAAATCTCTTTCTCATTCATAAACCTCCGCCCAATGATCTCCCAGGTCTTTTAACCTGGGGCAATTATCTGCTACAATTCTATTGTAGATGTTAAAAGGTTTGATTAAAATGTTACTATTTTCGTTTTTGGTGTAATATTTTCAGTTTTCCCATCCTTCACTCTTAAATTTTTTCGAAATTCACTGGGAGTGATACCAGCCACCCACTTAAAAGTCTTCATGAAATGCTTGGGATCTTCATACCCTGTCATCTGTCCGATTTCGCCGATCTTATAATCAGTTTCTGCCAGCAGCCGCTTTGCTTCATTCATCCGGATCTTTCGTAAATAATTAACAAAGTTATCACCGGTGTATTCCTTAAATGCAATGGAAAATACGGTGTAATTCATGTTTACGTGATTGGAGACCATGGCCATGTTAATATTTCTGGAGTAATTTTCATTCATATAGGCCAGTGCCTCTTCCACCTTTAAGCGGCTTTTATAATCATCATTTTCACGAAGCACCCGTTCATTGATACAGGAGAACACCCGCATGATTTCTGTACAGTACTCATCAATGTTGTTAAATTCAAGCATATGGCAGAGTTTTTCCAAAGATACCTCTTCCTCTGCCAGGATTCTGCCGTAAAATTCTCTGACTCTCATAATAATGTGACTCATAAAATCCTGAAACTGTAATCCTTCCACTTCTCCTTTTTTTACTCGGTCTGCAAGTTCCAGTAGAATCGCTTCGTTTTTACTGTTTTTCTGGGTTCCGATCCGTTGAACAAAACACTCCATTTCATTTTGGGGCATCAGGCAGTTTTTACTGGTTATCCCTTCTCTTTCCTGCATACAAAAGCCACGGATTCTCCGCTGTCTGGCTTGTTCATACGCTTTCCTTAAATTTGAAACTCCCTGAAAGGGATCGCTGACTCCAAAGTCTGAGCTGCCACTCCTGTTTAAAATAAAATCTTTCACTTCTTTTTCTGCCATTAAGGTCACCTGGCACCCCTCCACATCAGGGAACGTAACTATCTGTGTATCATCTGACTCATTAAAAGTCCCGCTGCTTATTACGACTGAATAAGTTTCCTCATTGAACCAGTTTAACCGCTCTGCCTCATTCATCTCTTCTCTGGTAATAGTTTCAGATAAAATAATTCGCCTTATCTGACTGTAACACAACGCCCTCTTTGCCCGTTTTTCAGACTGCTCCTTCTGTATCTCCTCCTCCAGCTTCATCATAATTGAATTCAGTTCTTCCCTTTTCACTGGCTTTAACAGATATTCTCTTGCTCCACATCTAAGCAAATCAACAGCGCAGGAAAAATCATCATATCCACTGATTGCAACAATTCTTGGTATGTACTGGCTTTTCTGAAGTTCTTTCACCAACGTGATTCCATCCATATCCGGCATACGAATATCTGTAATGAGAACATCAATGGGCATGTTCCGGATAATCTCCAGTGCCTCCAGACCATTTTTACATTCTATAATCTGGTTAATCGGAACCTGACACCGGGCAATCATGGCAGAGATTCCTTTTCTTATAATTTTACAATCTTCTGCAATCAGCACATGATTCATGTGATCCCCTTCTTTCTTTTCTGATATGGAATTTTTACCGTAACCTCTGTAAAAGCATGCTTTCTGGAATCAATAACGATTCCATAATCCGGACCAAAGCCAATTTGTAACCTGTCATGGACATTCTTTAATCCAATTCCATTTTCCTGCCCGGATGTATCTTCTATTTCTCCGCTTAACCGTTTGCGCAGTATTTCCAGCTCTGCTTCTTCCAGCCCGCACCCATAATCTGTGATGTGAATATAGCAGATATCTTCAATGATCTCTCCTTTCATATAGATGCAGGTATCTTCCGTAAATTCCCGCATCCCGTGGCCAATTGCGTTCTCAACAATGGGCTGCAGTGACATCTTGGGTATTTCCTGACACAGAATTTCCTGGGGAAGTTCCATACTTAAGCCTATTTCATCGTCATACCACAAATTCACAAGCGCCAGGTAATTCCGGATCTGATCAATTTCTGCCTCCACCATAACGTAGCCTGATTTCCACCGCATGCTGTAACGCAAAAGCTCGCCAAAGGAAGCCACAGTATCTGCAATCTCATATTTTTCATCAATTTCCGCCATCATTTTGATTGATTCCAATACATTGTAAATAAAATGATTATTGATCTGATTCTGCAATGCCTTAATCTGGGCATCCTTCACAAGCAGCTCACGGTGCAGGGTTTCATCCATCAGCTTCTGTATCCGGTCCAGCATGGTATTTAACTCAATTCCCAGTTCTCCGAATTCATCCCGGCTCATATTCTTTACTCTTACCTTTAAATCCCCCTTCTGTACCTGATAAACCGTATCGTAGATCTCAAAAAACTGCCTTAATATATGGGTTACCTGCTTATTGGAAAATAAAAACAGCACGATGAGAATCATAATCCATAGAAGAGAAAACTGTAATTTGGAAGTACGAAGGGCCATTTTTTCATTTTTCATAGAGACAATCCGGATTAAGTATCCCTGAATGGATTTAATTTTCACGCAGCCGGCTAAAACCTCTTCTCCCCCAATTCTTGTTCTTTTGCTGACTGCACCGTTTGAAAGCGAGTCTGATTCTTCCAGACTATGTATAAAATCCATCATATCTTCTTTTTGCTTTTCCCACAGAGGGGAAAGCTGTTGACTGCTGTATATAATGCCTTCCGAATCGATAAAACAGGTTCTGTCTGTCACAGTTGAATGATAGAGATCAGGAAACATATTTTCCATGGTTACCGCAGATTCCACTATGCCATACCGTCCGTACCGGTAATCATTGAGCCTTGTTATGAGGGAAGCGATTCTGGGAATATGATCCTGATCATCCGCCTCGCCCAAAGCGTCCTCATAATCAAAACACCAGGTTCCTGTAGGCGGTACTCCGTCTTTTCCCCATTTTAAGTCAGCAATTTTATCTTCTTTGTAGAGAAGAGGAATAATCTCCTTCACGGTATTGGAGTTGACAAATATTCGCAGCTTATAAATATAGGGATTGCTTTTGACAATCTTCTGCACTCCGCTGATCTCTTTCCCGTAAAAGTCCAGAATGTCCATAAAACTGAATTTTTTATCGGACGCAATCTGATTTAAGAAATCATTGATGGATTCATTATTTACAATAATCTCAGAGGATAATTTACAGTTTACTGCAATCTGCTCCGCATTCTGGCAGCTTTTATCCAGTTCATAAATCATCTGTGTTTGTCCATCCTTGTATAAGGACGCTTCCATATTATGAAAAAACAGCAGAATAAAAATTCCAATGGGTACCATTAAAACACCAAGAATCAGCAATGTAAATTTACTGCTCAGTGACAGCATTCTGAATTTTTTTCTGGATATTCGTTTTCTGTCGATCAGAATCTGAACCCCCCTTCCAATTCAATTCAGGTTCCAAGGCTGATTTCCAGCTTGTCTTTCTGGTAATCAGCCCTATTTAATATATATTTTGCTGCATTCGTCTTATGATTTTAATGTCAGA
This sequence comes from Paenibacillaceae bacterium, assembly GCA_015057775.1. Taxonomy (GTDB): domain Bacteria; phylum Bacillota; class Clostridia; order Lachnospirales; family Lachnospiraceae; genus Lacrimispora. The sequence goes on along the minus strand of SVDT01000274.1, from coordinate 69 downwards.
AAATTTCAGATAGTTGTTAACTCAACGAATGTAATAGATATGTCTGTCAATTAAATGTTAAATGAGATG
>SVDT01000273.1 GCA_015057775.1 Paenibacillaceae bacterium | reverse complement strand
AAAGAAGCAAAACGCCTGACCAATATTGTATCCAGAGGCGGCTCCATTATCTTTGCCTGGATGGAGATGACGGGAAATGAAAACCCATTTTATGAAAACTTCGACCGCATTCTGGAAATCTGCCGGGAGCACGATGTCACATTAAGTCTTGGAGACGCCTGCCGCCCAGGCTGTATTGAAGATGCCTCCGATATTTCCCAGATTGAAGAACTGGTTACGCTTGGGGAACTGACCCGCCGTGCGTGGGAAAAGGATGTACAGGTAATTATTGAAGGACCCGGACACATGCCTCTTGACCAGATTGCCGCCAATATGAAAATTCAGCAGACCATCTGCAAAGGCGCTCCCTTCTATGTATTAGGACCTCTGGTTACAGACATTGCTCCCGGTTACGATCACATTACCGCAGCCATCGGAGGTGCCATAGCCGCCGCTGCCGGCGCTTCTTTTCTCTGCTACGTGACCCCTGCGGAACATCTAAGGCTTCCCGATGCCGATGATGTGAAGGAAGGCATTATTTCTGCACGGATCGCTGCCCATGCTGCTGACCTGGCAAAGGGAATCAAAGGGGCTAAGGAGTGGGATCATCAGATGAGTGATGCAAGAAAACGCCTTGATTGGGAAGCTATGTTCAATCTGGCTATTGATCCGGAAAAAGCCAGAAGGTACCGTGCATCCTCTAAGCCGGAAAAGGAAGATACCTGCTCCATGTGCGGTAACTTCTGTGCAATGAAAAATATGAACCGGATTTTAGACGGAGAAATTGTCGACATCTATAATGAATGAGATTTGACTTGGAAGGAGTAAAAACATGTATTTAAAAACAGACTCAGGCAAAACAGGTATATCCCGGATTTCTTCAGGAGTTACGATTAAAAAACTGGCAGCCAGTGGAATGCTTGTGGCACTTACCGTTTCACTTTCCGGCTTTTCCATTCCCATTGGAGCCTCTAAATGTTTTCCCATTCAGCACTTGGTAAATGTCCTTGCAGGAGTATTTTTAGGCCCCACTTACGGTGTTGCCATGGCATTTACCTCATCTCTTATCAGAAATTTATCCGGTACCGGAACCCTTCTTGCATTTCCCGGAAGCATGGTAGGGGCATTTTTCAGTGCGCTTCTGTTTCAAAAAACCGGAAAACTTCTATGGGCTTACATGGGAGAAATTACTGGGACAGGATTCATCGGTGCAATTCTCTGCTATCCGGTTGCGACGCTGATACTTGGTAAGGATGTTGCGGTTTTCTTTTTTGTAATTCCTTTTTTGATGAGCACTGTATGTGGGACCGTATTTGCTGCATTCTTATTAGAAACATTTCGCAGACTTGGATTGCTCTCCTATCTGCGGCAGCTCATTGGCCAATAGATAAACAAGTTAAATATAATTTTTTTAACTTAAAAGAACCGTTGTTCTGAAAGATTTCTCCTATAGAGCAACGGTCCCCTTTTAACCTGAAAAGTTGGATTAATATTTCATATTTTTAATAATCTGGATCATTAATATATGTTACTATCCTTTTTTACCCATTAGTATGCAAGCTATGATGGCAGAAATAATCACACTGATAATTTCTATTGGATTAATATACTTATAAATATCTGTGTAATAATTTAAGCCATTCAACTTATCTAAATACATCGAAACTTTTGCTAATGAAATCAAAATAGCTAAGCTAAGAAAACTTAATCCCAATAGCAATGCCCCAAAATAACTTTTCATTTAATTGCTCCCTACCTGACAATATTGACCATTAATGAATTCGTAGTATTCAACATGAGTTGGATGTCCTGCCGAGTCTGACCTTACCTGATTACCATTCGCCCAGTACTCAAGTTTTATTTTAGGTTGAATTGCTTTTTTAGCGTATACATAAGATGTAATTGTTTCAATTCTATTCACTGGCCTATACTGACCACCTGAAAGTATATATCCTGTCGTACGTTTCAGATCTGTTTGTTGAATTTTTGAGACATCAAAATTTTTCTGATAGTAAGCTTTTACATATTCCCCCTTTTTTAACGAACCACTGTTTTTTGATATACCGAAAGTAACAGTCTTTCCAAAAGAGTATCCTAGTTGAGCTTGGATTCCCCCTTTTAGATCACCGCCTATTGTACCGGTGTATGTATGAGAATAGGCAGTTGAGTGGGATATTGAATCATATTCCCCATTTCGTGTAGCAGGCGATCCCGTATAAATATGTGTCCATCCCCCCTGTGTTTCTTCATAAGTACGGTCTACTTTGAAACTCCAATTATGAGTAACAGTAGTCCCTACTGCATCTGGTGTAACTATTGCATCATCTGCCGCAATAGAAGTTAGCTACCTCCGATAATCATACCCACTAAAATTGTAACACCAAAAAATGTTTTTAACTTCATTGTCTCATCCCCCTTAAATTTATTATCTCCAACACTTTCCAGGCAATTATAAATAAATATATTATACATATGAACTATCTATAATAACATTGTTTTAATTATACATTGTCTTTATTTTTTTTACAACAATAAAACTGCAAATAATTGTCAAATATTTTTTAGCATATCTTACAATCCTATTAATTGAAAAAATATAAAATAGTATGCAAGATTATTAAATAAGAATCTGAACAGGATAATACTCTTTCTCCTTAGAAAAGGAAAAAGTCTGAGAGTAGATAAACAAACATCTTCTCTCAGACTATTGTACGGTATTTATTTCATATAAATAATTTACCGGTTACTTCCAGGTACCAGTGTAAATTCAAATGTAAATTCTTCTTCCACAAACATATATTCTTTGCGAAGTTCCGGTCCGCAGCTTTCTGATCCGATTCCGTTCTGTCTGTAGTCCACACAGAATTCTGTGTAACCGGAAGGAGTCAGTTCATAATTATGGGCTTTCTCTGTCAGTTCCTCCTGGGTATATTCGGAGGCGTGGAAAGAGAAGGTTTTATCTGCTGCAACAGAGAGTGACAAATCGTCTCCCTCTATGGTCACAAAGTCACAATCACTTCTGCTTCCGTTCTCCTGAGGTCTTAAATAATCCTCATGCATCTCTTTTACGCTGGAAGAGAACAGACCATGATAGCTGGCATTGTTCTTATCAATATAGTTTTCAACAGGACCAAGACCGAAATAGGTTACCTGACCCATCTGCTTTGGAAGGAACAGTCTGAGGCCGAATCGTGGAAGTTCGGGGAACTCCATATCTCTTTTTACATCCAGTCTTACGTTTAAGGCGCCGTCTGCACCAATAGTCCAGACCGCATCAATCATAAGAATCCGTTGAATTGGTGCTGCTACCATTGACATCTTAGTGGATATTACAAGACTGCCATCTTTTTCTTCCCATCTGGTTTCATATCCTCTGGAAGATGCACGGTGATAGTGAGCCTCTTTCCATTTACCCTTAATATCGCTGTCATTATCCGTAGGTGCTCTCCAGATATTGATTTCCATGGGACGTACCAGAAAGGACTGATTTTCAAAATTCATATCCTGAAATGTTCCAGTTAATTTGCTGTAGGTGTAGAAAAAGCTTTTTCCGCTAACACGGATATAACGATCATCTTCACAAACCTCAAATCCACCCTTTTCTTCTTTCTTCATTAAAAGTACAGCTGCTTTCTGGTTTCTCATATCTGCATTTTCCAAAAGTACCTCATCAAAACCAAGAAGACTTCCAGCTTTTACAAGAGCATTGCTTTCTTTCAGATAATAGCTTATTTTTAAGTAACACTTACCAGCTGCGGGAACGTCAAAGTTTAAGGAAAGTCTGCACTCCTGCTGGGGCATAAGTTCAGGCATGTCGGTTTCTCCAACCATTCCGTTTGCTATTACCTCTCCGTCACAGCTCACTTCATAACCAATGCATCCGTACTCTTTAAAGTTAGTAAAGTGAAGGTAATTATGAAGGGTCAGTTCTTTTTTCTTCTGATCAAAGGAAACTACCCGCACCGGACGATTTACATTCTTAAATTCCATAAGACCTGTATGAGGTCTTCTGTCCGGATAGACAAGCCCATCCATACAGAAATTACCGTCATGAGGATATTCCCCATGATCTCCTCCATAAAGATACATGGGCTTTCCGTCAATGGTTCTTCCCTGATAAATCGCATGGTCACACCATTCCCAAACGAAGCCGCCGCATACCCGGTCGTGCTGTTCAAACACCTGGAAGTATCCCTCTAAATCACCAGGTCCATTTCCCATGGCATGACTGTATTCACAGAGAATAAATGGCTTTGCTGTCTCCCGCTTTGTGTACTCAATAATTTCATCCAGACTGGGATACATACGGCTGAACAAATCGATATTGGAGAAATCATAGGTTTTATCGACTGCGATGTATCTGGCACCCTCATAGTGGGTAAGTCTGGTTGGATCATAAGACTTTGTCCAGGAAAGTGCTGCTTCAAAGGTACATCCATATGCACATTCATTTCCCATAGACCAGATTACTACGCAGGGACGGTTCTTATCCCTCTCAACCAAAAGCTTCGTTCTGTCAACGGTCGCTTCTGTGAATTCAGGATTGTCTGCGATAGCGCGGTTCCAGCGGTCTCTCCAAACCTCAGTGGTTCTGTTTGCCATATAGATATAACCAGTTCCATGGCTCTCATTATCTGCCTCATCAATGACATAAAATCCATATTCATCACAAAGCTGATAGAACTGAGGAGCATTGGGATAATGACTGGTACGAATAGCATTCACATTATGCTCTTTCATCAGACGTAAATCACGCTTCATCTGATCCAGACTGATTGTAAAGCCGGTAACAGGATCACTGTCGTGGCGGTTTACACCATGAAACTTGATTTTTTCTCCATTTAAGTATACCACACCATCACGAATGGCGATTTCCCTGATTCCAAGACGGTCAACGATTACTTCCTGTCCAGTTTCAAACATAACTGTATAAAGATATGGGTTTTCTGCATTCCAGAGCACTGGATTTTCTATATCAATCTCTATCTTACCATCAACGGGATATCCCTCTTTACTGGCTACCGTATTCCCATCTCTGTCAGTTACTGTTACTTTCACCGGAATCTCTTTTCCGCTAAATGTGATTGCTGCCTGGACATGTGCCTGGTTGTTTCCAACAGAGGTCGTCAGGAAATAATCAAAAATACCTTCTTCCGGTCTCTTTAACAGATATACGTCTCTGAAAATACCGGTCATACGGAATTTATCCTGATCTTCCAGATAGCTTCCGTCACACCATTTTAATACGAGAACGGAAAGAGTATTGTCTCCCTCCCGGATTACCCCAGTAACATCAAATTCACTGGTTCCGTGAGAAACCTGGCTATATCCCACGTAACTGCCGTTTAACCATACGTAGAAACAGGAATCCACTCCCTCAAAGTTTAAGTAAGCTCTGGGTGCAG
>SVDT01000272.1 GCA_015057775.1 Paenibacillaceae bacterium | reverse complement strand
AAGGATTGATTCCTGCAGATTTGGGAAAAGAATATTTAGCCGGTGCCGTTTTATTAGGAGCAGCGCCTTGTACTGCCATGGTTTTTGTATGGAGCCAGCTGACGAAAGGGAACCCGGCCTACACAGTTGTTCAAGTTGCAACCAATGATTTAATTATTTTAATTGCCTTTGTACCCATAGTCAAATTCTTGCTGGGAGTGAGTAAGGTATCTGTTCCCTGGGATACTCTGATTTTATCAGTCGTCTTATTTGTTGTGGTACCTTTAACAGCTGGTGTTTTAACAAGAATGTATATTAGTAAGAAAAAAGGAAGAGATTACTTTGAAAATCAATTTCTTCCCAGGTTCGATCAGGCAACAATAGCCGGTTTGCTGCTGATGCTTGTACTTTTATTTTCTTTCCAGGGGGATGTTATTTTAAACAATCCTCTGCACATATTACTCATAGCAGTGCCGCTGACCATACAGACATTTTTAATTTTCTTCCTTGCGTATCTTGCAGCGAAAGTGCTTAAGCTTCCTCATAATATAGCAGCTCCGGCTGGTATGATCGGCGCTTCCAATTTCTTCGAGCTTGCGGTTGCAGTTGCGATTGCCCTGTTCGGCATGGATTCCCCGGCGGCACTTGCTACTGTAGTGGGTGTTTTGACCGAGGTACCGATCATGCTCATACTTGTAAAAATAGCAAATAAGACAACTCATTGGTTTGAAACAAAATGAAATCAGGAAAGGAAGTATCAGAATATGAAAAAAATGCAGATATTTGAACCAGCCATGTGCTGTTCGACAGGACTTTGCGGAGTTTCCGTTGATCCGGAGTTATTAAGGATTTCCACGGTATTGAATACGTTAAAGAATAACGGAGTACATGTGGGCCGTTTTAATCTTACCAATGCACCTCAGGAATTTGTAAGAAATAAAACAGTTAATGATTTTGTCAGAGAAAAAGGCGTGGAAGGCTTACCGGTTGTTGTTGTGGATGGAGAAATTGCGATAACCGGAAGATATCCATCTAACGAAGAGTTTATAAAATTGCTTGATGTTCCGGAACATTTTGTTGGCAAAATTGCAGGTGACGCAGAGACTGAAAAATCAAAAGGCTGCGGCTGCTCTGGAGGGGATTGCTGTTGTTAATGGAGACTTTTAATATAGAAAAAGAAGTATTTACAAAATATCTTTTCTTCACTGGAAAAGGCGGAGTGGGAAAGACTTCAACAGCCTGTGCCACAGCGGTATCCCTTGCTGATTCAGGAAAAAGGGTGATGCTGATCAGCACCGATCCGGCCTCCAATCTCCAGGATGTATTTGAAACAGAATTGAACAATAAAGGCGTCTCAATCCCTGGTGTGCCTGGTCTTGTGGTAGCGAACTTAGATCCCATAGAGGCAGCTGCAGAGTACCGGGAAAGTGTAATTGCCCCTTATCGGGGGCAGCTGCCGGACGCTGTCCTGAAAAATATGGAGGAGCAGATGTCTGGTTCCTGCACAGTTGAAATTGCAGCTTTTAATGAGTTTTCAAAATTTATTACAGATGAGCAAATTCAGGATGAATTTGATTCTATTATCTTTGACACTGCACCTACGGGCCACACATTAAGGATGCTCCAGCTCCCATCAGCCTGGAGCAGCTTTATCAGTGAAAATACCCACGGCGCTTCCTGTTTAGGGCAGCTGTCCGGTCTGGAAAGCAAAAGGGAAATCTATAAAAAGGCTGTGAAAACACTATCTGATGGAACTCTTACAACCTTAATTCTGGTTTCAAGACCTGAGGTGACTCCGTTAAAAGAAGCTGCGAGAGCCTCTTATGAACTCAAAGATATTGGAGTAAAAAACCAGAAATTGATCATGAACGGATTATTGACGGAATACGATGATACTATTTCAGAAAGCTTATATAAAAAACAACAGGCAGCGCTATCCGGTATGCCAGAAGAACTTATGAATCTGAAATGCAGTTTCATACCTCTCAGATCCTATCCCATAACCGGATTGGAAAACGTAAGAGCCTTACTGAAAAAAGACAGTGATGTTGTCAGCGGGGATAAAGTTAATGCGGATATCATTCCAGAGCTGAAAGATGTAATAGACGACTTATACCAATCTGGCAAAAAAGTCATATTTACTATGGGAAAAGGGGGTGTGGGGAAAACAACAATAGCCGCATCTGTTGCACTTGGTCTGGCATCCAGAGGGAAGAAAGTACATCTGACTACAACCGATCCAGCTGCTCATCTTAAATTTGTTATGAGCGAAACGGATAAAATTACAATGAGCCATATCGATGAAAAAGAGGAGTTAAAGAAATATCAGCAGGAAGTACTTAATAAAGCGAGGGAAACGATGTCAGAAGAGGATCTTGCATATATAGAGGAAGATTTAAGATCCCCCTGTACCCAGGAAATAGCTGTATTCAGAGCCTTTGCGGATATCGTTGACAGGGCAGAAGATCAGATTGTAGTGATTGATACCGCACCCACTGGACATACGTTATTACTTCTGGATTCAACCCAAAGCTATAATCAGGAGATAAAACGCTCCCAGGGTGATGTCCCTGATTCAGCCAAAAAACTGCTTCCAAGATTAAGAAATAAAAGTGAGACAGAAGTTATTATAGTCACTCTCGCTGAAACCACCCCGGTATATGAAGCACTGCGTCTGGAGGCGGATTTAAAGCGGGCGGGCATTGCCGCAAAGTGGTGGGTTATTAATTCATCCCTTTACCGTACCGGTACCACGAATCATTTGCTGTCAGCAAAAGCCAGTAATGAAATTCAATGGATTAATAAGGTGGATGACCATGCCAATGGAAATTTTGCAGTGATCAGCTGGAGACCAGATGAAATAAAAGATGAGAGTTTATATTTGCTGTAGATAAAAGAGGTGAAAGTGATATGAATAAAGATAATAAACCGAAAGTGGCCTTTGTTTGTGTACACAACTCCTGCCGAAGCCAGATAGCGGAAGCGTTAGGAAAACATCTTGCCAGTGATGTGTTTGAAAGCTATTCGGCAGGAACCGAATTAAAGGATCAGATCAATCAGGATGCAGTCCGGTTAATGAAAAAGATATATGGAATTGATATGGAGGCATCACAGAAAAGTAAATTGTTGGAAGATATACCAGGTCCTGATGTAGTAATTACCATGGGATGCAATGTGAATTGTCCGGTTCTTCCCTGTAAAATGAGAGAGGACTGGGGATTAGATGATCCTTCAGGGAAAGACGATGCCGCTTTTGAGAAAACCATTGGGATAATCGAGAATAAAATCTTAGATTTAAGAAACAGGTTGAAAAATCAAATGCTATAATAAAACGTGGGCAGCCCAAAACAGCAGGCAGCCCACGTTTTACTCAATCTGTCAGATGGATTTGTGGGTGACAGGTACATGAATTTCCATTACTGCATCTTCGGTATTGTGGCAGCGCTCATCATAAAATTCAAAATCCATCTTTGTTTCATCAAATTCATAATTGCTGGAAGGAAACCATTGGTTAAAAATGTATTTCCATGTCTGTTTTATAGCGGTTGAAAACGGGTCAATATGATCAATCTGGTCTGCAGGAAGTTCTTTAACAGGCGGTGTTGTAAAAACAGCATATTCTGCTTCTGGTACAGTAATTGTCATCATATCCGGAGTAACTTTTTCAAAGTCATTAACAATAACACCCAATAAATAAACAGCGCTGCCATTTTCTGAATTAGGCACACAGATTCCAACTTCCCCATGTTTGGGCGGATTTAATTGTTGATACATTTTACTTTCCAGATTTTCTCCATTATAGGTATCCCAATATGCAGCGATATCCTTTGTATAATTTTCTGCAATACTTGTGCTAATTCCATAGCCAGCCACTAGAAAAGCCGGTTTTTTTATAATAACAGGATTCATAATAATACCCCCTATATTTGTTATAATTTCTTTCACATCACAGCCACTCATTCTGGAAATATAGGTAGTAGGGCTATAACCGAATTCTTTACGAAACGCTTTTGAATATCCGCTTGCAGTTTCGAATCCGTAATCAAGTGCAACCTCTATAATCTTTTTACTAATAAGAAGGTCTGCACGGGAAAGCAATAATCGCTTTTTACGGACGAATTCCATAAGTGGAATCCCTTGACTGACAGCAAATATTCTGCAAAAATGAAATACGGAATATCCCGCCTGCAGTGATATTTGTTCCGCTGTCAATTCTTCTTTTATATTCCTTTCAATAAAGTGAATGCTTTGTTCGATTGTCTTACTATATTCCAAATAATCTCCTTGCCTTTCCTCCGTACGGTAACTGTATTATATCAACTATTTTTGGGGTTTGCTGTTCCTGTTTTGCTAAAACCAGTTCAGGTGAGATTTCTGAGCCAGATCTCCATATTTGTTGTATCAGGTGAATGGCTTGCATAGCGTTCCGCGCAGAAAGCATCGGTCTGCAATTTGTGTTTAGGAAGCCATGTATTATAAATATAATGCTGGGCTTTATAAAGCGCATCCATAACAAGTGCTTCAAAACTCTCGGCTTCAAAAGAGCAGATAATATATTCTCCGGCAGGTAATTCCCAGCTCTTAAAAGCGCTTGGAATTTCTGCGTGCTCATAAGGCATACCGGCCAAGACCGTCTATATGATGGATTGGTACATCCTTTATTAACCCCATATAATGAACGGGTTCTTTCAGTTCTTTTCTGTGTATTTCCAGAACAATACCATCGGTAATCAGCGGCACTTCCTCATCTACCAGTGTGTAGTGAAGCAGAAGCTGGGGTTTTGTCATACGGTTGAGAGTCTGTGGGTTTTTGCGGTACTCATCTGGAGTCAGACCAAAGGTGTTTTTAAATGTGCGGGAAAAGTGTTCGTGAGAGGTAAATCCAAGCTCTAATGCAATATCCAGGATTCTTATGTCTGATTGGAGTAAGCAGTCTGCTGCCTTTGCCACACGGCGGAGTTTGATATACTCAGCGACCGGTTTTTTGACAAGGCGGCTAAATAAGCGTTGATAATAGAACGGAGACAGACAAGCTGTTTTTGCCAGATCCTCAATATTAATATCCTCATTTAAATGATCTTCAATATAATTGACTGTTTGTTGTATTTGTTCCCATGCGTGCATATTTAAGCACCTCCTTTTTTCCTGCAGTATACCATGTCTGGTAGGGATACCGCTTGACTGTGTATGCTTTTTTATTGAGGATACCATATTTGAAAGGAATCTGGAAGCAATGTTTGTGGGCAAATAATAATTGATTGACGAGCCGGTTAGTCTATGCTAAAATAGCGAAAGGTTAGCGAAGACTAACACTCTGGAATGCATAGAATGGAGTATACATATGAAACGCATATTTTCCCTGGTTTTCTGTTTTATTCTTGTTGTAGCGTGTTTATCCGGCTGCGCGAACAGCAAACAGATACCGGAAACAGACGAAACTACAGGCGCCGC
>SVDT01000271.1 GCA_015057775.1 Paenibacillaceae bacterium | reverse complement strand
AAATGAAAAAGGGCCGGAATCCTCTTATGGGAAACCAGCCCTGAATTTTTATTTATTTATTGTCTCTGACCGACGTGAAATCAAAGCACTAAATACCATAACAACAAAAAATACAATAAGAAAAGCAACCACAGCCATTCCGTGGGCAAACCATGCGGCAATAATCATAAATGCACAGCCTGCAAGGGATAAACAGGGCATTAAGATACGATTAAAGAAGTTAAGTCCTTTGCTCTTTACCATAAACATAATAAAGATTGGAACGTATAAAGCATAAACAGTGACAATCGGAAGTTCAGAAGAATCAAAAGTGAAAAATCCAAACCAGCTGGCAGTCAGATTTGCTCCGTAGAAATAGAACAGCCAGATGCCGCAAAGAAATAACCCTAAAATAGCTGAATTAACAGGCATGTTGGTCATGGAATCTACCTGACTGAAAACCTTTGGTTTTGGTCCTAAGCCCCTGGCAGCAAGAGAATAAATTCCCCGGGTGCAGCCAAGCATCAGCCCGTTTAACGTGCCCAGACAGGAGATAATTACAAATACAAATAACAGATTTCCTCCTATTGAGGTGAAAACAGTCTGGAATGCCAGCTTGGCTCCTGCTTCACCACCTGCCATGATTATTTCATTTTTAACGGTTCCTGCAAGTCCGATGTAATACAGAATATACGCTGCCATAGTGATTAAGGTACCAGAAATTAAGGCAAGGGGCAGATTTCTTTTTGCATTTCTAAGTTCTGCATTGATACAGGTTGCAATAATCCAGCCTTCGTAGGCGAAGCTGGCGGCAACAACAGCTGTAAATAACCCGTTGGCGGTGCTGGCAGATACGGTATGGGTAAAATTATAAGCAGTCATTCCGTTGCGAAGTCCTGTAAAGGTCCCAACAATTGCCATAAGGAATAAGGGAATGAGCTTAATGACAGTGGTGCTTACCTGAAATTTTCCTGCTAAAACAGGGGATAATGCGTTGATTGTAAAGCTGGAAACCAGATAGAGACAGGCTATGGTCATACATTCTCCACCGGTAATGGAAAAACCGAAGATGACACAGGTATACCGGGCAGATACCCATGCAAGGACTGAAGTAATGGTAGGGTAGTAAATAATAGCCATAAAACTTCCTACATAATAGGCATATTTTTTTCCTACGGTTGCTTCAGCATAATCCACAATACCGTTAATGTACTGATACTTCGTAGCCATAACAGAAAATGTGTAAGCGCAGGAAATCATAATAATACCGCCGATGATCCAGGCCAGAATTCCCTGCTTTAAATTTCCCCCTGTTGCAGTCAGAATCTTTTCGGCTTTAAAAAATACACCGCTTCCAATCACGATGCCTACAACCATCGCAATGGCTGTAAATAGTCCATACTTTTTTTCTAATTTTGATTCCATAGTTCAACTGTTCCTGCTTTTCTATAGTATTGTTTATATAAAAAAATCCTTTTTATTTTATCATAAAATGAAATACAAATCAGCAAGATTTTATTACCAGAAGCAAGATTTTTTACTGGTAAAAAATCCTTAAGAAACAGCAGGTTTAAGTCATAGCTTTCGGTACTTTGGCTGTTCGGATAAATCCACCATATAATCGCTGGCTTTTCTCTTACCGGAATCAGTCAGAGTCAGATAGATCTTTACCATGGCAGTGATCTTATCTCTGTCGTCCGGACCGGCGCTGTTAATAATGGCACCTAAGCTATCGTTGGTGTGATATCCTTTTCCTTCATCTTCGCGGAAGAAATCTTCGCTTCCGCTTGCAGGCCGATGAATCCATGGGGAAGCATCTGCTCCGGAATCTGGGTATTCAAAACAGTCATCCTGCCAGCCCATTAAATAAGCAGGGGTAGTTCTAAGAATGACCGCCAGCTTTTCTAAAACATTAGCAGGAACTTTTTCTATTTGTCCGTTCTCATATCTGAAAATTGTAGACCGTGAAACGCCTAACTCAGCGGCGATATCGTCAGCACTCATTTCCAATTGTTTTCTTCTTTCTTTAATTCTCTGACCAGTGATTGACATGTTCATACCTCCTGTTAATATCATACCATTGATGTTGCAAAAATGCAACACTTATGCCCCCTGGGCTGACTTGTATATTGACATTTTATTTTTTATAGGCTATTCTTATGATATAATAGTGGCATAAATGCAACTGAAAAGAGGTGAATTATTTGAATATATACATGTTAAAGGATAAGATAGCGGATTCCGGATTGACCCAGGAATCAATTGCAGATGCTATGGGTATCAGCAGATGTACTTTTTACCGTAAGATGAAAAAAGAGGGTAATACTTTCACTGTACAGGAGATGAACAGAATGATAAAGTTCATATCTTTGACAAAGGAAGAAGCAGCTAAAATTTTTTTGCTTCCAAAGTAGCGTAAATGCGATAATATTATATAGATTGCCCAGTCAATTTGCAGATGGGGTGTTTGGTACAGTCAGGCACAGCATCTGCATTTTATTGTTATCAATTTAGGCACAGGATATTTAATAATTTCTATTTTTAACACCAAATGTCAAAATTGAATCATATTGTTACATAATTATCAAAATAAGTGTTGACAATTCAATAATTAATGAAATAAACTAGAGACGGGCAAACTAAAATTCTGAAGTTTGCTTCGTGATTATGGTGACAGAGGTGATTTGTTTGACTTGAAACATCATAGCAGAAGGGGGTAGACATGGATAAATCGGTAAAAGAAGACAAATTTTCAAATGCCTATGAATATATAAAAAATAAGATTATACTGGGCGAATATCTTCCTTTGCAGGATATTTCTGATATGGAGTTACAGAAAGAATTAGGCATGAGCAGGACTCCCATCCGCGAAGCGATTCAAAGATTGGAAAAGGATTCATTTGTTAAAATATATCCGCGAAAAGGAACTTTAGTTGGAGAAATCGATTATAATCTGGTCAATGCAATTTATGAGGTGCGTTTACTGAATGAGCCTTATATAGCGGTAGAGTGTTATAACAGATTAAGCAAAGACTGGCTTAAAAAAATGTATAATTCCTTTCAGAATCCGCCTGAGTTTAAAGATCATGAAGAATATGTGAAATATTACACTGGGCTGGACGATTGTTTACATAATACGGTCATCTCTCAGTCTCAGAATAGCTTTTTGAAAGAGTTGCTGAATGTGGTAGCAGATCATAGTAACAGAATAAGGGTATATTGTGCAAAGGTTAACTTAAACTATACACTTTCCATTGAGGAGCATCTGGAGATTTTAGATTCAATGCTTTGTAATAATGATGCAGATGTTCTTGAAAATTATAAAATGCATATTAGAAATTCCTGGAATAATGCAATGGATTTGATTTTCCCTAAAAAATCAATGTTATAATATTATAAAATAGATGAATGCGTTAAATAAATATTGAATGCTGAGAATATGCCTGAAAAAGCACATTTTCAGCATTTTTTTTTGCTGGCAGAAAAAGAATCTGTTGCAAAACAAATGGCACAAATCATAAAACTATAAAATGTTTCAAATATGCAAATAAACTGATCAAATATTATACAATTAAGAAAATTTATATAAAATATACAGAAAATAACTTGACGGAGAGTCTTTATTAGTATATTATGTGGCTATATTTCATCTGATATATTAGTTAAATATAAGTAAAATAACAGGTGAATAAAACAGGAATTTAGATTTTCTCAATCTATGAAAGTCAGGAGAAGGGGCTTTCAGTTAACCACGATATCTTTTAAAGATAATAATAAAAAATGGAGGAAGTAAAAATGAAAAAGCAGTTATCTAAAATTCTTGCACTGGGTTTAAGTTTAACAATGTTCTTAACCGCATGCGGGGCTGGAAAAACAAGTACAAAGACGGAAGAAACCACGACAGGTGCGGCTGTTTCGGAGAGCACAACTGGCACTGCTGAGGCAGGAGAAATTTTTGTAATAGGAAATCCACAGCCTTTGACTGGTGTCAATGCCCAGGTTGGAGAATCTGCCAATATGGCAGCGGAACTGGCTGTTAAGGTGATTAATAAGGAGGGCGGTTTTAATGGGGTACCGATTAAGCTTGTAAATTATGATGATCAGGGTTCTCCTGAGGAAGCAGTTAAAATTGCCAATAAGATGATTCAGGTAGATAAGGTGGATGCCATCCTGGGCTCTTTAACAAGCAGCAACGTTCTTGCGGCAGGTGGAATCTATAATGAAGCTAAGATTCCTACTATCGGAACGGGCAACAGTCCCACATGGATGCAGCAGGGATGGGAATATGTTTTCCGTGCAGGATTAAATACCGCTCTTTCCATGCCTCATGTTACGGAGAAGATGCTGAATTTAGATGTTAAGAAGGTAGCGGTATTCCGCGGTCTTGATGATGCTGCAAAAACCAGCGCTGAAACGTTTATAGAGGAAGCAAAAAAGGCGGGAATTGAAGTTACTACCATTGAAAGTTACACAGAGGGGGATACAGATTTCTCCGGTCAGGTGGCTAAGATGATTAATTCTAAGCCAGATGCAGTATTCTGCTCTACCAATGGTCCGACTCAGGCAATTTTTGCAAAGCAGCTGCGGCAGCTTGGATTTAATAAACTCTGCTTTAACCGTGAGGGGATTCCGGTTGATACAATTAATGTGGCTGGGGATGCAGTCAACAACTGGGTATTTGCTTATCCATACGTGGTATACAGCAGTGTTGAAGAAGCGAAAGATCCTGAAATGAAGGAATTTTTAGAACTCTACTATCAAGCGTATGGTGTAATGCCGTTCCATGACTGCGCATACAGAAGCTGGGATGCGATGATGGTATTCTGGGAGGCCTCGAAGATAGCAGGAAGCAATGATAAGGAAGCAATCAAAGATGCAATCAGCAAGATCAAGGATTTTAAATCTCTTGGAGGAATGCTTGATTTCACTGACGGAACCCGGGAAGGACTTCATACACTAAACGATTACATTATTATTGATGGAAAATACTTAGACTTTAATGAGTGGATTAAGGCAGGAAATATTTCTAAACTGGCACAGTGATAAAACATATAGTATGGACCGCCTATATCCGGTCAGGTGGAATATAGGCGGTTTCCTTGGAGGTAAGAAATGATAATACAAATTCTTGTTTCGGGTCTTGTGCTGGGCTGCGTTTATGGACTGATTGCACTGGGCTACAGCCTGATTTATAAGGCTTCAGGAATGCTTAACTTTACACAGGGCGATATTCTTACATTAGGCGCATTTTTGGGATATACCTTTTATGGGGTTTTTCATATTCCCTTTATTCTTACAGTGATTATTGTTTTTATTATTATGCTGGGGTTTGGAATGGTTTTGGAGAAGGGCATCATCAGTAAGCTTGTTGCAAAGGGAACCTTGCCAATCTATACGGTTCTGGCTACCATTGCGGTTTCCTATATCATTCAGAACGGATCTATGCTGGTATGGGGGACTCAGTCCATTAACTTTCCAAGA
>SVDT01000270.1 GCA_015057775.1 Paenibacillaceae bacterium | reverse complement strand
GAAAAGCTTCTAAAAAATCAGGAAACGTAACTTCTTCTTTTCCTTTTAGAAACATTCCTGCTTTCATAAAAGCGGTGCCATATAGTGGACCGGAGGCACCTCCGACCGTAGACACCAAAATCATTCCAAGGTTTTTAATCATATCACCGGCATCCATCTTAGCCAGTGAATCTCTTTTTTTGATTACTTCTGAGAAGCCTCTTGCCATATTAATGCCGTGATCCCCGTCCCCAATCACATTATCAAGCTCCGTCAGAAACTCTTTCTGTTTTTCCATAGCAACTGCCATCTGATCAATTACCAGGATTATTTTTTCTTTGTTCATCTCATCACTCCATTATTATCATGCTTTCCATGCGGGTGTATCAGCTTTTTCATCTAACAGCGATTTTAACTGCGCATCTAATTTCAACAGGGAAACAGAAAATCCTTCCATCTCAATGGAGGTCATGTATTCGCCAACGTAAGTCTTATAGACAGAAATACCTTTTTCTTTTAAAACGTCTGATACCCGGTTGTTAATGATAAACAGTTCCATCAGAGGAGTCGCGCCGGAGCCATTAACCATAACCGCCACTTCGCTTCCCTCATAATCAATATCAGCAAGTATTTTATCAAGGAGCAGATCCACGATTTCATTGGCTGTTTTTATTTTCTCCCGGTGAGTACCGGGCTCGCCATGAATTCCTATTCCAACCTCCATCTCATCCTCTGCCAGCTCAAATCCCGGCTTACCTGCGGCGGGTACGGTACAGGGACGGATTGCTGCCCCCATTGTACGGACATTGGCGATTACTTTATTGGCTGTTTCCTGAACCTGACCCAGATCATCTCCCCTCTCAGCTGCAGCTCCCGCTATTTTATGTACAAACACTGTGCCAGCCACACCTCTTCTGCCTACGGTGTATAAACTGTCTTTTACAGCTACATCATCATTTACAATTACCTGTTTTACCAGAATTCCCTCAGCCTCCGCCATTTCTGCTGCCATTTCAAAATTCATTACATCACCGGTGTAATTTTTAATCACCATTAATACACCGGCATCATTTGCAATTGCTTTGATCCCTTCATAAATCTGGTCGGGAGTGGGGGAGGTAAATACTGCTCCTGCCACAGCCGCATCAAGCATTCCAGTTCCTACATATCCTGCATGGGCAGGCTCGTGCCCGCTTCCGCCGCCGCTGATCAGTGCAACCTTATGTTCTTTTTTATTTCTTCGGACTACTACATTACCGCAGTCAAGCTTTCGTAAATCCTTTGGATATGCTTTAACAAGTCCCAAAATCATCTCGTTCTCTGCCTGGTTCACGTCATTCATGAACTTCTTCATCTTTAACTACCTCCTCACAATTAAAAACAGTTTCTTTTTCGCTACATAAACCATACCGCCTGGTCAGAGGTTGATATGGAAAGTGCACCGCTTCCTAAAGCTGACATCACATCTTCTTTATCCGAAATCAGCCCGCCAGCAATTACAGGCACTTTACTGATTTTACAGATCTTCTTTATCACTTTGGGCATAACTCCCGGCAAGATCTCAATGACATCCGGATGTACCCCACAGGAAACATTCTGCTTTTCAATATTCACCAGAGCCATGGAATCAATCACAAAATATCTCAGTACCGTATATAGTCCAATCTCTTTTGCCCGCTGGATCAGAGACTGTTTGGTGGTTATAATTCCATCTGCTTTTGTATGTGTTTTAATAAAATCAACAGCAGCCTCCTTTCCACTTAAGCCAACCAGCAAGTCCATATGTACCATAATGATGTTATCTTCTTTTTTCACTTCGTCTACGATCTCACTGATATTGCAAACGTCTCCAAATAATATGAAAATTACTTTAACATCTGATTCTGCACATTTCTTTAAGCCAGCCATATCTTTTACTGCAGCAATGATAGGGTTGTTTTCAATAACAGTCCATAATTTGTTGTCCACCTTCAACACTCCTTACTTGTCTATTGACCAGCTTTCGTAAATATGAATATATTTTTTCTTTCAAAAAAAAGAGTGCATAACGACTAATCAGCATTTCTGCTGCCGTATCTGCACTCTTCTCTCTAGGATTTTACTTATATACAATATAGCACATATTTGTGCATATTGCAATATTTATTTTAAATTATTTTGATTTTGTTATATATATTGCATTGTTTTTTATTTAACATAATTCTTTTTATATACATATTGCATAGTTTATTTTCGGTTTTTTGCAAATTAATACATGCCATTTGACTGTTTTCTACCAGTTTCAACGGGTTTGTACCGTCACGTGATTGAATGTATCCTACAAAAAAACAGTTAAATCTCTGTGATTATCAACAGGATAAGACTAAATGTGTGTTATCTTTGTTATTAGTTTCACATTGTTGACTTGTAAGGGTAATTTTAGCATGCAGGGATCCAATGAAGTGATTGCTTATAACGAGAACTCTGCACTAATATAATAATCTACACGCTATATCACTTACTTTTAATGATTCCATACAACAAAACAAAACGGATGTCCTGCGGGGTCCAGCATAGTAATCCATTCTTCACCACCATACTGTTCATCTGCTATTTTTGCACCTAATATAATGGCTTTTTCCACTGCTTCCTTTAGCTCACTCTTATCCGCTACAGCAAAATCCAAATGCGCCATCATCTGTTGCTGTCCCGGCCTGGCAGGCCAGGTGGGGGGAATATAATTTTCATCATACTGAAAAGCGATTCCCATTTCGTCTTCATCGGAGTGTATTCCTACAAATGTTTCTAATTCATATACTACCGGCCAATGTAAAAGGCTTGTGTAGAAAGACACTAATTGGGGTATATCCCTGCATTCTAAAATTACTGTTTTTAATTTTATGCTCATTTCAGTTTACTGCCTCCTCTTAATTTCTTTCATAATAACAAAGAAGGCGAATACTTGAAACCTTAATGATAATTAGAAATAACGTTGAGTTTTAGCGACTACTGTTTTTGTTTCATACCAAAAGCAATCCACCGCCCGTCTATGTCTTCTAACACAAATTCCAAATTATTATAATCTGTCATCTTTAGTGGGCGAACAATTTTAGCGCCTTTGCTTATAAATTCATTTTGCAATTCTTCCTGATTATCCGTAATAAAATAAGAATCTTCTCCGTAACCATATAGTTCTCTGTTGGTGTAAACTTTACTGGTATTTGCTTTCGTCAAAACTATCTCCACACGATCACGGTAAAGACATATATGAGGTTCCTTTACGTCTAAGTATTTAACCATTCTAAATCCCATGACTTCATTATAATATTTGGCGGTCCTTTCAATATCTGGCGTAGGAAATATCGCCAGTATTGAATAAAGTGTTTTTTCCATACATAATCCCTCCTTATTATAGCACCTTAATGAAATATTTATATCCCGATAGAATTCTGCTGAACACTATCTTCGCATAAACGTTTGGAAAATTTAAAATGGAAGTTATTCATACCCTCTCGCGTATAAAAATGATGGGTATTTTCACGCAATTGGTTGCAGGCCACTTCAATTTGTGAACAGCCGTTTACTTTTGCAATCTGGCAGCTTTGGGAAAACATTTCTTTTCCAATACCCTTTTTTCTATATGTACCCGCAACTGCAAATTCAAGGATTTCTGCGATATGTTCTGTATGATGCAGCTGCGCTTCAAAACGTAAGTTCAAAACACCAATTACTGCGCTGTCCTGTTCACAGACCAGACAATAATAGTGGCAGTCACTTAACTGATCCTGATAGATTGTATAAAACCTGTCATAGGGAAGTTGCCTGTTTTCCATATCGCATATTAAAGAATGGATTGCTTTACAATCTTCTAAATCACCTTTTCTGTAATTCATTCAGATAGCCTCCTTGAATATTAAACCAATCTCATATATAAAATCGGATAAGGATTCCCCTGCTCATCCGTGTCAGTTCTTTTATAAACCTGAAATCCCATATGTTCATAGAACGCTTTCGCTTGCGGATTCTGTTCATTCACTCCTAATTCATTTATGAAATAATTCTCTATCCCATAATGGATCAGCTGTTTTCCTAATCCCTTTCCACGAAACCCGGGCGATACAAAAAGCATTTCTAATTTTCTATCTTCAATTCCCATAAATGCAACAGGAATATTTTCATCATTAAATGCAACAATCAAATGAGCGATTGAGCTCAAAGCATGTGGAATATACCTGGATATATTTTTAATCTCTGAATCAGATAAAAATAAATGTGTTTCTCGAACCGATTTGTCCCATACTTCAAAAAGTTGCTTTGTTAGTACCGTATTTAATTCTTTGACTTCAATCAATTTCATATTTAATCTCTCTCTTGATAACCAGGTTCCGTCGGACACACTGAAACAGGAAAAGTCTGAATAAAATCAGACTTTTCCTGTGAGGCTTACGGGTGTTAATTAATAAATACTACAGGTTTAATCAGATCCTTCGGCTTTTGATCCATTAAATAAAAAGCATCCTCAATTTTTGATAAGCCATTATATCGATGTGTGATCAGTTTTGTTGTATCTATCCTACCATATTCAACCAAATTAAGCAATTTTCTAATTCGACGGGCGCCACCTGGGCAGAATCCTCCACGAATAGTTTTATCGGCCATGCCAAGACCCCACGATGATGTTGGCATAGAGAGCATGTCCTGATCATCAAAGAAATTAACATTGGAAATATATCCACCCGGGACCGTCATTTCAACTGCCTGCCGAAGAATATCGCCGCTTCCTCCTGCAATAATGACAGAATCAGCACCGCCTTTGGTTAATTCAATTACCTGTTTTACGATATCGCCATCTTTGTAGCTTACGATGTCTGTTGCTCCATATTCCTTTGCAATTTTAACACAATTCGGACGAGTACCGATCGCAATCAATTGACCGGCACCCTGCAATTTGGCTCCTGCAACTGCCATAAGACCAACAGGACCTATTCCAATTACAACAACCTTATCACCAAATCTCACATTTGCGTTTTCTACACCATGAAAACCAGTTGACATCATGTCCACTGTCATGAGAGCAGCCTCCGGCAATACGTTTTCTGGCAGAAGAACCAGATTGGCATCTGCCTGATTAACATGAAAATATTCCGCAAACGTGCCGTCTTTGGAACCCAGGAATTTAAAACTTTTCATGAGTCCTTCATCATGTGCATTATATTCTCCTTGTACATTTTCAGCGAGCCAGTTGGGAGTCGTGCAAGGTACAACGACCAAATCACCTGTTTTAAAGTTATTAACCAGATTGCCCACTTCTACTATCTCACCTACAGCTTCATGTCCAAGAATTAAATCTTTGCGTTCTCCGAAGCCACCATGAAGAAGATGGTTGTCAGAGGAACATGGGGCGAGTACGATTGGGCGGATAATTGCGTCTAAAGCCCCGCATTTCGGGCGTTCTTTTTCTATCCAGCCCGCATTTTCAATCGAGTGCATTCCAAAACCTTTCA
>SVDT01000269.1 GCA_015057775.1 Paenibacillaceae bacterium | reverse complement strand
AAAACCTGGCGCTATGCTGTTAACACGGATTCCCTTTGGTGCAAGTTCTGTCGCAAGTGCCTTGCTGTAATTACCAAGCGCTGCTTTTGCTGCTGAGTACGCCATGGTGTTTTCACCTGGAAACCGGCGCTGTATGGATGTGATATGAAGGATTACGCCACTGCCTTGTTTCAGCATTGGCGGCAGCAATCCCCGATCCAGCCGAACCGCTGCAAAAAGATTGGTATCGAATGTACGCTGCCAGTCCTCATCTGATTGACTTAGCGCACCGCCGGTGGGAGTGGAAGAACCGCCCACATTGTTGACGAGAATATCCACACCTCCAAAACGTTCCAGAATATATTCCACAATTTTTGCAGTGCCATCAGGTGTGCTGATATCAGCCTGTATAAATAACTCCGGTTTCTTTAATTCTTCCGGAGTGGTTCGCGCTGTTGTAATGACAATCGCCCCAGCTTTTGTAAGGCGTTTAACAATAGCCTCACCCATTCCGCCCTTCGTACCTCCAGTTACAAGAATGCGCTTTCCCTCAAGTTCCTTGGGATCGATTGATATATGGCTAAAACTCTCCATGAATGAACCTCCTTTGATTGATTTATAAGAATTTATCAACACTTTGATTATATAAAACATAACCTGACAGCATCGTGTCAGGTTATGTTTTATATTTCATGGTAATTTTATTTAATTCAAACTGAAGCATATCACGTATATACTGTGGGCTTTTTACTTCAGCTTCGGAGCCAAAAGACAGAATATACCGGATCAGCCAATCACTTTCAGGCAAAGTGGTCATAATGGTGAACGAGCCATCTGTATTTTTAGTAATTTCTTTCTCCTTAAATTCATCATATACGCGGTAGGCTCCATCAGCAGAAATATTTAAACATAGTTCAATCCACTTCTGAGTTTCCTGCTCCTGACCGCCGCCTGGCAATGGTTCGGGGATCATTTGGGTGAAAGGATCCTCTGTTATCCGGACATCTGCCATTCTTACTATTTTAAACATTCTTAATTCATTCCTAGTCAGGCAGAACGCCTGTAAATACCAGGCATTTATTTTAAATATGAGTTTCATTGGCTCAACTCTTCGGGCAGTTTTCTCACCTGATGAACCGAAATAATTAAATTCAATAATTTTATGACTAAGGATGGCATCCTTTATCAGCGTAAATTGACTAAATCCCTTATCATCACTTCCCCATGGACTAAAATCCACTTCAATCCAATTTGTTCTACTCTTCTTAAACAGACTGCTTAGTTTGGCAAGAACTTTATCTGCCTCAGGAACCTGTGTGACGTTCAGGCTTTGCAGCGCATATAATATCTCATTTTGTTCTCTCTCTGATAGAACCGATTTATCAAGAACATAGTGTTCAAGCAGGGAAATGCCTCCGCCCTTTCCCTGAAGAGCATAGATTGGTATCCCTGCTAAAGACAGCGTATCAATATCACGATATATGGTTCTGACGGATACCTCAAAATGCTCTGCCAGTTCATTGGCAGTCATAAACTTTTTGTTCAGTAAAAGATATATTATTTCGAAAAGTCTGTTTATCTGCATATTCCTTACTCCAATCTTACTTTATTATAGACGAATAACCTGACAACTGCATGTCAGGTTATTTAATAAATTTTATTGCTCAGTTGATAATTTCCCCTTTGCTTTTTTCTAAATTTTCACGCCATTTACTTAATTCCGTAGTAGTAATTTTGTTCCACTCGGTCTCCTCACCAATAATTTTCAAAGGTTCTTTTGAACGGTAGGAACGTGTTAAGTTACCCGGGAATTTTTTGTCAGTAACATTGGGGTCATTTTCAAATTCACCCGTTGGTTCTATCATATAAACCCGTTCTCTTCCTTCTCCTTTTGCCAATGCCGCTGCAAGTCCCGCACCATTGATATTCGCAGTAAAATATATATGATTCATTTGAAGCTCCGGCTTGTAATTTGATATTCCACCCGCTGTTAGCAAATCGCCAACTTTTAAATCTGCTCTAGTTCCATGATAAAATGGGCCTTTATCAGAAGGGGCTCCTTTACATGATTCACTTAATTCAGTATATTTTTTTGCATTATCAGAATCATGCAACTCCTCATAACACCCGGAAATATCTGCATATAATGTTGTGTATGCACTCTTTACATTCTCATCATCTATATTTCGTGCACACTGTAAGGATGTTTCCAGCCATTTCAATTTATCTGTGATATCCTTTTGCCGATGAGCAAGATGATACGCCGCAATAAATTTTTCATAGTCATCTGCTGCCTCAGCCCATGCCTGCTGAAACATCTTGTCAGCTTCTTCAATATTTCCACTGTCTTCTATACTCATCCCTATTACACAAAGCTTAATGACGTTATTGTTTGGATCAAATTTTATATTCATTTAATTTTACCTCCAAATTAATAATACTGCGGCATCATATTATTTCTGTCTGGGCATGTACAAGGCTGGTATACACGGAACCATTTTTCATCAGCTCCACATGTGATCCTGCTTCTGCCACCTTTCCATTCTCAAAAACATAGATCCTGTCTGCGTTCTGAACTGTGGACAGACGGTGGGCAATAATAATTGTGGTTTTCCCCTGGCGTAATTCGTCCATATTTCGTTGGATCTGTCGCTCTGTCTCAAGATCCAATGCAGATGTTGCCTCATCAAGAATTAATACATCGGGGTCTGCTGCCAGAGCTCTTGCAAGGGAAAGTCGCTGTTTCTGACCACCCGACAGGCTGATTCCCCGTTCCCCTATCATAGCATCATACCCAAACTCCAGGTTCATAATATCATCATGAATCTGTACCAGCTTACAGATTTTCATCATTTTTTCATCGGTAATCCCACTTCTTCCAAACAATATGTTGTTTCGAATGGTATCCGGAAAAAAGTAAGGCTCCTGAAAAGCGATATTGTAACAGGAATCGTAGTCATGTTCCTTTATCTCTTTCAATTCCAACCCATTGATTCGAATTGCTCCGTTTGAAGGCTCATAGAACCGAAGAAGCAGTCTTGCGACGGTTGACTTTCCACTTCCGCTGGACCCAACAATTGCGACTTTTTTACCAATTGGGATTGAGAATGTTAATTCATCCAGTACCTTTTGAGAACTTTCTGAATATTGAAAGGAAACTTTATCAAAGGCAATTTCATCAATCTGTTTCAGGCGTTTTTCTCCGGTCTCCTCTTTGGCACTTTCGATTACCGATCTGACACGCTCAATGCTGACTTCAAAAGAGGTCCAGCGAACATGAAATTCATAAACTGCCTGCAAAGAGGTGGTCATATTTAATGAATACTGATATAAAATCAAATATGTACCAAGAGTCATCTGATTATGCAATACCAGATATCCCCCGTATAACAATACTACAAGATTGGTTCCCCATCGCAGCGGAGCCGTCAGAAACAATTGCTCATTTATAATTCTTACTTCTTCCATTATTTTTGTATAATACTTTTTAAATAACCGATGGTAAATCTTCTCTTCCCATCCCGTACGGTCATATGCAATTACTTCTCTTGTGGAAGAGATCCCTTCCTCAATATGAACCAGAAGATTGGTTCTGCTTTCTTTCACCTCTTTTGACTTGGACTTCATGCGCTCTTTGTAGCTTTTCCCTATGATAAAATATAAAATTATCATGACAGTCAGTATGATTAGTACCGAAGGACTTAAATATGCCATAACACCGATTAAAACAATTAGTTTAATCAAATCCTGAAGGGTAAGGGGCAAGCGGTAAACATTCTCGCCAATGGATTCCACATCATTTGTGAAGTAGTCTACATATCTTGTAATTCTCTCATTTTGGAACTGTGAAATGGGCATTCGGTACAATGCCTTCATTAATACTTCTCCAACATTAACCCTCACTCCATATCCGATCTTATGAAGTATCCACTCTGACCAATATGGAGTAACTGCTCCTAACAAATAGGCTATTGTAATAAATATAAGCAGCTTAGGAAGAAACTGATAATTTCCCTGAGTAAAAACCGAATCGATTAACCATTTCTGAAGTCCGATCTTTGACATTTGAGCTATGATTTCTAAAACCATTATGATACAGGCACACAGGAATGCCCACTTGCTTTTCTTAATAAATTTCCAGTACCAACGTATATGATTCATCAGCTGACTCCTTCTACGAGTTCGTAAAATAACCCTTTTCTATGTATCAGTTCTTCGTATGTGCCAATCTCAGCAGCTTTTCCATCCTGAACATAAACAATTTTATCATAATCCATAATCGTAGAAATACGATGGGCTATGGCTATGGTGGTCCTGCCTTTGCTTAACTGATCAAGGGCTTTCTTAATATAGGCTTCACTTACATTATCCAGTGCAGAAGTTGCTTCATCAAGCAGCAGAATGGCAGGATTTTTAATAAACATCCTTGCAATTGCAATTCTTTGTTTTTGTCCTCCGGATAATTTAATGCCCCGCTCTCCCACAAGCGTTTCATACTGCTGTTCCGTTTCCATAATAAACTCATGGGCGTAAGCTGCTTTTGCTGCCTGAATCACCTCTTCATCCGTGGCATCAGGGTTGCCAAACCGAATATTTTCTTTAATGGAAGACCCAAACAGATACGTCTCCTGAAATACATACCCAATGCTGTTTCTAAGCTGGGATAAGGATAGATTTTTTAAGGAGACTCCCTCCAGAGTAATGTCCCCCTCCTGGGGATCATAAAACCGGTCCAGCAATTTTAATACCGTTGATTTTCCATTTCCGCTCGCTCCCACAAAAGCGACACGCTCTCCAGATTTTATTTCCAGATTAAACTCCTTTAACAGATCGGTTCGATCCTGATAATGAAACGAAACATTTTGCAAGGAGAAATTTCCAGATATCTGCGGAAGAATACATGGCTTTGCAGGTTCGGCTATATCTGGCTCAACTTTAATAAAGTCAAATAGTTTCTCTGCCTGTCCCAATAAATGCATCTGTTCCGTGAATACATAGGATAATCCATTGATCTGACGCATAACCATCATAAAATAAAAGATATATGCGCTAAATTCACCTACTGTCATTTCTCCATGCTTTACCAGATAAGAGCCATATACAAAAAAACCGATATTTCCAACACTGGTGGTAGCTACGCACAAGGCAGGCCGCAAAAGCCGAAAGAAAAGAGAACCAAGCCGGGCATCTTTGTAAGCCCTGAATGACTCCACAAACCTCCCTGTTTCCCACTCTCTTGCATGATACGCACGGACCTCCTGTATGGCACTTATACTGTCATACGTCTTTTTATCCAGTGCCGTTTTTGTATCCGTCTGCTTTTTCAAAAATTCCACTACTCTTTTATCAATATAAGGCCCATAGGTAAAAAACAGCAGGTAGCTTCCAATAATAATCAAGGTAAAGCGGTAGTCCTTAATGGAAATGACAGCTAAGGGAAAAATAATAGATAGAATCATATAAACCGTACCTGGAAAAAAGTCTCTGTATAT
>SVDT01000268.1 GCA_015057775.1 Paenibacillaceae bacterium | reverse complement strand
CTCCCCGAGTAGGACTTGAACCTACGACCCAACGGTTAACAGCCGTTTGCTCTACCGACTGAGCTATCGAGGAATATACGACCTATTATACTCTAAATGTAAAATATGTCAAGAGATAACTCTCTTTTATTATTGAAAATGCGGGAGATGGGACTTGAACCCACACGATCATACAACCACAAGATCCTTAGTCTTGCCTGTCTGCCAATTCCAGCACTCCCGCACAACGAAAGTAATTCTACCATCTTTATGAAGAATTGTCAATATTATTTAAAAAATATATACAAAAAAAATATTTTAAAAATAATTGAAATTCGTGTTGACAGAACCAGGCTTGTATACTATAATAGCTATTGTCGCTGAAAGAGATAACGACGAATTGCAGAAGTGGCGGAATTGGCAGACGCGCACGGTTCAGGTCCGTGTGGTAGCAATACCTTGAGGGTTCAAGTCCCTTCTTCTGCACGAATCTTATAGAGTGTCATGGCTGTAAGGTTTTATATAATATGACATGCGGGAGTGCTGGAATTGGCAGACAGGCAAGACTAAGGATCTTGTGGTTGTATGATCGTGTGGGTTCAAGTCCCATCTCCCGCATTAAAGAGCAGTTTTTCACTGATGAAGAACTGCTTTTTTGTTGCAATTTATTATGGCATAAAGATAATATAGTTTCAGGAAAACGAATAAAAAAATAAAAAAGTGCTTGCTTATTTTGGAAAAGTATAGTAATATAATTGTACGAATTGATTCATCAATTTGTGCAATTGCGAAAGCAGAAGTGGCGGAATTGGCAGACGCGCACGGTTCAGGTCCGTGTGGTAGCAATACCTTGAGGGTTCAAGTCCCTTCTTCTGCATAATGAAAATGTCCTGCATGAAAACTGCAGGACATTTTTTATTTACTCAATATTAGCCATGGACATTCCAGGTTCATAAACCGTATACTGGTTTCTGCCATGCTTTTTCGCCTGATACAGTGCGATATCCGCTTTCTTATACAATTCTTCAAACGTGACCCCGTCCTCCGGGTAGGCGGCAGTTCCTAAGCTTCCTGATATATGTACTTCCGGTTCCAGAGCACTTCCAATTAAACTGCACAGGTTTTCCAGTCGGGAATATAGATCCATGCTGTAAGAAACATCTTTCAAAAGAATAATAAATTCATCGCCGCCTAAACGTCCAAAGACGTCATCTCTCCTAAGTGCAGATTTTAGCCTTGATGCGGCCCGATGGAGCGCCTTATCTCCAAACTGGTGACCATAATTGTCGTTTAACTGTTTAAATTGATCAATATCCAGCATAATCAGGATATGATGTCCTTTCCCACTGTTTAAAATATGACGGATTGCCCGGATAGCGGCGGATCTGTTTAGCAGCCCCGTCAGACAGTCCTGTTGGGACAGCTCATGTAAAGTCAGAGCTTCCCGCTTTGAGGCGTCAATATCTTTAATTAGAATAAATGCCTTGATGGTGTCCGTATAAGGGTCAGTGACAATCTGTACCATACCAAGAGTCCAGCAGACGCTGCCATCAGCCCTTAAACGGCGATGTTCCAGCCGGAGAGAGCGGTTCCCCTGATAATACTGGAAAAGCAGGTGCTCCTTATTAAAGAAACTTAAATAAAGCTCTTTGTCTTCTTCGAAAATCTCATGCTCTGCAATATAATTCATGATATCGGCAAAAGAATTTTTTGCTTCATCCGGAACATTGCTGGTCATTTCCCCGATTATCTCTTCAAACAGATCTGATTTGGTATTGTACTCGTAATAACCGATACAGTCTTTTTTCTGCTCCCGCATATACTCAGCCCAACGTTGATATGCCAGCTCTTTTTCGTATTGATCTGTAATATCCTGATAGGAAATAATTCCACGTAGTGGCTTTTTTTCTTCCGTATATACCAGTGAGAAATGCTTGGAAAACCAGTGATATTCCCCGGAACCGGTTTTTAGCCTGACCGCGCATTCGCCTTCCGGTGTCCCCCGCTCCATTTCTTCATAAAAGTCCAGAAAATCTTTAATGCTCTCCTTATGTACAACGCCATTTTCGATTAAATATTCCGGGGAAAGGGGCGTGTTAAATGGGGCCGGAAAACATCTGGTAAATTCTGAGGAAGGAGAAAGGGTTCTGTTTGGTATATCGTAAATACATACAATACAGCCGGAATGACGGCTTGCAAGGCGGTATTGCTCCTCCTGAGCTCTCAGGCTTTCCATACTCCTCTTCAGGCAGGTGATATCCGATACAGAACAATAGAATAACTCTTCTTCTCGTATAAAATTAAAATCCATGGAGTACCAGCAGTGGTTATCCATTGCTTTGGATCTGAATTCCAGCCTGAACGTACTGGATTCCAGTTCCATATGACTGTGAATTCTTTCTGCAATTTCGCAAAATTCAGAATCACAGATCATATCCTCAAGGCAGGAGGGTGACTGAAACCAGTTCTTAATCATATCGTTTGAATAAGTAACTGAAAAGTTTTCTTCTGCCTTAAGCTTTAGTATGCCGCATGGTATGCGGTCTAAAAAAACATCTCCGTCCATTGTTCACTTTCTCCCATAAGTGCGTTAGAAAATAGAAATATCTATTATTATAAGCATATGAGGCAAGCATACAAAAAATTACTTATTTGACAAAAATAATAAAATAAATACAAAACATGTAATTCGTATAGGGAAAAAGGGTAAGGTGTAAATAGAAAAAAGAGTAGTTGAGAAAATATTTCATAAACAGAAAAAAGGCTGTTTCAAGCCGATTCTGTGTTGTCAGCTTAAAACAGTCTTTTATTCTGCCCCCGGATATTAAGACCGGTACAGGTAGAGGGGTCTGCCATCCTTTATGATCCTGTCTGGTTCACCCTGAATTAAAGGCAGGGCATAGGTAAGAAAATCTTCTGTAACATTGGTGCCATGATCACAGATCCAATGAGAAGGGAATAGCTTTTCTTTGTTGCATACTTCATTTACATCAACTGTAACGCATTGGATCTGATAAGGGGAATCAGAAATACGCTTAAAGGCGATCATAATACCTGTGGCTCCATTTAAGGAAGCTTTGATTCCTTCTCTGCCGGCTGCAACCGCCTCTTCGATATCAGTTGCCGATGCAAGCATGCCGCTGCAGCGCTGATTTACGTTAAGCTCTATAGAACGAACCTTTACACCAAATCGATTACGGACAAAATTCTCTAACATTTTACCGCTTCCGGTCAGCATCTTGTGGCCAAATGTATCGGTACGGACTTCGTCTGCGTATTCACAAATAAATTTACCATTTGCATCAGAAATTCCTTCAGAGATGCAGATGATAACGGAACTTTTTTTAGACAAAGCCTTTTCTACATCGTTTGCAAATTGTTCAAATTCAAAGGCAGCTTCCGGAAGATAAATCAGGACAGGATTATCTCCTTCAAATTTTCTTGCAAGTGAACTGGCAGCAGTGAGCCAGCCTGCATGACGCCCCATGAGTTCAACAATCGTCACAGACTTTTGCTGATAAACACAGGAATCCAAAACAATTTCCCGTACCGTGTCAGCCACATATTTTGCAGCACTTCCAAATCCGGGAGTGTGATCGGTATGAATCAGATCATTATCAATGGTCTTAGGAATACCGATAAATTTGATGCTGCTTTTGTGATGAGAAGCGTACCGGGAAAGCTTGCTTACGGTATCCATGGAATCATTACCGCCAATATAAAAGAAATAACCAATCTCCATTGCACGGAATTTTTCAAACAGTGCAGGGTAGAATGGTGATGACAAATCATCGGGCAGTTTATAACGGCAGGAGCCAAGGTATGCCGCTGGTGTCAGTTTCAGCAGCTCCAGTTCCTCCGGTGTTAAATCATTGGTCAGATCCATATAATTCCCGGACATGAAGCCTTCTATGCCATTGATCATGCCGTATACCCGGCCGATCTCTTCGTGAGCCATTCCTTCTATTATAACGCCGTAAAGGCTTGCATTAATCACAGCGGTTGGTCCGCCGGATTGTCCTACGATTACATTTTTCTTCATGTATAATTTCCTCCAAATCTGCATATGCCAGGTGCACGTTTCCTATTCTATAATAGAAACTACATCTTTGCAACCCAATTTAAAGGATATAAGGGAATTGGAAAGGAATGGAAATGGAAAAAAGAGGATAAAAAGGGAGGAGCCGGTGAAATGTGGGTTTCACCGGCGAGTTATGAAAAAAAGTTTTATAAAACAAGTTTGGAGTAGTTCTTGTTTCTATAACTTAGTATATAGGAGAGATGTGAAGTAAGTTTGTAGAAGATGTAAATAATTTTTGTACGCCTTGTGAAAAATGTGTGAATGAATAATGGCGGTGTTTTATAAGCGATTATTGTTTATATATGTATATAAGGTGCTTATTGATGAATATATATTAATAAAGTGGCATTTGATTTTTTTATTTCATATAATTTTAGTAGTTACTGTTAAAATTCCGTGCGCCAGATGGCAAAAAGGACTAATAAATATGAAATATAAGGTAGTAATTTATTGTGACAAGCTTTATGCAGGCGATATTTTGTGGGGATTTACTGCAGCGGGTCATGAAGCGCAAATAATAACACCGACTTCTATAGAAAATTTTGATAGATTAATGGAATTAATAAATCCTGATTTATTAATTCTTTCTTCCTATATGGGTTATTTTCAACATTCTATGCTTTCTCATATCGGTTCCAGAAATTCACCAAATTATAAATGTGTTTGCTGGGATACCGAAGGAGTTGGGCAATACGATTTACAGATGACAGGTTTTGAATTATCAAAGCCCGATATGATATTTTCGATTTGTCCTGAAATGCTCGAAAAGCTTAAAAGTAAAAGTATACCATGTGAGAGACTTGATTTTGCTTATAATCCCACTATTCATTATCCAAAATCAACATCTATAAATGAAAATAATACGATTAGCTTAGTTGGAAATGCATGGTTATGGTATTCAGATCATTATCCTGCTCATTTCCGCTATAGTAAAGCAATTCCTACTATATTAAAACCTTTAATTGAAAATAATTATAAAATAGATTTTTATGGTACGACAGAATATAAGCAGGTTATAAAAAAATTTCTAAATCTTGATATACCAATTGAATGGTTCAAAGGCACTATTCCCTATGAGAAGACCTGCGATATATATAATAATTCCTTTATAAATCTAATCACACAAAATCATGATCAAACTATAACAAGACGTACCTTTGAAATATTAGGCTCCGGAGGTTTCGGGCTTTCTTGTTATAATACTGCTATAAAAAATTTGTTTGGAGATAGCGGTGCACTAGCGATTGCTAATACTTCTGAAGAGACTCTTGAGATATTGGAATATTATAGAAAAAACATAGATGAATATATAAAAGTTCGTAAAAATGCTGTTTTAAGCGTACAAAATCACACCTATAAAGAGAGAGCTGAAGAAATAATCAATAAGATATTTATCACAGCGAAATAGATGAAGTGAATTGAAAATCCCCTC
>SVDT01000267.1 GCA_015057775.1 Paenibacillaceae bacterium | reverse complement strand
CAACTGCAGAATCAGAAGCTTCTCCTTCCTTTTCACAGAGTATATTTATAATATCGGGCTTTCTCATGGAACTGTAACCCTTTATCCCCTGGGCTTTGGCAAGCTCCTTTAACTCCGCTAACGGCAATGTCTGTAATTTTTCACGCATATTAATCTCCTTCATGATTCCTAATACCAGTTGTTTCGTAATCTTGGGAATGATTTACGATAGAATATCGTAAACAGACGACCGGAATATAATTCCGATCCTAATCATGTTGAATCAGGTCGTACGATATGCCTATTATATACCTTAATATATAAAAAGAAAAGTTATTTTTTCAGAAAGCTTAAGTGTTCCCCGATTTTCTTCTCATAACCGTTTTCCGTAGGCCTGTAAAATTCCGTCCCTACCAGTCCATCCGGCAGATATTGCTGATCCACATAGTGGTTTTCATAATCATGAGCATAGAGATACCCCTGTCCGTGACCTAGTTTTGCTGAGCCTTTATAATGGGAGTCCTGTAAATGCACCGGTATAGGCATGGTCTTTTGGTTTCGCACCGCATCCTGGGCTTCAAATACTGCCACACATGCCGCATTACTTTTGGGTGCAGACGCCACATAGGTAACTGCCTGGGATAAAATAATCTGGGCCTCAGGAAGGCCGATCCGTTCCACCGCCTGTGCAGCCGCTACTGCCACCACAAGAGCCTGGGGATCTGCATTCCCCACGTCCTCTGACGCACAGATCATGATTCTTCTGGCAATAAATTTAATATCTTCTCCTGCATAAAGCATTCTTGCAAGATAATAAACAGCAGCATCAGGGTCTGTTCCCCTCATGCTCTTTATAAATGCAGATATGGTATCGTAGTGGTTATCTCCGTCTTTATCATATCGGACCGCACGTTTCTGAATGCATTCCTGAGCTACTTCCATATCAATATGGATTTTCCCATCCTGGGAGCTGCGTTCAGTCGTCATAATACCAAGTTCTACAGCATTCAGGGCTGCTCTGGCATCGCCGTTTGCCACATCTGCCAGAAAATCCTCTGCATCTGGTTCAATCACTGCATTATAAGCGCCCATTCCCTTCTCATTATCATAAACAGCGCGGTGAATCAGTGTCTTAATATCTTCTTTTTCCAGTGTTTTCAGTTCAAATACCCTGGAACGGGAAAGAAGCGCACCATTCACCTCAAAATATGGGTTTTCCGTAGTTGCGCCGATTAATATTAATGTTCCATCCTCTACAAATGGCAGGAGATAATCCTGCTGCCCTTTATTAAACCTGTGAATCTCATCTACAAAAAGAATGGTTTTCTTTCCGTACATCCCAAGAGAATCCTTGGCCTCTTTCACGATTTCTTCCATATCTTTTTTTCCGGCAACAGTCGCATTCAGCTGTTTAAAATCCGCACTGGTAGTATTGGCAATGACTCTGGCAAGCGTGGTTTTCCCAGTTCCGGGAGGTCCGTAAAATATCACTGAACCAATCTTATCCGCTTTAATGGCCCGGTAAAGAAGCTTATCTTTTCCAATAATATGCTGCTGACCCACCACTTCTTCCAGGGTGGATGGGCGAAGCCTGGAAGCGAGAGGGGATTCTTTTTCCATCGTATTTTTTCTCATATAATCAAATAAATCCATTTCCTATTCCTCCATACGTTGTGCCGTATTCAGTCAGATAAACAGGGCTTATTCTGATCTCTTTCCCTTTATTATGGGCAGTATAATGCCTTTTGTCAAGAACATTTGTTCTCCGTGTATTTATTGCATCTAATTTCATTTTAAACGGCTGCAAAATGTGTTACTCTCCAATAGTAGTAAAAAATATTTCTTTTATAGGAGGGTATATGAGTACAAATAACACAGGTCTTATGAATGAGACCAACGCACAAAAAGCAAGCGGTCCTTCTTCCATCCGTAATATCTCTTCCAGGGAACTGGTCAGAGAAATCCGTATCGGCTGGAATTTAGGAAACACCCTGGATGCAACAGACGGTTACGGCCTTTCTTCCGAAACGTCCTGGGGCAATCCAAAAACAAATAAAGCCATGATTGATAAAATCAAGGCAGGTGGCTTTAATACCTTAAGAGTTCCAACTACCTGGGAAAAGCACCTTGGGCCTGCACCAAATTACACCATTGATCCTGCATGGCTTAACAGGGTTGTGGAGGTTGTGGATTATGGCATCCAAAACAATATGTTCGTTATTTTAAACCTTCATCATGAGGAATGGCATTTTCCGTCCTACGCAAATGAAGCTGCTGCCACCAGGATTCTTACAAAGGTTTGGGCACAGATTGCGGAAAGATTTAAAAATTATGATGAGCATCTGATCTTTGAAGGTCTCAATGAACCACGGCAAAAAGGTACGGCGGACGAATGGAACGGCGGAAATAGAGAAGGTCAGGAAGTCGTAAACCGTTTCAATGCAGCTTTTATAAGAACCATTCGCAGCTCCGGAGGCAACAACCCTTTCAGACATCTGATGATACCGCCTTATGCGGCTACTTCTGCCACAAATGCCTGGGATAACTTTGTTATACCAAACGATAACAGGATTATTATCTCCATACACGCTTACACTCCTTATGACTTTGCCCTGAACATTTCCGGAACTCCGCAGTGGCGTCCTGATAACCAGGCAGATACCGGAGCCATTACCTACCTTATGGACAGTATTGACCGCTATTTTATTTCCAAAGGTTATCCGGTTATCATTGGTGAATTTGGCGCAATGAATAAAAATAATTTAAAACAGCGTGCCGATTGGGCATATTACTATGTAAAATCAGCCAGAGCGAAAGGGATCCCCTGCATCTGGTGGGATAATGGTGCTGTAAGTGGTGACGGGGAACTGTTTGGTCTGCTGGACAGAAATAATTGCAGCTTTTATTACCCTGATATTGTAAATGCCATGATGAAAGGGATTCAATAAATCAGTCTGTTTAAAAGAGCGATTACTCCATAAGTGATTAATCCCTTATGGTGCAATCGCTCCTCTCCTGTTTAAAAAGGGTTTCGGTTAAACGAACCGTCCCGGAATATAGCCGGCCTTTTTTACAATATCTCTCATCTCTTCGTCTGTTAATCTTTCTTTCATATAAACAACAACCTGTTTTCTTTCTAAATCTGCAGCAGCATAGAGTCCATCAAGACTGTTAAATGCATTCTCCACCTTTTTTCTGCAGTTGGCACAGGTCATTCCATCTACCTGAAGAGTCGCAGAGTAAGGATAATTGGATTTATTCGTGTCTGCAGCTTTCACCTTCTTTACTACTTCACTGCCGCCGCCGCAACAGCCCTGTTTTGTCCTTTTAATGGAACTTTTCAATCCGAAATAACAGATCACGATTAAAACCGCACAAATGACAGCTGTTGACATGGTAACTCCTCCTTTGTTATGTAATGGATATTTCTGTTCTAAGTATATTATATAACGAAAACACCGGCATGGAAGAGGTTTTAATGATACTATTTTTCATTATCCATGTTAAAGCATGATTAATCAATCGATAATTCATCCGCTGTAACAAAGGTATAACCCTGTTTGGTTAATACATCAATTGCCTCCAGTGCAGCTTCTACTGAGGTTGGGAACACATCGTGAAGCAAAATGATATCTCCGGGTTCCACATGTTTTACAATGTGACGGACAATCTTTTTCGTGTTCTGGGTTTTCCAGTCCAGTGTATCCTCATTGGATTTACCTGGAAAATCAATTTATTCTGCATTCACCCATTTTCCATATTTAAGTATCAGTCTGTTTAATTGTCCGATTATCAAGCTGATAAAAACGAAAATAACAAGCCAGGGTAAAAATGTACTTCCTAAAATTCGGATATCCACCAGTTCTGCTGCTTTATAAGCGAGGAACACGCTGAAAAAATCTATTAAAATATAGAAAAATTTCCATGGAAGACTGAGTTTGATCCTGCACCCGCATTTATCACAAGGCAGATTAGGAAAGAATGGTTGTGGCATTCTGAAAGAATAGCCAACAATATACTGATGTTTGCATGATGCAGTTTCATCATTTTCCAATGTTACATTACCTCCTTATTTATCATTTTTATATATCATAACTTTTTTGTAATGTTTTAGTTATAGTTAAGGCAGGACCGAATACTCGTGAACCTGCCTTGTAAATACATAATATCCTATTTTTTATTTTTTGCTTTTACCAGTCCGGAGGCTTCTTTCCCACTCATATGTTCAATTTCAAGTTCAATCATGCAGACACCCATCAGTCCCTTATCCACTGCCTGAGAACGCTGTGTTTCTTCAATATCAGGGGAGTATCTCGCCGTTAAAATTTCAAGCGCTCTTTTTTTCTCCTCTCCCTCCATAATGCGTGCTTTACCAAATGCTATGACACTGCGAAAATAGGAAGTATACTCTTCCTGCACAATCTCATCCTGATCAATGACACAAAAAGAGACTTTTTCATTCCTCATGATTCCATCTAATTTATGACCTGTTTTGGCTCCATGAAAGTAAATTTTATTATTATGGTAAATATAACTCAGGGGCACTGCATAAGGGTAGTCATCATCACCTGACACAGCAAGCACGCCTGATGTTGCCCGGTTTAAGACCTGAATGCATTCCTCTGCTGACAGTTCCTGATTTTTACGCCGCATTTCTCTAAACATGTAAAACTCCTTTCACGAAGACCATTTAATCTCTGTTTAAATCAGTACTTTTTCTTTGGTATAATAAGAAGTGCTGATCTTATGATAAATCAATTGAACCAAAATATCCATACCCAAAATAGATTTTCTGATTTACTATGAAACTTCAAATTTATTCCATAAAGCCCGCGAAATTTGTTAAATATTTAACTATCAAATTTCGACAAAATATAGCAGAACAATTGTACTATATAGTTAATAATTATCCAATATTATTGTCTAGTTCTAATTTTAGCATTTATAATATGTTTTAATCTTATAATCTACTCTATTTATTTTTAATTGAATACAATTCATTTACATAACATTAATCCATTTATAACGCTTGTCTCATTAAAATCAAAACCTTGAATTTGCACTGTTTTTGTCGAAATTTGTCGAAATTAATATTGGATACTTCAATAATATTCAGTTTACAATTCGAAATAAATATATTAATATTTAGTCATATATCACTGTAATTTTAGTCTTTTATTGACAAAAAGGAGAATAACATGGTAAATTACGACTTCAAAAGAAAAAGAACAATTAAAGGCAAAATAAGATTTGTAACGACGTTATTGGTTTCTGTATCGCTTCTATTTGTAGGTTTTTTAACATGTTTACTTAATTTTTCGTCAACTATTTATATTCTAAAAAACAATTTAACTACAACTGCAGCAGTGGCTGCCGGTCAGGTGGAATATCGTCTGAATTCTACTCTAAACATTGTAGAAACGTTGGGCACAATAAAAGATTTATCAAAAGATAATATTCCTATAAATGAAAAGATGGAATTATTAGATCATTACAAAAAATCATATAATTGGAGTCAAGTCTATTTATTCAATAAAGAGGGGGGCAGTCTTACCAATTCAGATTTAAACGTTA
>SVDT01000266.1 GCA_015057775.1 Paenibacillaceae bacterium | reverse complement strand
CGGCAATTCTATTACAGCTCCTGCACTTAAAACTCCCACAATGTTGGGATTGACCCTGGCCAGATCTTTCAGCAGGCTGATCTGGTTGCCTGGTATTTCCAGATGGGTCCGGTCCTGCCCCTCGGATTCACTGAGTTCATCAAGCCCGAAACAGTAAAGAACTGCATCGGCTTTTGCCGCCAGGGCAAGCGCCTGGTTTTTCAGCGTTTCATTCTCTTTGCCGTTTCGTTCGTATCCTTTGGAACACCCTACCAAATTTAAGGGGGCACTCTTTATCACTGACTCAATGGTCTCCAGTGACAGCGGATTTACAATGGAAGATCCTGCCCCCTGATAACGGGGGATAAATGCAAAATCTCCGATTACGGCTACCTTACAACCAGAATTTAACGGAAGCAGACCATCGTCATTTTTAAGAAGTACAATGCTTTCCAAAGATGCCTTTCTTGCCAGTTCATGGTGGGCTTCTTTGTCAAAGGATTTCTTTTTATTTTGGGGAGCTGCTGTAAGATCCAGAACAGCATCTAATAAATCATCCACACAGGAATCCAGTTCCTCCATGGCAAGTGTGCCGTTTTCTACCGCCGCTAACAGCTCTCTTGCAGAACCAAGCCCTGGTGCCGGCATCTCTAAATTAGAACCGGCCAAAACTCCCTCCACATGGCTGTTGGAACCGCCCCAGTCCGTGATAACAATTCCGTCAAATTTCCAGTCAGTTCGCAGAATATCCTTTAGCAGATGCTTATTCTCATTGGCATAAACCCCATTGACTGCGTTGTAGCTGGTCATAATGGACTTTGCTCCGCCTTCTTTTACCGCAATTTCAAAGCCTTCCAGATAAATCTCTCTCAGTGTCCGTTCGTCAAGGACGGAATCAACGGACATCCGAAGCCGCTCCTGGCTGTTGACTGCAAAATGCTTGGGGCAGGCGTAAACTCCCTCACCTTGGATTCCCCTGATATAGGCCGCTGCCATCTTACCTGACAAAAGAGGATCTTCTGAAAAATATTCAAAATTTCTTCCGCAAAGTGGACTTCGTTTGATGTTCAGCCCTGGCCCCAGCAGGACATTTACGTCCTGGCTGGAAGCCTCTTCTCCAAGGGCCTTTCCGATTTCCTCTGCAAGATCCTCATCCCAGCTGTTTGCCACTGTGGCAGCTGTGGGGAAACAGGTCGCCGGCAGGGAGGCATTGAGTCCTAAATGATCCCCTGCACCGGCCTGTTTACGGACTCCATGGGGTCCATCCGCACAAAATATGGAAGGAATTCCAAGCCGGTCGATATTTCTGGACTGCCAGACGTTTTTTCCGCTTAAGAAAGCCGCCTTTTCCTCCATTGTCATTTTTCGGATGATATCCTCATGTTTCATTCTGTCATTCCTTCCTTTTCCAGCCGCTTTTTGTAGTTTTTAATAATTCTAATCTCTAAAATTATGATTCCTGCTGCCAGAATTACATCAATGATAATTGCTGCAATCTGCCACATCAGCAGGCTTACATTTGCATTGTTTCCTTCATAGGCACGGCTGTTTACTACTGTATACATAATATTTTTACTGGATTTTCTCATGGCATTTAAGCTGGTAGCGCTGGTCTTGTCTTTTACATGATTTGTTTCCGTATCATAGGCAACTAACATGGCGTCATTACCGTTGCGGATCTCCTGATCTGCATTCTGGAATCCATAACCTCCAAAATAATCGGTAAGAACAAATCCCTGAAATCCCCATTCATCACGCAGAACTGTATTAAGCAGCGTATTATTGGCACCGGAATACACGGTTCCTATATAATTAAAGGAGGACATAACTGCCTTAGCGTGACCTTCTTTTACCGCGATTTCAAAAGGCTTTAGATAAATCTCACGGATTGCCTGCTCATTGGACCAGGTACATAGCATATTAAGACGGTTGGTTTCCTGGTCGTTTAATGCAAAATGTTTGATATATGCGTAAACTCCGTGCTTTTCGGCTCCAGCCACCGCTTTGGCTGCCATCTGTCCGGAAAGTACACCGTCCTCAGAATAGTACTCGAAGTTACGGCCGGCAAATGCACAGCGGTGGATATTCATGGCCGGCGCATACCAGCCGGACACCTTCATTTCATCCGCCATCTTACCGATCTTCTCTCCAAATGCCTCTGCAATATCGTGATTCCAGGTGCTGGCAATCATAACAGCAGATGGAAAACCGATGGACCCGGTTCCGGTAAAGTTGTTATTGATGGAAGCAGGGCCGTCACAGTCTACGGTTCCAACTTTATTTACACTTTTTGCCTCTGAGGTCTGATAACCTCCGATTGCAGTCAGCGCATCCATATCACTCACAGTCAGCTGATCAAGCAGCTTCTCCCACTTGGGGTCATCAAAGGACAGTCCCCGCATATCAGCAAGCTTTATCCCGTTCTTTGCTCCTGTTACCGGCATGGGATCACTGTCATTGTTGTGGGCTGCCGGATCGTAATTGCTGTTGTTTACAAAGGTTTTTTTGTATTTCTCCGGCATGCTCATATTTTTTGGTGCTGCCGTGGCTTTTTCATAGTTGGCAAATCCATCTGCGCGGGAAAGATAGGTCAGATCTCCGCTGGCATCTTTAAACTGATTTACTGCAACTGCCTTATCTGAAGTACGTGGTGCGGACTCATTATATATCACAGTCTCTGGTACATGATAATTCTGTTCTGCAATGATATTGTGGGAATCAGACCGGATGGATATGCCATAATCACCGGATTCCAATACATAGCAGCCATTTACAGCCTCATCAAAGGAAGCCATGTCTTCCGCCTGAACGGAGATCTTGATGGTCTGGGAGTCCCCTGGTTTTAAAACATCGGTTTTATCAAATGCGATCAGATTCGCGGAAGCTTTTTCAATTCCCTTATTGGTATAAGGCGGATTGTAATAGACCTCCACTACATCCTTACCCGGATTTTTCCCTGTGTTGGTTACTGTCACATCAAATGAGATTGTTCCGTCCTGTTCTGTTAATTGCCCCATTTCCTGCTGAAAGGACGTATAGGACAATCCATAGCCAAAGGGATAGATCACCTCTTTTTTATATTCAATCAGTCCTTCTGCTGCTGCCGTCTCGTAGAAACGATAGCCGGTGTAAATACCCTCTGTATAGTTGACAAAACTGGGATAGGTATCCGCTCCTTTAAATGCCTTGCCTTTGAATTCATTCATGTTATCGTAGGTGAAACTTCCAAAGTTATTGTAATTAGGTGCTTTTGTCAA
This sequence comes from Paenibacillaceae bacterium, assembly GCA_015057775.1. GTDB lineage: Bacteria > Bacillota > Clostridia > Lachnospirales > Lachnospiraceae > Lacrimispora. Next base: position 2,344 of record SVDT01000266.1, on the reverse strand, counting down.
ATCAGCCGCAAATGTATCACTTGTTTTTCCTGATGGATTGACGGCACCGCTCATAATCTCACCCAGTCCTTTAAAACCGGACTGACCGGTACCCGGACACCAGAGAACGCCTTTTATCTGGCTGTAATCATTGACAAAGCCAAGTTCCATGGCGTTGGCACCGTTATATACCACAATGACATTGTCAAAGCTTGAGCATACCAGATCCATCAGATTTTTCTCTGTCTTGCTTAACTGCAGATAATGTTCCCCAGGTTCAAAATCCTTGTAATCCTTGGAGTTATCGGTGTATGTAACCTTGCTTACATCTGTGGGAAGATCTGCCCCCTCTCCGCCAACTCGGGTAATGACTACCATAGCCGTATCGGAAAAAGCCTTGGCGTCTTCCATAAGCTTATCGCCATAAGTATCTGCTGCAGGCTCCGGCAGCGTCCAGTCCTGATCCCACATGCCAACGCTTGGACGGTCTGTCCGGTATGCCGTATAGAAATCAGTCAGGCTGGTATTCAGTTTAAAGCCCGCATCCGTAAGACCCTGAAGCAGTGATTCCGTCTCATATGCCTTTGACAAAGATCCTGAGCCCGTTCCTCCATAGCATGGGTTTGTGGATGCCCATCCAAATACGTTTAAATTGGAAGAATTCTTTAAGGGAAGAAGGTCTGCATCATTTTTTAAAAGAACAATTCCTTCCCTGGCAATCTCGGTACAAAGAGCGGTTGCTTCATCAGATGTTTCCTGTGAAATAGTACCGCTGCCGGTTGCCAGTGAAATCAAATTGGACATCGGTCCCCAGCAGATTAAGTTTACAACTACAACCAAAGCAAGAAGCATAGCCATAAGACTGTTTTTACGGATCAGATATCTTGTAGACCCTTTCCTCTTTCGACATACCACCATGACTATGACCGCAGCTGCCACAACTACCGCAAAGCCAATGAGATATGGTACACACAGCTTGACGATTTTTAGCACATCATCAATATTGATCTGTAACATTTCTTTCATCCTCCTCCATACATCATTTTTGTAATCTTACTTTAGCACAGTTATGGCGGACCGGACTGCCAATTGCACAACTGGTCGGTTTTTCTGCATGAAAAGCAGTGCCGCCTGTCCGGGTGGATAGGCGGCACTGCCGGATTATTTACTTAATCCTCTCTGGGAAGGGGAATGACTACATTCAGTTTAAACCAGTTATCTTTCGTATCAATGGTCACCCAGCCATTGTATTTTTTAACCGTATATTTAATGCTTTTAATGCCATATCCATGATACTCCTTGTTGGCCTTAGTGGTCGCTGGCTGATTATTCTCAAACTGAATATTTCCTTCAAAATAATTCTCAAACCGCAGAACAACAAAGTCTTTTTTTGATAGGACTTCCACGTGAATCAGCCGCTTTTCCTTTTCTTCGATTTGTATGGCACATTCAATGGCGTTATCCAACGCATTTCCAAGAATGGTGCAAATGTCCATCACATGGATGAAATTTAACAGCTTTCCATCCACCACAGAAGTCAGCTCGATCTCATGTCTCTGACAGGTCATACTTTTCCCGGTGAGTATGGTGTCCACCACGGAATTACCTGTTTTGTTCTGGGCTTCATAAGTACGGATCTCGCTTTCCATTTCGTCTAAGAATGCCAGACGTTTCTCCGAGTCCTGTTCTGCCCTTAAAACAGCGATCTGATGTTTTAAATCATGGTATTTCCGGTTGACCATCTCGATGCTTTCCCCGGATTTGCGGTACTGGGAATACTGGCTCTGCAGGATGTTACGCATAGCCTCTAAATCATATTTTACCTGCATCTCCTGTCTTAATATGTGATACGCAAAAAGAATGACAAGGCCGCTTAGATCCACCAGAGTCCTGATGTTAAAGATCTCTTTTGTAATCTGGCTGCTGAATGGGGAATTGGAATAAACAAAGCTTAAATTGCTGACAAAAAATACAGTTGCACCGGTAGCGGTCACAAACAGCAGTTCTTTCAGCGTAATCGTTTCCTTCCGGATATGTTTTCTTTCCAAAAAATAAGCGCCTCCAAATACAGCTCCGAAGACGATGAAAAAAACAAGAATGTTAAGCCACATCTCAGATATCTGGGTACTTAATACGGCATTATAATAAAGCTGCCACTCTAAAGATGCGGTAAATTCTGCCAGAATAAAAGACCGGACACAGTAATACCCTGCACTGCCCGCCGTAACCTCACAGGTGATTATAAAATATGCCTGCATCAGGCCGATTGCCAGAAGCATTCCGGGAATCCACAGTGACTTGGGAAATGTGCCAGCTGCCAGCTGTATCCCGCATTGCAAAAGGCAGGCAGCACACATAACTGCAG
>SVDT01000265.1 GCA_015057775.1 Paenibacillaceae bacterium | reverse complement strand
CTGGGGGCAGATTATATTCTTCCAGGTGTCCGTACAGTGGTTGACATCGGTGGGCAGGATTCCAAAGTAATTTCCGTCAGAGACGGCAAGGTGCAGTCATTTCAGATGAACGATAAATGCGCGGCTGGAACCGGACGGTTTCTGGAGATGTCGGCTCATCGAATGGGAGTTGATCTGTCGGGATTTGCAGCTCTTCTAAAGGAAGGAAGAAGCTGCGCTATCAGCAGTATGTGTGCAGTGTTTGCTGATTCGGAAATCGTATCCCTTCTGGCAGGTGGAAAAAGCCGGGAGGAAGTGGCTGGCGGTATCGTGAATTCAGTGGCGGCCAGAACGGCAGCGCTTGCAGCCAGAGTTGAGATGGAATCTCCTGTTCTTCTGACAGGAGGACTGGCAGAACTGGAAGGATTAAAAATGGCCCTGGAGGAGCAGTTTCAACTACCGGTTATTACCTCTGAATTATCCAGGTTTGCAGGAGCAATCGGGGCTGCACGTAAGAATTGGTGAATTTGAATATAAAATTTAATAAGCTTTCATTTGGTTACATTGACAGAAAACTTGGAATGTATTAAAATAGAAATGTGTCTGAAATCATTGATCTGTGCTCCCACAGACAGGTATCGGATGATTTCCTAAAAAAGGGGGATTACGAAAGATGGGCAGTTCAGTGACTGGTAACGAAATACTGGATTCATTTTACTCTGTTATACCATATTTGATGAATTTATTTGATGATGATGTATCATTTGCCTTAACCGATTCAGAGAAGTTTATTCATGTCTGGAATGGCAGAAATTTAAAATTTCATGTCAATCCCGGTGACGTTGTACCTGCTGGAGGTGCAATCAGAGAGGCACTGGATTTAGGCAGGGTTATCATTAAAGATGTACCCGCCGCGGTCTATGGCATTCCGTTTAAATCCTACGCAGTACCCATTACAGAAAGAAACAAGGTAATTGGTGTCCTGACATTGGGAAGAAGCCTGGAAAAGAGGAATAACTTAATCAGTCTGATTAACAAGCTGAGTGCTGGTGCAAACCAGATTTCTCAGTCAACCAACGGAGTGAGTCAGGGAATTGGACAACTCAGGGAGATGAACGGCGAGATCTCTGTTAAGGTGAAGGAAGCCAATGAAAGCACAAAGAATACAGATTCCATACTGGATTTTGTAAAGGATGTTGCAACCCAGTCCAATTTACTGGGACTGAATGCAGCCATTGAGGCAGCCCGTGCAGGAGAAGCAGGAAGAGGCTTTTCTGTAGTAGCAGGAGAGATCAGAAAGATGTCAGCATCTACCAGCGAATCCATTGGGCAGATCGACGGTGTGCTGAAAAGCATTAATGCATCCATTACTGCAATTAACACCCGGATAACAGAATCCAATGTAATTTTTACAAAAGAAACGGAAGAATTTTCAAAAATACTAAATTCCATTGAGGAATTAAACGGAACGGCAAAGCAGCTGGAAACACTTTTGGAGCATCTGTAAGCCGCTGATGAGATAGGGATAGAGCCAAGGGAGGCACTATCTCTATTCTTATGTTTTAAAAATTTTTGAACATCAGGAAAGGGAATAAAACATGAAGATCAAAACATCTAAAGTGGCTGTAGTGGGATGCGGACTGGTAGGGTCCTCAACCGCATTCAGCCTGGTAACCCAGGGAGTATGTGATGAAATTTTAATGATTGATATCAACGAAGAAAGAGCCTTGGGAGAGGTACTTGATTTAAGGGATACGATCAAATATCTGGACCGTAATGTAAAAGTGCGTACAGCCAGCTATGCAGACTGTTCAGACGTGGATATTATCGTGATCACGGCGGGAGCACCGCCACAAAAAGGACAGACCAGGCTGGATACACTGGAGGTCAGTGCAAAGATTGTAAAAACCATAGTTGATCCAGTTATGGCAAGCGGCTTTGACGGGATTTTCATAGTCGTATCCAATCCGGTTGATATCATTGCCCATTATGTGTATAAACTGTCCGGTCTGCCAAAGAATCAGGTAATCGGTACGGGAAGCTCCCTGGATACGTCCAGACTTCAGAACTTTATAGCAGAGCTTGTAAACGTAGACCCAAGAAGTGTCTATGCCTATTCCATGGGAGAACATGGTGATTCCCAGATGGTACCCTGGTCTACTGTAACGGTGGCAGGCAAATCCTTCAATGATATTATTCAGGATAATAAGGATCTGGTTGGAGATGTGGACTTAGATGAGATCGTTAAAAAGACGACTAGAGAAGGCTGGGAGATTTACAACAGAAAGGGAACTACCTATTATGGGATTGCCACAGCCTGTGCCGGTATCATTAAGGCGATTCTTTACGATGAAAACCGTATCATTCCTGTATCCACCCTGCTGGAAGGGGAGTATGGGGAAACCGGTGTATTTGCCGGAGTGCCCACTATTTTAAACCGCACGGGTGCCGCAGATATACTGGAGATCCATATGACAGATGAGGAACTGAATAAGTTTCATCAGTCCGTTGAAATACTTCGGGAATATACTGGAAAAATGCATACCCCGGACTAAAAATAATGGGAACGTTAAAGCCTGTCACTGTGAAATATCATGGTGACAGGCTTTTTTTATTGGATGCCGTCTGTATCTGTTTCCAGACTCAGGCTCCTGATTTCGTAATTGCGCAGAAGAAAAGGAAGCAGGGCACCGGATACAATCAGGCTGAATAGATTCTGAACCAGATTAAATGGAACATTAATAAGGGCAGCCGACTGGTTATATACTATCAGTTCGTAAGCAAAATACCCCCCTGTGATGAGAATACTGGACACAATGCCTGCAAACAGAAAGGGGATCAGTCGAAACTGCGCTTTTTGGCAGCTGCGTGTAAATCTCCGGTACAAATATCCCCCGCTAAAGGCAGCCAGTGCTTTAATGAGAAAGGTAGCCGGTGCATAAAATACGTAACCTGAAATCAAATCTGCCATCATGGAACCAATCCCACCTGCAACAGCGCCTGTCAGAGGACCAAGAAGGATACCGCTTAGTAAAACCATTCCATCCCCCAGATGAATATAACCATTGGTAGCGGTTGGGATATGTATTACCATGGTAGCTACCGTAGTAAGTGCTGCCATTAAAGATCCATATACTATCTTTTTTGTTCTTTTCTGATTCATAGTACCCTCATCCTTTCCTATAAAAATAATTGATGTTTTTTGTTAAAACCTATCATATAGAAAAACTGGAGTTTTTTAAATAGCCAATTTAAGCAAAATCATGCATACCAGTTGAGCCAAATAAAATGATTTCCTCAACTGAACAGTGAGAAGGTAAGTTTTAGAGCGCTGTGCAAATGGTTTTCGAATAATATTGACATAATATAGCAAAGCATATAAGATTAATTAGCATTATTGCATAAAAAAGTAATTGGAGGGAGAATCAGGTGGGAAAAAGGCTGCTTGCCCGTTGGTATCAGATGACGCTGAACAGAAAGCTATATATGGCGATCGGAAGCGTGGGAATTATCATGGGCTTTTCCATTTTTATTAATTTAAAGGTTGCCTATATTTTTATCGACGATGCAAGAGGCATTATGGACGATAATCTGGCTTGTTATAAATTTCAGGAATCAATGGTCCAGGAACGGGGAATATTTGCCAGTCTGATTTCCAGCAGAACCATGGAAAATCTGGAGATCTATCAAAGAATCTGCCAGGACACCAAAGCATACTTAAGCAGCCTGCCTTATGAGTATGAAAAAATCGGAGAAGACCGGTACGGCGTGACCTGGAACATTATAAACGGATACGATACCTATGAAAAGCAGAAGGATAAGGTTTTAGCCATGAAACAGGGGGATCCGGATTATATCCGGGAACTCTATAAGGTTTATAGTATGCAGAAATATCTGGATCAATACGCTTCCCGGCTGACGAAAGTTGTTCTGATGAGCGGTAACGACTATTATGAGAATCGGGTTCCTGTGCTGAAACGAATGCCCTATCTGCTGGTTGCAATCAGTTTAACTGCATTTTTAATTCTGGTCGTATTTATCCGGTTTTTTACTGGGAATATTGTAAAGATCATGATGCAGCTTGCTACGGTCTCCGGGAGAATTGAAAAGAATGACTTTTCTTCTCCGGATGTGGTCTGGGAAGGAACAGATGAGATTGGCAGGCTGGTTCATGCATTTAACAAAATGAAACATTCCACAAAGAATTTTATCTCAGCAACAGAAGAAAAGCGCCAGATTGAAGAAAAGCTCTATAAGCACGAGCTGGAACGGGCAGATTTGGAAAAACGTTTTTCCATGGCACAGCTTCAGCTGATTAAGAGCCAGCTGAATCCTCATTTTTTATTTAATACTCTTAATATGATCACTCGAATGGCCCAGATGGAAGAGGCGCCCGTTACGGAAGAGATGCTGGTTTCCATCGGTAACCTTTTGCGCTACAGCTTACGGACTGCCAATGCGTTTGAACCTTTGGAGCAGGAACTGAAGGTGGCAAGGGATTATATGTATATTCAAAAGATGAGGTTCGGAGACAGGCTGACCTGGAATATTGACTGTGAGGAAGATCTCTATAAGGAGGAAGTGCCCGTTTTTATCCTGCAGCCTTTGCTTGAGAATGCAGTCATACATGGGATATCGGAAAAGGAAAATGGGGGGAGTATTTTTATCAGTATCAGAAAGCAGAAGGAACTGCTGCATATATTGGTTTCTGATACAGGCAAGGGCATGGATCCGGTGAAGCTGGCAGGGATTCGCAATGCCATTGAGACAGAAGGTACAGGTCTGGGAATTGGGCTTGGAAATATATACAGAAGAATTTCCTCGTACTATGAATATGGAAAAGTGACGATTGACAGCACATTGGATCAGGGAACAGAGGTAATCATTGTTTTTGGAGGAAAAAAGGGGTGAACAAACGATGTATCGGCTGATGATTGTGGAAGATGAAATGATTGAGCGGATGGTGCTTAAAAAAATGCTCCAAAAAAAATTCGGAGAGGACTGCATGATCTATGAAGCAAGAAATGGCATAGAAGCGGTGGAACTATTTCGAAAAGAGGACATACAGATCATTATTCTGGATATTGGCATGCCGGGAATGAATGGGATCCAGGCTGCAGAAATTATGCGAAAAGAAAATTCCAGATGCTGTCTGATCTTCCTGACTGCTTATGACCGGTTTGATTATGCAAAAAAGGCGATTTCCATCAGAGCCATGGAATATATACTGAAGCCTTATTCTCAGAAAGAGGTCATCAGTGTGGTGGAAGAGGCCCTTCGGGTAACTGATGACTGGAATGGGCATGGCATAAAAGCAATACAGACAATACAAAATGAGGCTGAGGAACAGAAAGAACTGATGGAAGAGGAAACGGATTTAAACAGCAGCCGTCTGTCCGTTATGGCATCCATGGTTATGGAGTATATTAAATCCAATTTTATGAATGAGATCTCCATGAGTGAGACAGCCCGGGCAATTGGCTATTCAGAGCCTTATTTCTGCAAGATGTTCAAGCAGCAGTTTGGTCAGAGCTTTACCTCTTACCTGGCAGAATACCGGGTGGGGGAAGCGAAAAAGATGCTGGAGCAGCCCAATGTCAATGTAAAAGAAATCGGTGCCAGAGTGGGATATGCGGATAATAATTACTTTACG
>SVDT01000264.1 GCA_015057775.1 Paenibacillaceae bacterium | reverse complement strand
GTATTCCCTTACCATAAAGGATATGACCGAATCCGCAATTCTCGAGACCAGACAGGGAGATGAAGAGATGAAAAAGCTTCAGGAATCCATGGCAACCATTGATTCCTCTTCCAAGAAAATTCAGGAAATCATACATATTATTGATGATATTGCATTCCAGACCAATATCCTGGCATTGAATGCAGCCATAGAGGCAGCCCGTGCAGGGGAAGCTGGAAAAGGATTTTCCGTAGTTGCAGATGAAGTGAGAGAGCTGGCTGGAAAAAGTGCGGATGCTGCGAAGCAGACAACCGATTTAATCCACAGTACCATGGAATCCGTGGCACAGGGAAAACGAAACACAGAGTCCACAGCTGAAGTATTTAAAAAGATTGTGGAGCAGACCAATACAATCGATACCCTCGTGTCCAAGGTATCCCAGTCATTAAAGAGCCAGGCAGACAGTGTAGCCCAGTTAGAGGGAGGTATGCAGAAGATTTCCATGGTTACCCAGTCTAACTCAGCGACAGCAGAAGAAAGCGCTGCTACCAGCGAAGAATTGTTAAGCCAGATGCAGATGTTAAAAGAGCTGATTATGCAATTCCAGCTTTCTGATACAAGTGACCAGCTTTAAATTCTTTCTAAATGAATAAGATATGCCCTGATAAGCGGTTAATAGCTGCTTACCAGGGTATTTTTTTGTGTCTGTTATTTTCCGATAAAAAATAATTGACAAATAGTTTTCATCATAGTATTATACATATATAAATAGTATGTTTATAGGAGAAATAAAAATGAATCATTTATTTATGGTCGTACGGGAAAATATGAGGCTGTGTTGTTTTTGCTGTAGATGCTTCGCAAGAAGAGATACGGTTTTTTCCAGTGCGCATATGAATATCTGATTTCCTGCAAATTCCTGTGACAGACCAGACATGGAAAAAAGGGGGCAGATGGGCGTTCATCTGCTTCCTTTTTTCATGAAATCAAAGGAGATACCAATATGGACTTTGAATTTATACGAGCGTATGCGCCGCTTTACGCCAGTGCCGCAGGCTTAACACTGACCATAGCATTTTTTGGAATTTTGCTGTCAGTTGTGATCGGTCTGCTGTGCAGTCTGGTAAAGATTTTTAAGATACCGGTAGTAACAGCCATTGTGAACGGGTACATAGAGATATCAAGAAATACACCCTTGTTAATTCAGCTGTTTTTCCTGTATTTTGGTCTGCCTAAGATTGGAATTGTACTAAGCTCTGAGACTTGTGCCATTACAGGTCTGGCTTTCCTGGGAGGAAGTTATATGGCGGAGGCATTCCGTACGGGAATTGAACAGATTCCAAAGATTCAGACAGATTCCGGTTTAAGCCTGGGTATGACGGGGTTTCAGATATTCCGTTTCATTCTACTTCCCCAGGCAATCGCAACCAGCGTTCCGGTCTTCTGTGCAAATATTATTTTCCTGATTAAGGAAACCTCTGTATTCAGCGCAGTTGCTCTTGCAGATCTTATGTTTGTGGCAAAGGATCTGATTGGTATTTACTATAAGACAGACGAGGCACTTTTCATGCTGGTCATCTCGTATTTACTGATTCTTCTGCCAGTATCCGCTTTTTGTACCTTGTTGGAAAGGAGGGTGCGGTATGCAGAATTTGGGAATTGAGATCCTGTTTCAGGGAAATAACTTTTTAAGGCTGTGGGAAGGCTTATGGGTTTCACTAAAGCTTGCAGTGATATCCATGTTTTTTTCCATCTGCCTTGGAATGCTGTTTGGCATGGTAATGACCAGTACAAATAAGCTTGTACGGTTTCTCTGCCGACTGTATCTTGAGACAGTACGGATTATGCCCCAGCTGGTACTGTTATTTCTGGTTTATTTTGGAGCGGCAAAGCATTTAAATGTGAATTTTACAGGAGGAACCGCCGCAGTGCTGGTATTCACCTTCTGGGGAACTGCCGAGATGGGAGATTTAGTCCGAAGTGCACTGGAGTCCATCCCTGTTCATCAGTATCAAAGCGGCTATGCCCTTGGTTTTGGTAAGATTGGCGTTTACCGGCATATCATCATACCCCAGACCATTCGCCGGCTTTTACCGTCCATGATGAATCTTCTGACTAGAATGGTTAAAACCACATCGTTAGTGGTTCTGATCGGCGTAATTGAAGTGGTCAAAGTAGGAAAGCAGATTATTGACGCTTCCCGCTATACAGTTCCGGATGCAGCTCTTTGGGTTTACGGCGTTATCTTTATCATGTATTTTGCAGTCTGTTACCCATTTTCCAGGGCAGCGGCTCTGTTAGATAAGAAATTGAGGGATTGATTATGAATGTGGAAGAGATTTTAAAAACGGAACAGCTGAATAAATCCTATGAAAATGGATTAAAGGTTTTAAACGACATTACATTTTCTCTGAAAAAGGGAGAGGTGGTTGTAATAATTGGCCCTTCCGGCTGTGGAAAAAGCACTTTCTTACGATGTTTAAACATGTTGGAGCCAGTGGATTCCGGCACCATTGGTTTTAAAGACCGTGTCATTGACCGGGCGAATAAAGATGTTTATGAGCTGAGGCAAAAAATTGGAATGGTATTTCAAAGCTATGATTTATTTCCACATCTGACCATTCTGGATAATATACTTCTGGCTCCCATTAAGGTTCAAAAGAGGGAAAGATCAGAAGTGACAAAAGAAGCGGAGGAACTTTTAAAACGGGTCGGTCTGTCAGATAAAACAAATGTCTACCCAAGACAGCTGTCAGGCGGGCAGAAACAGAGAGTTGCCATTGTGCGGGCGCTTATGATGCATCCGGAGATCCTTCTTCTCGATGAGATAACGGCTGCTTTGGATCCGGAGATGGTCCGGGAAGTTCTGCAGGTAGTGCTGGAGCTTGCAAAAGAGGGAATGACAATGGTGATTGTAACCCATGAGATGGAATTTGCAAAAGCAGTTGCAGACCGGGTTTTGTTTATGGATCAGGGAGTAGTGGTAGAAGAAGGAAGTCCGGAGGAGTTTTTTCACTCACCCCAAACAGAGAGAGCAAAGCAATTTTTAAATATGTTTCATTATGAAGCTCGATAGAAAAGGAGGATATTATTTATGAAAAAGGGATTATTAAGCGCATTACTTGGAATTACCATGGCAGCGGGGCTTTTAGCAGGCTGCAGTCAGGCAAAAGCACCGGCAGGAGCACCGGCACAGGAAGCTTCTCCCTCAGCAAAAGCCAGATCTCTTGATGAGATTAAGAAAGCCGGTACCATACGCATCGGAGTGTTCAGCGATAAAAATCCATTTGGATATGTGGATTCCAATGGTAAGATCCAGGGATATGATGTTTATTTTGGAAAAAGAATTGCAAAAGATTTGTTTGGCAGTGAAGATAAAGTGGAATTTGTCTATGTGGAAGCTGCAAGCCGTGTGGAATACTTAAAATCTGCCAAGGTTGATGTCATCCTTGCTAATTTTACAGTGACTGATGAAAGAAAAGAACAGGTAGATTTTGCACTTCCTTACATGAAGGTTGCGCTGGGAGTGGTATCACCGGATAAGGCTCTGATTTCTGATGTTTCCCAGTTAAAAGATAAAACCTTAATTGTAGTAAAAGGCACGACTGCAGAGACTTATTTCTCCCAGAATCACCCGGAAGTAAAGCTGTTAAAGTTTGATGAGTACCAGGAAGCGTATGATGCTCTTGCCGACGGAAGAGGGGATGCATTCTCCACAGATAATACGGAAGTACTTGCATGGGCGATTCAAAACAAGGGATTTACAGTAGGAATTGAATCCATTGGAAATCTTGACACCATCGCTCCCGCCGTGCAGAAAGGCAATACGGAACTTTTAGAATGGCTCAATGGGGAAATTAAATCGTTAGCAGGAGAGCAGTTCTTCCATCAGGATTATAAAGAAACCTTAGAACCTGTATACGGAGATGAAATTGATCCGGAGAATCTGGTAGTGGAAGGCGGTCAGGTTTAGATCTGGCAGATGATAATTTTTACCAATGAAAGAAGAAATATTCGTTATTGAGAAAAAATAACCGGCAGGGCGTGTTGACGCCCTGCATTTTTTGTATGATAATAACATCGTTATATAACGGTGTTATAAAGGAGAACAAATGAGTACTCAGGTAAATGGAAATGATACACGCCTCGCTATCCTGGAAGCGGGCAAACAGGAATTTTTAAAGTATGGTTATGAAGGTGCTTCCTTAAGACGGATTGCAAAAGAGGCTTGTGTGACAACAGGAGCGATTTATGGGTATTTTCCAGGCAAGGAGGCGCTTTTCGAGGAATTGACCGGAGATGCAGCAGAGGGATTGATGGAAAAATACAGAGCAGTACATGTGGAATTTGCCGCACTGCCCCCGGAAAAACAGGCGGCAGCCCTTGATGAGATCTCCGATGATAATGTTCCATGGATGGTGAATTATGTTTATGACCGGTTTGATCTGTTTAAACTGATCTTCTGCAAAAGCAGCAAAGAATACTGTGACAGTTATTTAAGTGAGCTGACGGAGATTGAAGAAGCCTCAACCTGGGAGTTTGTAGAGGCAATGAAGGAACTGGGGCATGATGTGATGGAGATTGACAGCACCATCATTCATATTTTAGCACGGTCGTTTTTCCAACAGCTCTGGGAGTTTGTAGCTCATGATGTTCCCAGAGAGAAGGCTCTGTCTTATGGGCTGGTACTTGGAACCTTCCAGCATGCGGGCTGGAAAAAAATTATGGGGCTTTAATGCTCCATATTATTTTGATTTGAAATTAGTATTAACTAACTAATGACTGATTAAATTCAGCCAGAGGAGGAAAAAAAGGTGGAAGAAAAAAAGAATCTGATGACAGAACTTCCGGTTACCGGGAAGGTCACGCTCCTTACATTTGCAGGGAGTTACAAATATTTAACGTGGCTGGGATGTCTTTTGTCCGGAATCAGTGCCGTAATCGGGCTGTTTCCCTATGTATTTATGTGGAAGGCGGTAAAAGCTGCAGTAACCGCCTGGCCGGATGTCCGGGCTGCAGAAGAGATGATTACTTATGGCTGGTACGCTGTTGGGGCAGCACTTGGAAGTATGCTGATTTATTTTGGCGCACTTTTATGCACTCATTTGTCCGCGTTCCGTACAGCCAGGAACATGAAGACAGTCGCACTTCATCATTTAACAAAGCTGCCTGTGGGGTATGTGAAACGTATGGGCAGTGGGAAACTGCGCCGGATCATTGACGATGGAGCCGGGCAGACCGAGACCTATCTGGCTCACCAGCTTCCCGATCTGGCGGGTGCAATGGTGACCCCAGTAGCTGTTTTATTTCTCCTGTTATTTTTTGACTGGAGATTTGGACTGATCAGTCTTTTGCCTATGGCAGTGGGGCTTTTTGTCTTAACCCGTGTGCTGATGGGAGATATGGAAAATTCCATGGCACAGTATCAGAATGCACTGGAGGATATGAACAATGAGGCCGTAGAATATGTGAGAGGAATTCCGGTTGTAAAAACATTTCAACAGAGTATTTTTTCCTTTAAAAACTTTCATGAGTCCATACTCCGTTATAAAAACTGGGCAGTTAACTATACTGTTTCTTTGCGGATTCCCATGTGTGCCTATACCGTAAGCATCAATGGTATTTTTGCTTTCCTCATTCCGGCAGGCCTGATTCTGACCGCAGATTTAAGCTATGGAACTTCTTATCTCAAAGTA
>SVDT01000263.1 GCA_015057775.1 Paenibacillaceae bacterium | reverse complement strand
ACTTACGGGAAACTGCTGTTCTATGGAGACACTCCCATTGAAGCATTCTATTTCTCCACTTCCTGCGGTCATACGACTGATGGCAGTGTATGGGGCGGAGATCCAGCCCAGTATCCATATCTGGACGGGAGTCTGCTTCAGGATGGAGGGGCAGTGTTAAATCTGTCCACCAATTCAGATTTTGAACAATTTATAAAGAATAAGGATTATCCGGCCTATGACTCCTCATTCCCTATGTATCGGTGGGAAACGACAGTGACCAACCGGCAGCTGGAAGAAGAGATTACTGAGGTAGGCTCCATCTTAAACATTACAGTGGTTGAAAGAGGGGTAGGGGGTATCGTAAAGAAGTTAAGAGTCGAGGGCTCAGAGGGCGTTATGACCATAAGCGGAGAGGGCCAGGTCAGAGCCAAACTCGGTAATAAATATATGACACTTACAAAAAAAGACGGGACCCAGATGAAAAATTTTGACTCCCTTCCCAGTGCTTATCTGGCCATAGAAAATCAGGGAGTTGATGAAAAGAACATCACTACGTTTCATATCTATGGCGGTGGATTTGGTCATGGAGTGGGGCTGAGCCAGAACGGAGCCCAGACTATGGCCAAGGAAGGGAAATCCTTTGAAGATATCCTGCAGTTTTTTTATCATGGTGTTAAGGTATGCGAGGCGGACAGTGTAAAGGAATGAGAGAGAGTCTTCCAGCGTACAATGTAAAAAAAGCACAGGATGTTGTATGCAGGATCAAAAATTGGAGAATCTGCTTAATCTCGCTCTCAGTGCTACTCCGGAGGAGCGGGAGAAGTCAGGTAATTTGAATGTAGGATATAATCCGGTGGAAAAAACATGGGATGTCATTGTGAAGCATTCCGGAGATATCGGTTTTCTTACCGAGATAGGAATCAGGGTGGAGCAAATGTTAAATGAGTATGCCATCTTGAATGTACCGGAGTCCCTGATTGACCAGTTAAGTGATCTTCCCCAGATCGAATATGTGGAAAAACCAAAGAGGCTGTTTTTTGCCATAAATCAGGCAAAAGCGGCCTCTTGTGTCAATCTGGTCCAGCAGGGAACGAACAATCTGACCGGGAAAGGTGTTCTTGTAGCCATTATTGATTCCGGAATTGATTATTATCATGATGATTTTCGTAACCCGGATGGAACCACCCGGATTGTAAAGCTGTGGGATCAGACCCTGAACAGAGTATTTACAAAAGAGGAGATTGATGCGGCTCTGGCAACAGGAAGCAGAGCAGAGGCCAATAAACTGGTTCCGTCCGTTGATATTACCGGTCATGGAACTGCGGTAGCCTCCATAGCAGCAGGAAACGGCAGGGAAAACAGGGGTCAGTACAGAGGGGTTGCATATGAAAGCCCTCTGCTGGTAGTGAAGCTGGGAGTGCCTCAGGAAAACGGGTTTCCAAGGACTACAGAACTTATGCGTGCAGTGAATTTTGCAGTAAAAGAAGCAGTGGATATGCAGATGCCGGTTGCCGTTAATTTAAGCTTTGGCAATACTTATGGATCTCACGACGGAACCAGTCTTTTGGAAACATTTCTTGATGATATCTCTAATTATGGTAAAACTGTAATTGTGGTTGGTACAGGAAACGAAGGGGTTGGTGCCGGACATATTTCAGGAACATTAACCATGGCAAGTCCCCAGGAGATAGAGTTAAGTGTGGGGAATTTTCAACAGAGCTTCAGCGTCCAGCTCTGGAAATCCTATGCGGATTTATTTGATATCAGCATTGTGACTCCATCTGGAGAAGTGATCGGCCCTATCAGCAGCCGGCTTGGTCCCCAGACCATTCGGTACGGAAATACCCAAATCCTTCTGTACTACGGAAAACCGGGACCATACAGTGTGGCACAGGAGATTTATTTAGACTTTCTTCCTGTGGACACGTATGTTGACAGTGGAATCTGGAAATTCCGGCTGACACCCAGACAGATCGTTGAGGGGAAATACGATTTATGGCTTCCATCCTCTGGTGTGCTAAATCAGTCCACCCGTTTTCTGCGGGCAACGCCGGAGACAACACTGACGATTCCCTCTACGGCTTCAAAAGTTATTTCGGTGGGAGCATATGATGATACCTATCAATCCTATGCTGATTTTTCAGGAAGAGGTTATACCAGAAGAACAAATCAGGTAAAGCCTGACCTGGCTGCGCCGGGAGTAGGGATCATCGCAGCATATGCAGGAGGAGGTTATGATTCGGTTACAGGAACTTCGTTTGCCACGCCTTTTGTCACAGGCAGCTCCGCTCTTCTTATGGAGTGGGGAATTGTAGATGGTAGAGATCCGTTTCTCTTCGGGGAAAAAATAAAAGCTTATCTGATCCGCGGAGCAAGAAAGCTTCCCGGAATCACCCAGTATCCAAATCCCGAGCTGGGATATGGTGTCTTATGTGTCAGTGACAGTCTCCCTGTGTGATACAAAAGAAAATCCGTTGGAAAACAGACAGAAATGTTTTATAATGGATACAGTACTTTACGGAGGTGTAAAATGGAAATCAGGCATGAGCTGGTAATTCCCAATAATGATCTCCCTTTCCGGCTGTTCATTTTTGAGGGCAGGGAAGGGAACTATAAAGTGACAAAGCACTGGCACCATTCGGTAGAGATTTTTCTGGTACTGGAGGGCGAGATTGATTTTTTTATCAACAATACCCATCTTAAGCTTACCAGAGATGAGTTTGTACTGGTCAATTCCAATGAGGTGCATTCTATTGAATGTCCCAACCCCAATATTACCATAGTCCTGCAGATTCCGGGAGAGACCTTTGAAGATTACATGGGCGAGGACTCCTATGTGAACTTTGAAAGAAAAGGAGAAGAGGCAAACCGCAGGCTGAAGGATCTTGTAACCTCTCTTTTTTTTACTTATGACAAACAGGAATATGGCTACAGCTTTCAGGTGAAAAGCCAGTTCTATCAGCTTTTGTATCTTCTGGTAACAGAGTTTAAAACAGAAAATATGGATAAAGAAATCATCCGGCAGAAAAAACAGCTGGATAAACTTTCTGATGTAACCCAGTATATGAGGGAGAATTATGATCAGGATTTAAAACTGGACTCTGTGGCATTGCGCTTTGGATTCAGCCCCACCTATTTATCCAGAATTTTTTTAAAGTATGCGCAGGTTAATTATCGTACCTTTTTAATTGACCTGCGTGTCAAATATGCAGTGCGTGAACTCATGGGAACGGATCATGAGATTGGGGAAATTGCCATGAGGCATGGATTTCCTGACAGCAGGGCATTTGCCAAGGCATTTAAGAAACGATATGGCTGTCTGCCCAGTGAATACAGGAAACACATCAGCAGCACCAGATGAGCACAGTGCAAATAATTTAATATAGGGTGTTAAAATTACTGAAAATATGATATAATGTACCATAACTTTGCGAAGGATGTGATCGAATGAATATCAGAGAATCCACTGAACAGTGGGAGGAAGCTTATTTAAGTCCTTATGCTGCTTTTAGCAAGAATACCAAAGGCAGAGAACGGGAAGAAGAACCCTGTGATATCCGCACCGCTTACCAGCGGGACCGTGACAGAATCATTCACTGTAAAGCATTTCGAAGGCTGAAGCACAAGACTCAGGTGTTTCTGGCACCGGAAGGTGACCATTACCGGACAAGACTCACCCATACACTGGAAGTTTCCCAGATAGCAAGAACCATTGCCAAGTCCCTGCGCATGAATGAGGATTTAACAGAGGCGATTGCGTTGGGGCATGATCTGGGACATACTCCATTTGGCCATTCCGGAGAGGCAATTCTTAACGAGATCTGTTCCCAGGGGTTCGCCCATTACAGGCAGAGCGTACGGGTAGTTGAAATTCTGGAAAAGAACGGAATGGGTTTAAACCTCACATGGGAAGTGAGAGATGGAATCTTAAATCACCGGACCAGTGGTCATCCCTCCACGTTAGAAGGCGCCATTGTCCGGCTGTCTGACAAAATTGCCTACATCAATCATGACATCGATGATGCAATTCGGGCAAAGATGTTTGTGGAGGAGGATCTTCCCGGCTGCTATACCGATATTTTAGGACACAGCGTCAGGGAAAGACTGAATAATCTCATTCATGATATTATCAATAACAGCTATCAGAAGAATGAGATCATCATGTCTTCGGATATGGAAGCAGCCATGCAGGGGCTTAGAACCTGGATGTTTCAGCATGTTTATAAGAATGAGATTCCAAAAGCAGAAGAAGGAAAAGCACAGAAGATGATCGCTATGCTTTTTGAGTATTATATGGATCATCCGGATAAGCTTCCCCAGGAATACCGTTATTTAATGGAAAAAGGTACTGCAGACAAGGAACGTGCTGTCTGTGATTATATTGCCGGTATGAGTGACAGCTATGCCATTGACCGGTTTGAAGAACTGTTTGTACCAAAGGCATGGAAAGCAATTTGACAAATAAGCATTTTATCATAAATCTTTGTGAAAGGAGGATGATGGCTTTATGCGATATTCGGAAGACATAATAGAAGAAGTCCGCGTAAGGAATGACATTGTGGATATCGTATCAGGGTACGTGAAACTGCAAAAAAAGGGCAGCAATTATTTTGGCTTATGCCCGTTTCATAATGAAAAGTCTCCCTCCTTTTCCGTGTCACCGGCCAAACAGATGTATTACTGCTTTGGCTGCGGTGCAGGTGGTAATGTTATTACCTTTGTTATGGAGTATGAGAATTATTCCTTCTCAGAAGCGTTTAAGGTGCTGGCAGACCGGGCAGGAGTAAAACTGCCAGTGGAAGAATACAGCAAAGAGGCAAGGGAGCAGGAAGATTTAAGAGCCGCTCTGTTAGAGATGAATAAGCTGGCAGCCAGCTATTTTTATTATCAGCTGAAGAAGCCCCAGGGCGAGGCCGGTTACCGGTATTTAAAGGACAGGCAGTTAAGTGATGAAACCATAGTCCGCTTTGGGCTGGGATACTCCAATAAAACCAGTGACGATTTATACCGCTATTTAAGAGGCAAGGGGTATGATGATTCTGTATTAAAGCAGTCAGGGCTTGTGACCATTGAGGAAAAGGGAAGTCATGATAAGTTCTGGAACCGGGTGATGTTTCCCATCATGGATGTGAATAACCGGGTCATCGGGTTTGGCGGAAGAGTTATGGGATCCGGTGAGCCTAAATATTTAAATTCACCGGAGACAAAGCTGTTTGATAAAAGCAGAAACTTATACGGACTGAACTATGCCAGATTGTCACGGGAAAAATACATATTGATCTGCGAAGGGTATATGGATGTAATTGCCATGCATCAGGCAGGCTTTACCAATGCGGTGGCTTCCCTGGGAACGGCCTTTACCACCCAGCATGCCCAGCTGTTAAAGCGGTATACGGACAAAGTGATCCTTACCTATGACAGCGACGGAGCAGGTCAGAAAGCGGCACTGAGAGCGATTCCCATTTTAAGGGATGCGGGAGTTTCCATTCGAGTTCTTAATATGGAGCCTTATAAGGACCCCGATGAATTTATAAAGAATCTGGGAGCGGAAGAATTTAAACATAGAATTGAACAGGCACAAAACAGCTTTCTCTTTGAGATTGAAGTTCTGAGAAAGAATTACAAGATGGATGATCCGGAACAGAAAACAGAGTTTTATAATCAAACGGCAAGAAAGCTTCTGGAATTTCCGGAAGCGCTTGAGCGGGAGAACTATTTAGAAGCTGTTTCCAGAGAATTTTTCATTAA
>SVDT01000262.1 GCA_015057775.1 Paenibacillaceae bacterium | reverse complement strand
CAAAAAGCCTGCTGATCTGTCCTAAAAAAATCAGGGACAATGACATTAGAACAGCTCCCATAGCCACATTAATTACTAGAATGCAGCCAAATGCCTTCAGAGCACGCTCTGGCTTGCCGGCTCCCATGTTCTGGCTGATAATGGCAGAACCGCCCTCCTGAAACCCGTTTTGGGGCATGGTGGTTATTCCTCCGATGTTATTGGAAATTCCGAGAGCTCCCACAGTCAGAGCGCTGTAAATTGTACTCATGGAATTGATGACAACCTTTCCAAGGGAAAAAGCGATTTTTTCTATAATAACCGGTATGGACAGAGAAATCATGGGTACAATCACAGCAGATTTTAAACTGATGCTGTGAAAGGAAAGGCCAAATGCATTGTCTTTCTGGTTTAAATTTTTTATTGCAGCTGCCAGGATAAATATCTGTGAAATAATGGTTGCGACGGATATCATATTAATTCCTGATCCTAACACATATACGAAAAAAGCAGTTAAAGAAAGTTTGATTACAATGACACCCATGTTTAAGTTTAAGATTCTCCGGGAATTTCCTCTGGCTCTTTCTATAGCAATATAGACGTTGTTAAAAAAACTGATGACCATACCGATCAGTTCCAGGCGGAAGTACTGGGTGCCTTCTGCAATGAAGCTGTCAGGTGTTTTAGCAAGTTTAAGAAACTGGGGAGCAGCAGGCATTAAAACAAGGAGAATGACTGCACCTAATAAACCGCACATGGCAAAGAGACTGCTGACCCGTTTTTTTACCAGGTCAAAATCTCCTGCACCGTAAGCCTCACTGATTTTTATACTGGATCCGATTGCAAGACCGCCGCCCAGTGCAGATAGTGTTAAGCCGATTTGGGAAAGATAGGCGACTGCGGAGACGGAGGATGCGCCGATATGGGCAGCCATCATGGAATCAAATATTTTAAAAAGCTGGTTTAAGCTTTGATAAAGGGCCAGCGGTGTTCCCACATAGAGAACCACCCTCCACATGTTGGCATGAAGTGCAAAATTACGAAATTTTTCATCTTTTGCAGATAATGTTGCTTTCTCTGACATGGTATTTCTCCTCTTTAAGTTCAATCATTTTTCGCGCTCTATTAGCATAAGGCAAAGAAAAAATAAAATCTACTAATTTTATGATATATTTAGCCAATACTACAGATTTTTTGTTCACTTTGGGCTGCTCTTTGTTTTCAAGCAGAAAAAGATGTGATATAGTAAGCTTTGGAAAGGCAGGTGATGGAACATGTTCCTGAATAAATTGGAAGGACAAATGTCGGAAGCTGTGTCAACGGGAATCATACTTACATTGTCCGGCGGCCTGCAGGATGCATATACCTACTTTTACAGGGGAAAGGTATTTGCCAATGCCCAGACTGGCAATATTATTATATTTGCCCACAATATCATGAATGGTAGCTGGCAGACAGCGTTACGTTATCTGATGCCCATACTGGCGTTTGTTGCAGGAATCTATGTTTCTGAGGTGATCAGAGGAAAATACAGAGACAGTAAGAAGATACACTGGCGGCAGATTGTAGTGGTTGCGGAGATGGTGCTTTTGCTTCTGGTAGGATTTATGCCAAATAACTTAGATCTGGCAGCCAATGCCATGGTATCCTTTGTTTGTGCCATGCAGGTGGAGGCCTTTCGAAAGATGAAGGGCAGTGCCTTTGCAAGTACCATGTGTATCGGCAATTTAAGAAGTGCGACTGAGATGCTCTACCGTTACCGTCAGACCAGAGACAAAGAGAATCTTGAAAAATGTCTCCGTTATTATGGCGTGATCCTGTTTTTTGCAGTGGGAGCCGGAGCTGGTAGTTTTCTGGTACCTTTATTTGCAGAAAAAACCATTTGGTTTTCCTGCATCCTTTTAGTTTTTGCATTTGGCATTATGTTTGTGAAAGAAAATCATGAAGAAGTTGAAGCAGAAGAAACAGACAGGAGGTAAATAGATATGGAATACAGAAAATTTGGACATACGTTTGTAATAAGGCTGGATGTGGGAGACGAGATTTTGACCAGTCTGACCCAGCTTTGTAAAAAAGAAGGAATCAGGCTGGCATCGGTTACCGGTCTGGGTGCAGCCGGCACCATTCAGCTTGGAGTTTATGACACGGAAAAGAAACAGTATTACAGCCATGAGTACAAGGGACTTTATGAGATTGCATCTCTTATGGGCAGTATTACTGAAAAAGACGGAGAGCCTTATCTCCATCTTCATATGGTCATAGGAAATCCACACAATGGAGAATGCCACAGCGGTCATCTGGGACGTGCAGTCATCAGCGCGACAGGAGAGATCATCGTTACGGAAATTGCCGGCAGTGTTGGCAGAAGAGCAGATGAGACAGTGGGATTAAATTTATTTGAATTTATGAATGAGGATTAATAACCCCAAAATTCTCCGGCTAATCGGATGAAATACTTAGATGCTCTGGTTAAGTAGCTGTTTTTCCGGTAAGAGGCCACTACATCCCATACGGGGTGGGAGGGAAGTGAAAAGCATGCAATTCCTTCCGGTTTCGTCCGGAAATAGGACATGGGAATCAGCCCGCAGCAAAGGCCGGCCTGAATCATGGTGATAATTGCACTGGTGCTGGAAGTCTCAAATAATACGTTGGGCACAAAATCTGCTTCCTGAAAGATCCGGTCTATGAGATAACGGATGGTGGATTCCTGGTACATAAGCACGAAGGGGTCTTCTGACAGAAGTTTGATATCCAGTTCCGGATAAACCTCTTCCCTGTTTTTTTCCAGACTGCTTAATGGGTGTTTTTTGGGAAGAGCAAGAAGAATTTCTTCTTTTCCCAATTCTATATATTCATCACCGGTTCGCTGGCTGGGACATAATGTCTGAAATCCAATATCCAGTTCTCCTTTTACAATCATTTCCTGCTGGTTTTTCACACTGCGTTCCACAGGAATGATATGGATGCCGGGAAACTTTTGATGAAATTTGGGATACACTGCGGAGAACATGGCGATTCCTCTCCCTGGTGTAAGCCCTACTGAGAGAGTGCCCTCTTTATCTGACACCATATCGCCGATGATGCGGTAGGTTTCCTGTTTGATCAGAAGCATTTTCCTGGCATTTTCAAGATAGATTTCTCCAGCCTGCGTGGGCCGCCAATTGGTCCGCGAGCGGTGAAAAAGCTGAGTGCCCAGCTCTTTTTCCAGGCGAAGAAGCTGCTGGTTTAGTGCCGGTTGGGTAAGAAAAAGCTTTTCTGCCGCTTTTGTGATGTTATTTTCCTCTGCAATTTTTAATATATATTCAATCTGTTTGGTATCCAAGCATATGCCCCCTATATCAATATTGTATTGTCAGTATAGACTATTTCCCCAAAAAGCACAATGGTTACTCAAAGAAAAATTTAGAGAATTCTTAAAACTATTAATTTTACAAAAGCATCCTGTGTAATTAAAATAAAAATAAACAGAAATAACCTGTTTTTTGTGTAATATTACAATGGAAGGGATCAGTAAGGAATGAGTAAACCGCTGTTTGTTAAAATGAAAGAAGAAGATAATGTGGCGATTGCAGTTGATGATATTAAAGCAGGCCAGGAGATTATGCCAGGTGTGGTTGCCAGACATGAGATTCCCCAGGCCCATAAGATTGCGCTTTTTGACATTGAAAAGGGCGGGCCTGTCATCCGTTATGGCGTCGTATTAGGCTATGCAACAGAGGCGATTAAAAAGGGGGACTGGATTAATGAATATATGCTGGAGCTTCCTGAGCCGCCGGATGTGGATCATATGGTGTTTTCAACTAATTTGGTAACAGATTTGCCCCAGCCGCCTGTTACCACATGGGAAGGGTTTGAAAATCCATGGGGAGGTCCGGGAGGAACCCGTAACATTCTGGGAATCAGTACAACGGTTCAGTGTGTGACCGGTGTTTTAAACGTAGCTGTGGAGCGCATGAAACGGGAACTCCTTCACAAATATCCCAATGTGGATGATATTGTACCCATCAATCATGCCTATGGCTGCGGAGTCGCCATCAACGCGCCGGAGGCAAAGGTTCCAATCCGCGCCCTTCGGAATTTATCCAAACATCCGAATTTTGGCGGACAGCTGATGGTGGTGGCATTAGGCTGTGAAAAGTTTACTGTAGAGATGCTTTGCGATTCTGCTGATATAAATTCGGACAATGTGATCATTCTTCAGGAAAAAGAGGGCTTTGAAGATATGATTACATCCCTGATGGAAATGGCAGAAAAAAAACTTCAGATTTTAAATGAAAGAAAACGGGTGACACTACCTCTTTCTGACTTGCTCATTGGAATGCAGTGTGGCGGAAGCGATGCATTTTCCGGTGTTACTGCCAATCCGGCAGCAGGCTATGCCTCCGACATGCTGGTGAAAGGCGGAGCAACTGTTTTGTTTTCTGAAGTGACCGAGGTAAGAGACGGAGTCTATCTGTTAGCGGAGCGGTGCATCAATGAAGAGGTTGGAACGAAGCTTGCCAGTGAGATGAAATGGTATGATCATTATCTCCAGGAGGGGGAGGTAGACCGCAGTGCTAATCCCACCCCAGGAAATAAAAAGGGAGGGCTTGCAAATATTGTGGAAAAAGCCATGGGATCCATTGCAAAATCAGGCACTTCTCCCATTGTGGAAGTGCTGTCGCCTGCTGAGAAGCCCAGCAAAAAGGGGTTAATCTATGCCGCAACGCCGGCAAGTGATATTGTCTGCGGTCCCTGTCAGCTGGCAAGTGGAATCGGGCTCCAGGTATTTATGACGGGAAGAGGGACTCCTTACGGTCTGGCGATTGCTCCTGTTATCAAGGTCTGCTCCAGAAACGACATGAAGGCACAGTGGCAGGACTTGATTGATATCAATGCAGGCACCATTGCATCAGGAGATTCCACCATTGAAGAAATTGGAACCCAGCTGTTTCATGAGATCATCGGTGTTGCCAGCGGTCGTAAGCAGACCTGGGCTGAAAAATACCGTCTCCACAATGATTTGTGTATTTTTAATCCTGCACCAATCACCTGATAAGATTTTCAACAGCAATATTCACAAAAAGCTCCTGCTGTGATAAAATAGAAATCAAATATACATGACAGGAGCGGAACATGGCTGATTATCCCAACAAGAGTGAGAAGACAAAATACCGGCTTGCTGATTCCATCAAAGACTGCATGAAAACCAGACCGGTGGATAAAATCACGGTACAGAATATTGTAGACGGCTGTCAGATGACCAGGCAGACATTCTACCGGAATTTTAAAGATAAGTATGATTTGATTAACTGGTATTTTGACAAACTGGTGCTGGAATCCTTTGCCCAGATCGGCGTGGACAAGACGGTCTGCCAGAGCCTGAATGAGAAGTTCCAGTTTATTCAGAAGGAATCGGTGTTCTTTACCGGCGCATTCCGTTCCGATGATTATAATTCATTAAAGGAACATGATTTTGAACTGATCATGGGTTTTTATACAGATTTACTGATTCATAGAAGGCAGGAACCTTTATCGGATGAGATTTTATTTCTATTGGAGATGTATTGCCGGGGATCTGTGTACATGACTGTTAAATGGGTTCTTTCCGGAATGCCTCAGGCACCAGCGGAGATGGCCAAAAGTCTTGTAGAGGCCATGCCTCCCAAACTGTCTGCAGTTTTTCGGGAAGCCGGACTTGTTTAAAATATAGTACTTATGCACATAATTGAAGTTACAGTTTAAAGCTGATGTAACATTTGTTACAAAAGCTTTAAA
>SVDT01000261.1 GCA_015057775.1 Paenibacillaceae bacterium | reverse complement strand
TTATAGCTAATATCATATGTTTTTGATAAAATTATACTATTTTAATTATAAACCATCAAGTGCTATACTTGTAAAGGAATAAACAACCTGAAAGGAAGCTTCTATGAAATACTTAATAAAAGCAGGAAAACTTTATATCCTTGATAATGAAAGACCATCCACAAAGCTTGCCTGCTTAAAAATGCCCTATTATCCTACAAGGAAGACCATACTTTCCCCTGACGGCAGAATTAAATTATATGCAGATATAAAAACCTGTGAGGGCGGTGAACACAGCCAGGAACAAATTTATATCCTTTCTGATTCTCTCAATCAGACCATATTATCCGGAAGTCCTGTATTCCCGGAAAATCTGTCTTTGCTGAATGGCCAGCCACTCAACCAGATCAAGTTCATCATGGATCATAAAGGTTATAATTTATTTATGAAAAGCAGCGAGGAATACTGGATCATGGATGAGGAAAGCTGGGTGACTGCCAGGCTTGTACACAATATAAAAGGTGGTGGCTGGAATGTGGAGGCAGATCCGGTGTTTTCTCCTTTTATTCTAATGGGACTCTTTATTTTTTGCAGATATTTAGACAGAGAAAATGAATTTGCATCAGAAACAGGAGACTTACACAGATGAACAAAAAAATACTAAGCAATATATTCTTATCAACACTTTATTTAAGTTCCTTTACCTTTGGGGGCGGCTATGTAATTGTCACTTTACTGAAGAAAAAATTTGTAGATGAGCTTCACTGGATTGATCAACAGGAAATGCTTGACCTGGTAGCCATCGCCCAGTCCTCACCAGGAGCCATCGCTGTTAACGGAGCCATCGTTGTGGGATATAAACTCGCCAGATTACCCGGCGTTATTTGCGCTGTATTAGGTGCTGTGATTCCACCCTTTATTATTCTCACTGTCATCTCATTTTTTTACACCGCCTTTAAAGAAAATTTTATCATTCAGGCGATGCTAAACGGTATGAAAGCAGGAGTTGGTGCTGTGATTCTTTCCGTTGTTTATGACATGGGAGGTGACGTGGTAAAGGGAAAAGATCCCCTTTTAATTATTTTGATGGCAGCTTCCTTTATTGCCGCTTACTTTTATCACGTAAATGTAATTTTTATCATCCTGGCTGCAGCACTGACCGGCATAGGTAAGACTATCATTAGAAAACTTAGAAACGAGGCATAATTATGATCTATTTAAAATTATTCTGGGCATTTTTTCAGATCGGAGCGTTCAGCTTCGGTGGTGGTTATGCCGCCATGCCGTTAATTAAACAACAGATTATCACTACTTATCACTGGCTCACCATAAACGATTTTACCGATTTAATTACCATCTCACAAATGACACCTGGACCAATTGCCATAAATTCTGCAACCTTTGTAGGAAATCAGATTGCCGGAATACCCGGCGCTTTTTTTGCCACATTGGGATGTGTTCTTCCTTCCTGCCTGTTTGTCACCTTCTTATCCTGGGCATATAACCGATATAAAAATTTAAGCATTCTGCAGGATATATTAGAAAGCCTGCGTCCTGCCGTCGTATCTATGATCGCAGTGGCGGGAATTGATATTTTACTTCCTGCTGTCTTTCCCTCTGGCTCCCTCTCTTTTTTACCTGGTCAGGTAAAACTTCGTCCAGTGCTCTATTTTGCTGCTGCCGTATTTCTGCTCCAAAAGAAAAAGAAAGACCCTATTTTCGTTATGGTTCTTTGCGGTGTTGCCGAAGTAGCAGCTCAGTTGCTCATGCCTGGTATATAAAGTTGTTCATCTGTGTCACAGCCGATTGAATCATGAGTATTACCGTTTAAATTATCTTATTTCCCTTATTATTAATAATTATAGTAATCTTTTTTATGAATTTTCTATTAACAAATTGTCACTTTGTGTCGAATAACAGTTGATGGTGAAGAAAAATGAAACTAATGACAGGAAAGGAGGGTCATTTTTTTAATATATAAAAATTTAGCTGCATGATATGCAGTTTATTTTTTATACGGTAATTGGTAAATTTTTCCTTATAAGCAAACTATATTACCGATGCACAGGAGGGAAGTTTTTTACTATTTTTTTAATTTGAGGGAGCATTAAGATGAAGAACAAGAAAAAAATTAATTTCAATGATATGAAGCTTGCAATGAAAACAACCATTGCTACAGGTATCATACTGATTATGAGTTTGACCGTGCTTATTACCATCTCTTCCATACTTGCAAGCAGTTCAATATCCAAAGCAATCAATGGTGAGTTTACAGGAATTGCAGCTCAGAACGGTCTCATGGTCCAGTCTATTATTAATGATGCGTCTGGCACTGCCAAAGATTTACAGGATTACTTAAATCGGGTGTATAACGGTGGGGAAGCCACCAGTGACTGGAAAGACATTAACAGAAAAAGCAAAATATACAATGCCCAGCTGAAAGAAGTCAATTATGAGGTAGAGAATTACATTACAAATTCAGCCTGGGCAGCGGTTAATGGCAACGATTCCTTATATGGTGTGGGCGCCTTTTTCGAGCCTGGACAATTTGACCCGGCAGTCAAAGATTACTCTGTTTATGTTGACCGTGACAATGCAAAAAATAACACTGCCCAGTCTCTCGGTGCCTATAGCGAATACTCCAATCAGGATTATTACCGGGTGGCAAGAGAAACAAAAGCGCCTTTTCTGACTGATCCCTTTGATTATAAAGGAACCATGATGAGTACCATTGCATATCCAATTATGAATGGTGACCGTGTAATTGGTGTGATTCTGGCTGATATTAACGTATCTAATTTTTCCAGAATCAAAACCACCGATGCCAAATATCCTTCCATGTATGTGGATATTTATACAGAAGGAAATATGATTGCTTTTGACAGTAAATCAAGTGACAACATAGGTAAAAAACTGGAAGACTTAATTCCTCCATCAGAATATGCCAGAATTGTAAAAATGCAGGAAAACAAGAAAGAATTCCACATTGATACAAAAAAGGCTGACGGTTCTCTGGAAGCCAGACATTACTATCCCATCACCTGCGGATCCCAGACCTGGTGGGCTTCAAGCAGTCTTGACAAAAGCGATTTGAATAAGGATGTGGTAAAAAGCGTTATTGTCATGATTGTACTGGCTGTTATATCTCTTATTTTTATTAATTCGGTTATTATTGTATTTTTACGGAGAACATTAAAACCCATTGACGGAGTTGTGGCCGCAGCGAAGAACATTGCGGCTGGAAACTTAAATGTTGAGATTCAGGTCAAAAGTAATGATGAAATCGGCCAGCTATCAAAAACATTCGTGGATATGGGACAAAATTTAAAATTAATTATTCAGGATATCAATTATCTGCTTGGTGAAATGAGCCAGGGAAACTTCAAAGTTCAATCGGAGTGCCAGGATCAATATACCGGAGATTACCGCTATATCTATGAAGCAATGCATAACATCCGCTTAAATTTAAGCAGCACCCTTCTGGAAATTGACGAGGCATCTGAGCAGGTATCCACAGGAGCTTCCCAGGTAGCTGACGCTTCCCAGGCCTTAAGCCAGGGAGCCACAGAGCAGGCCTCGTCCATAGAAGAATTGTCCGCAACAATCACGGAAATCTCAGAACGTGTAAAACAAAATGCGGCCAATGCAGCGGAGGCAAATACCCTTTCTCAGGAAGCAGGTATGGGTATCATGGAAAGCAACCAGAAAATGAAAGAAATGACGGAAGCGATGAACGAGATTGCCAATACTTCCAATGAAATCAGCAAAATTATCAGAACCATTGATGATATTGCTTTCCAGACCAATATCCTTGCACTGAATGCAGCTGTTGAAGCAGCCAGAGCCGGATCTGCGGGCAAGGGATTTGCTGTTGTTGCTGACGAAGTACGAAACCTGGCTGGTAAATCAGCAGAAGCAGCAAAAAATACGACTGCTCTTATTGAGAATGCCATATCTGCAATTGGAAGCGGAACAAAAATCGCTGACGAGACAGCAAATGCACTTCGCCTGGTGGTTCAGAAGTCTGAAATCTCTACCGGTAAAATCGCAGAAATTGCAGAAGCATCTAATGTACAGGCAGATGCCATTACACAGATCACAACTGGAATTGACCAGATTTCCGCAGTAGTTCAGACGACTTCCGCTACTTCAGAAGAAAGTGCCGCTACTTCAGAGGAATTGTCTGCCCAGGCAGTGAACTTAAAATCTCTGGTAGGAAAATTCCAGCTGGTAAACAGCAAGGAACAGCTGGCAGATGCGCCCCAGCTGACAGAACGCAGCCATAAGGCTACTACTGAGTTCTCTGAAACAAATACAAATTCCAAGTATTAAATTCAATCAATATAAGAAACGTACATGAACGGTTTTCCCTGTCATGTACGTTTTTCTTTACAATTCCATTCCAAGTGCAATAAGTCGGAACATACGGATTGCTCCCTGATAATATAAATCTTCTGCCCGGTTAAATGCCTCATTCAGATCCATAACCCCATTTACCGTAGTCATAATAGAACGGATTCCATAATCATAGATTTTCTCCGCACCAGGTCCCATGGATCCGGTCAGGGCCACAGCAGGAATCCCTCTCCGTCTGCATCTTTGTCCAATCCCCTGCATCACCTTGCCAAAGCAGGACTGCCAGTCTGCCCGCCCCTCTCCTGTCACTACAAGGGAAACGCCATTAAGTCGGGAGTCAAAATCAATTAAATCCAGAACCGTTTCAATACCGGATTTTAGTTGCCCCCCTAAAAATATGCAAAGTGCAGCGCCAAGTCCGCCAGCAGCACCTGAACCAGGAATTTCATCCGGATTGATTCCAAATTTCTGTATCATTATATTTCTGTAATTTATCATGCCATTTTCAAGCTGATCTAAAACAGGCGGAGTCCCTCCTTTCTGCTTCCCAAAGGTATAGGCAGCTCCATCAGGACCGCACAGCGGATTGTTTACATCACACATAACAGTAAGCTTTACCTGGTTAAGTCTGGGATCCAGACTGGAGGTATCAATGGAAGATACCCTGATTAAATCCTCACCCGTACCATTTAGCTCCTCTCCGCTAACATCCAGGAACCGGACACCCAGCGCTCTCATACACCCCATTCCGCCATCATTTGTTGCTGATCCTCCTATGGCAATGGAGATGTCTGTAAACCCTCTATCTAACGCATCTTTTATCATTTCACCAGTTCCAAAACTTGTGGTGGTTCTGGGATCTCTCTTCCTTTCTGGTATCAGGGTCAGACCGGAGGCTGCCGCCATCTCGATAATGGCCCGGTTCTCATCCAGGCTTCCATAATAGGTGTGAACTGTCTCTAAAAGAGGACCATGTACAGTCACCGGCACCCTTTCTCCCCTGACTGCAGAGATTACCGCGTCTGCAGTACCTTCTCCTCCGTCGGCAACCGGAATCCCTTCCCACTCACAAAGTCCAAATACTTCATTAGCAGCCTTACCTAACAGATCAATGGTCTGTGGGCTGGTAAGCGTTCCTTTCAAAGAATCGGATGCAAATAATAGCTTCATATCAGGTCTCTCCTTTCCCCCTCTCTGTCTGATTCCTAATGAAGAATCAATGACAGAATAAAGATTTCCAGTATTCCTGCTATACCAAGTACCAGAGTTGCCATAGTCTGAGTCTTATATCCCTTTTCCGGTGTCATTGCTCCAAAGTTTGTCACAACCCAGAAATAGGAGTCATTGGCATGAGAAACAGTCATTGCACCAGCACCGATTGCCATACATGCAAGCGTAACTCTGACTGGACTCTCCAGCCCCAGCATAGGAAGT
>SVDT01000260.1 GCA_015057775.1 Paenibacillaceae bacterium | reverse complement strand
TAAAATAGCCGCCATCAAAAGGATGGTCGTATTGCCAAACCACATCATAAAGTTCATAAAACCGACCAGTCCCCTGGTTCCCCATACTGTGGTGAGATAACGGATCGGACTGTCAATCAGCCCCATTCTTATCAAAAGATTGTTCATTGGACCGTCATCTGAAAACAGGGCAAAAAACAGCATGGCAAAGGACGCTGCCATAATTACATTAGGAAGATAAATAATTGTCTTGAAAAAAGTACTTCCTCTTAGCTTCATTCTGAAATCAGCAAACCAAACCGCCAGAATCAGGGAAAAGAAAATCTGAGGAATAAAACCGATTATCCAGAGAATCACCGTATTGCCCAGGTATTTCAGGAGATCACTCTGGAAAATAGAAATATAATTTTCAAATCCCACAAAATTAGGTCCGATCTGGGTTAACCCTGAACGGTAATTTTCAAACATGCTGTTATAAAACGTAGTTACCAGGGGGATAAAGGAAAATATTAAATATGTAGCAAAGAAAGGTATTAAAAAAATATATCCCCATTTTGAATAGCTGACTTTCTTTCTGGCTTTTGCCTTTTTTTCTCTTACCATGATGGAGCCTCCTGTTTTCATACAGGGCGGGAAAATCCCGCCCTGTATTTTGCTACTGCTGTACTTCTAATTCCGGATATTTCTCTTGTGCTGAAGTGTAGAAATTCTTAAGTGCTGTATCTTTGTCTACAGTACCGTTAAAATAATCATGCATAGCATTCTGGAAGCTTTCATTCAGACCCTGATCATAAGGAGAAATCTTGCTCATATCGATCTTCTCTGCAGCGTCACAATACATCTGAAGAGGATTCTGTCCGCCAAGGAAAGCTGACTTGTAGTCGCCCTTTGCAAGAGCTTCCATAACTGTCTTATTATTAACAAAGTCATTCTTCTCTTCTACAATTTTCTTCATGGTTGCATCATCACAGCAGATTGTCTTCATGATATCTGCTACGATATCAGGGTTATCAGTACCATTAGCTGCACACAGCCAGGTTCCGCCCCAGTTATAGGATTCTGGTCCAATGGTTGCAGCCCAGTCACCGTAATTACCATTTCCTACTTCCTGCTTTCCGCCGTCTGCTTCTGCTTTTGCAAGAGAGTTTTTAGCAAGAACGAAATCTACGCCCCATGCAGGCATGAAATAACCAAATACTTTTCCTTCAGGTCCCTGTCCGGAAGCCCATTCAGCTGCCCAGAGTGTGGTCTTCTGATTGTAACCGCTGTCTGTGTATTTCTTTGTCTGATCAACCCATTTTTCAAGGTTTGGATCAATGGCTACCTTCTTTCCATTTACCCATGGAGCAGCTACATTGTTAGAGAAAGTACGGTAAGAATCATCATAGCCGGAAAGCATAAAGTAACCTTTGTCTTTCATCTTGGCAGCTGTTTTGTCAAAAGAGTCCCAGTCATTAATCGCTTTTTGAACTTCTGCAGGATCATCGGTTCCAAGTACTGCTTTGGCAATAGAGCGGCGATAGATATAAAGTCCTGGGCAGCCCTGCCATGAAATACCTCTTTGTGCTCCCTTGGAATCCTTAGCGATTACTTTAGTATAGTCATACTGCTTTGACATATCCTGTTCTGTAACACCAACATCCTTTAAATCCATGGTGTAATCAGAATTTACATACTTCAGAATGTAATCTGCTTCAACCAGGAACATATCCACTTTATCATCAGGCTTTGCGTCATTCTGATTTAACAGTGCTTCATCAAGAGCATTCTGATAGGCGTTGTTCTCACTGGGAGTTGTCACAAAATTAACCTTATAACCTGCCGGAAGCTTGGAAGCATAATAATCTTCATATCTGGCTTTGAATTCATCATTCCAGACATAAATATTAATCACTTTTCCTCCTTCACCACCAGCCTCTTTCTGCGTCTCCGCCTTTGCCTCAGTTTCCTTGGCAGTCGTCGTGTCTGCAGCTGTGCTTCCGCTTTCGCTCGGTGCACTCTTTGAAGAGCATCCGGCAACCAGTGAAGCTGCCATCACCGCGCATAATAATCCGCTTACAACTTTCTTCTTCATATTTCCCTCTCCTTTTCTGATATTACTATCATGAAATATTAGCATTACCAACCGATTCCCCTGTGATCAGTTCGCCCTCCACAATAATCTGTTCCGTGAAAGTCGTCTTAGGTTTATCGATCGTGCTTATCAGTTTTTTAGCGGCCTGCATACCAATTGCTGATGTATCCTGGCGAATGGTAGTAAGCCTGGGGTTTAATATCTGTGATAATCTGCTGCCGTCATATCCAGCAATTGAGATATCATCTGGAACCCTTAAATCCCTCCTCCGGATTTCATTAAGCCCGCCGATCAGTGCGGTATCATCCGGATATAAAATACAGGTTGGTGGATCTTTTCTGTCTAACAACTCACTGGTACATGCCATAGCCTGGCTGACATCCAGATAATCTGCTTCCAGTACATAATCATCTGGTACTGAAAGTTCCCGGCTTTCAAGAAATCGATAGAAGCTGGTGAGTCTGGCTTTTGTAACGGTAGTGCTCGCCTGTCCGTGTATGTAAGCAATCTTTCTATGTCCTTTTTCGTAAACATATTCCATCAGGCTCTCAATGCCCTTTACGTTATCGGACAATACAGAAGAACAGTTTTCATTGATGTGATCGATTGTCACAACAGGAATGTCCCCGTTTAACAGTTCAACCACTTCAGGGTTGTCAAATTTAACACAGGCAATCACCACTCCGTCTACATTTCTGTATTTGCAGTGTTCATAATAGGAAACTTTCTTTTTTCCTATCTGCCCATTAATAAACGTGATATCATAACCCTGCTTTTCAGCCTCTACCTTAAACCCTTCAAGAACCGCGGCAAAATATTCATGGGTCAGACCGCTGTTAGCCTCATCAACGAACAGAACCCCTATGTTATAGCTTCTGTTTGTCTTTAAGGACCTTGCTGCAGCATTGGGAAAATACCCCAGCTTTTCCGCTGCCTGCTTAACTCTTATTTTAGTACTCTCCCCGATGTCGCTCTGATCATTAAGCGCCTTGCTCACTGTGGCAACGGAAACCCCGCAGTGCTGTGCCAGTTCTTTCATAGAAATCATATGTCTCATCCTTTTAACTTAATCGTTTTCGTATTTTCACTATACCCCTTTCTTTGGCAAAAATCAATATGTTTTTTCTTTTTTGTCTAGTTTAAATAGTTTTTATTAATTGTTTTTGTGCATATTTACATCATACAAAAGACTAATATATTTTTTCTTCTATAATTTCAAAGATTCCTCTTGTTTTTTTTCTCAACCCGCGCTATTATGACCGTATAACTCCCTAATATCTTTCTTAATCGTTTTCGAAAAATGTCGTTTTTAGGGATTTGGGTCATCCAACAGGAAGGAGTTATTCAACTATGAAATATGGATATTTTAATGACCAGGACAAAGAATATGTAATTACTTCCCCAGATACTCCTCTGCCGTGGATTAACTATCTGGGAAGCGAGAATTTCTTTTCGCTGGTTTCCAATACCGGAGGGGGATACAGCTTCTATAAAGATGCCAAGATGCTCCGGCTTACAAGGTACCGTTACAATAATGTTCCTCTGGACAGCAACGGACACTACTACTACATTAATGAAAACGGCACTATTTGGAATCCGGGCTGGCAGCCTTCAAAGACTCCCTTGGATTTTTATGAATGCCGTCATGGACTTGGAGTGACCCGTATCACTGGAAAGAAGAATGGTTTAAAAGCCAATGTGACATCCTTTGTACCACTGGGAGACTCCTGCGAGATCAACCAGGTAACATTAAAGAATGAAAGCACAGGGTCCAAAGATTTTACCCTGTATTCTTATGTGGAATTCTGTCTGTGGAATGCCATGGATGATATGACCAATTTCCAGAGGAATTTCAGTACCGGTGAAGTTGAGGTGGAAGGTTCTGTTATTTACCATAAAACAGAATACAGAGAAAGACGAAATCATTATGCCTATTATTCCGTCAATTCACAGATCCAGGGATTTGATACTGACCGGAATACCTTTGTAGGTGTCTATGGTTCCAACCAGAACCCTGCTATGGTGGAAAAAAATGCTTCCGGTAATTCCATGGCAAGCGGCTGGTCTCCCATCGGTTCTCACCGGATCACACTCCATTTAGAGCCCGGAGAGGAAAAAACCTTTGTTTTTGTACTTGGTTATGCTGAGAATGAACCTGATTCAAAATGGAGTGCACCAGATGTGATTAACAAAGCTCCATCTGACGCTGTTCTGAAAAAATACCGCACTGCTGCTGATATTGAGACTGCACTGGAAAAGCTGAAACAGTATTGGACAGATCTTCTATCCACCTACAGCGTATCGCTGAAAGAGGAAAAGACAGCCCGCATGGTTAACATCTGGAACCAGTATCAATGTATGGTTACCTTTAACATGTCCCGTTCTGCCTCCTATTACGAATCCGGAACAGGTAGAGGTATGGGATTTCGGGATTCCTGCCAGGATTTGCTTGGTTTCGTGCATATGATACCGGAACGGGCCAGAGAGCGGATCATCGATATTGCCTCTACCCAGTTTGAAGACGGAAGTGCTTATCACCAGTATCAGCCTCTTACAAAAAGAGGAAACATGGACATTGGAAGCGGTTTTAATGACGATCCTCTCTGGCTAATCGCAGGTGTCAGCGCATACATACGGGAAACCGGCGACTGGGATATTTTAAAAGAAAATGTTCCTTTCGATAATGATGCTGACAGAAGCCAGACTTTAATGGAACATTTAAGACGTTCCTTTGGATTTACAAAAACCCATTTAGGGCCTCATGGACTTCCGCTTATTGGCCGTGCCGACTGGAATGACTGTTTGAATTTAAACTGCTTCTCAACAGAGCCAGGGGAATCATTTCAGACCACCGGACCATCAGAAGGGCCTGTTGCGGAATCGCTGATGATTGCAGGAATGTATGTAAAGTATGGTAAAGAATACGCAGAAATCTGCCGTTTGACGGGATTGGAAGAAGAAGCCATTGAAGCAGAGACTTCTGTAAAAGCGGTTTATGACGCAGTCCTTAAATCTGGCTGGGATGGAGAATGGTTCCTGCGGGCCTATGATGCTGCAGGCAATAAAGTCGGCTCAAAAGAGTGCACAGAGGGGCAGATCTTTATTGAACCTCAGGGATTCTGCATAATGGGCGGTATCGGAATAGAAGAAGGACTGGCTAAGAAAGCTCTTGACAGTGTAGAGGAAAGACTTGATACCACCTATGGAATCGTTCTGCATCAGCCGGCATATCAGACTTACCACAAAGAGCTGGGTGAAATTTCTTCCTATCCGCCAGGATACAAAGAAAATGCCGGTATATTCTGCCACAATAACCCATGGATTTCCATTGCAGAAACCATGATTGGCAGAGGAAACCGTGCATTTGAAGTATACCGGAAAACAGCTCCTGCCTATACTGAGGAAATCAGTGAGATCCATAAAACAGAGCCTTACTGCTATTCCCAGATGATCGCCGGTAAGGATGCTGCTAATTTCGGTGAAGCAAAGAACAGTTGGCTC
Source organism: Paenibacillaceae bacterium (assembly GCA_015057775.1). Classification (GTDB taxonomy): domain Bacteria; phylum Bacillota; class Clostridia; order Lachnospirales; family Lachnospiraceae; genus Lacrimispora. The sequence continues at coordinate 226 of SVDT01000260.1, read as the reverse complement.
ACTGGTACAGCTGCCTGGACCTTTGTCTGTATCTCCCAGCACATTCTGGGAATACGTCCCGGCTTCCATGGGCTGATTGTTAACCCTTGTCTTCCGGATTCAATCGGGGAATTCTCTGCGATCCGTAAATTCCGGGGTGCTACCTATCATATTCATGTAGTAAGAAAAGGGGAAACAGGCAATAAGATTTCATCCTTCCTGGTAGATGGTTCTGCCATTGAGGGGA
>SVDT01000259.1 GCA_015057775.1 Paenibacillaceae bacterium | reverse complement strand
ATACTGTTCAAATAAGTAATATCGCTTGTGACTTAGGTTACTCTGACGAAGCACATTTTATCAATGAATTCAAATGTTTTTCTGGTTTAACACCAAACAATTTCAGAAAGTGTTTTAGAACCTATATTCAACATACATCATAATTGATATCCGGACATAAAATGTTGGCTGCTGCTTAACTAACTTAATGTTAGTTTTTCAGCAGCCCATAAACATTACTCTCTTGCCGCCAAGACAAATATTTTATTCTATATTCTTTTGCATCCTAATGCAAGTGATTCCATTTCGTTTTCTCCTGGCATGACTTCAACAGGTGCAATAAATTCAACTCTTTTTTTGATCCAGGAAGTAAACACATTGTATCAATTTACCAGTTTAATTAATTGAAGAAAATGGAACTTTCAACAACGGCAGCCAGATTTCTACAATAAAACAATAATTGTAGTAATTACTACAGGCTTGCCTTTCTGTTTCTTGATTTTATTTTCTTTATCAAATAAGATATGTTCATAGTAAGCGCTTGCTAAATAAACAGATGAGAGGGAAAGCCAAATGGATCATACAACAAAGAAATCTCTTATAGAAAATATGCAGAAACCTACAAAAGGATTAACGCCACTGGTCTATCCGGTCAGAGATCTTATTTATAAAAAGGAATATGATGTCAACTCCTGGTTTGCAATCGGACATTTTGAAACAGAGGGACATAAAATAAATTACCTTTTTCATTTGATGACACTTGAAAATGCAGGAGCTGAGCCAGTTATTGCATCTATTGTTTCATTTACGGATGAGACTACTGGCTGGTATTACGGAGAAGATAAAGTGTATCCGCTTTCCTCTGTTACAATATCAGAATCAGAATTTAATATTGAGGTTCCCAATGGATTTATGCGGGGTAATTTAGAAGAAATGCAAATTTATGCCACAGCTCCTGACATGGAACTGAATGTGAAACTAAATCCGGTTGGATTCCCCATTTACAATGGTGGCACAGGCTGTTTCCCACTGAATGATATGACTGTATATCAATACTCCATTCCGACGATGGATACTGACGGAACCCTGACTATTGAAGGTAAAACCTACCATCTTGACGGTCTTACCTGGTTTGACCGCCAATGGGAAATGATGCAGAATAATGATAACAGCAATATTAAATGGAGCTGGATGGACTTAAATTTAAGCAACGGCGAGATCATCAGCCTGTGGTGTGCAGTTAATAATGGGGTTGAAACTTCATGGGCAACTGTCATGCATCCAGACGGAACCCAGACTGTTACCTATGCTGAGCCATTCTCCAAAGGAGAATCCGATTATTGGCTGAGTGAGAAATCCGGGCAATATTACCCCACGAAGTGGGTCATTGAACTGCCGGAATTTGAGGCACGCCTGGAAGTGACGCCTTCTCCAAGGCATCAGGAGATCGTATCTGTGATTCCGGCACTGCACAAATATGAGGGTGCAAGCGCAGTCACAGGCAGCTATCGCAAAGAAGAAGTAACAGGATATGGATATGTTGAACTTGTAGGAAACTGGTCAAAATAATAGATTAAGAAAGCAGCACCACCAATTCCTGATGAATTGGCAATGCTGCTTTTCTTAATTTGTCACCTCAATTGATACAACTCTTTTTTATTAACTGTATAATCTCATCAACCTGGCTTTTTAATTCTTCTTCACTCATTTCCCGGTTGCTGACCCACCAGAATAGTAATTGGGATAAGCCGGCGCAATAGAATTTAGCTATCACATGAATGGGAATCTTCAAAGAATAGGCTTCTTTTGCTGCTGCTATTGTTTTATATAAATATTTCTCAAATGCATTATCTGTTATTGTAAATAATTCATCTTTAAATCCTGTTTTTGTTATATTTGCAAGTACATTTCGATACCTGCTAATATAATGAATAATATTAGCAGACATGGCATCTGTATTAAAATCAAGAATATCATCCGGAATTAATCCTGAAACCATCTGCTCTGTGCCATAGCCCAATAAATCATAAATATCATAAAAATGATTATAGAAAGTAGTTCTGTGCACCTTCGCTATATCACAGATATTCTGTATGGAAATTTTTTCTATTGGTTTGTTTTCCAATAAAAAAACAAGTGCATTCCATATTTGATCTCTTTTTAATTGTTGATTATGCTTTCTTTTCACTGAACTGTCTTCTTTTGGCATAAATTATCCCATCCATCGTTTATTAATAAAATGAGTTTCTCAAATACTATAATTAAGATAATACCAGCAAGGATTGAAACTGTTGCTGCCTGAGCCCTGGAAAAATCCATTATATCTCCATGTAATAGGCAACTTATATACCTCAATCTCTTTTCTGGCAGAAACAATTTTAATCCTCTCCACAAAGGTCTCCAATGGTTTCCACATCACATACATGGTTAATAGAACTTCCTTTATAAGTTCCCATGGCCTGGAACAGGCACTGGCATCCGGAAAGACCTTTATTTTCGCCTTCAACCACAAATTCAACATCCTCTGTACCCAGACTGGTTAAGGTTACATTAAAGTCTTCTTCCGGGACATTGATAACAATAGTACCGGGATATGAGAATCCGGTTTTCTTACTGGTCCAAATATTATCGTAGGTAATGTCAGCCTCAACATTTGCCTCTGTGCCATCCTCATGCAAAAATGTCGCAAAGCAGATACGCTCGCCTGGATTGTAAATATCTCCAAAAGAAGCGGCACCACGACCGTTCTTCAGATTGTCAATACCCAGCCACAACCAGGAAGCCCTTCCCGGAAGGAACTTAGGCGGTTCATCCTTTTTGTTAATATGACCATACTGACGGTCAAACCATGCATGACCATCTGTAATTTCATATGATGTATTATCGATTGTTACAATACCCTCCACCTGCATGTTCACAAATCCATATTCATACGATTGTATTGAACCAAAATCCAGAAGACCAGTAACACCCTGATGTTCGATTTCACCACTTGGTGTACAATGAACATCTATCTTCTGACCTTCGAATTCAAACTTCAAATCCATTCCTGTGTGATCACCTTTTATACCTCCATAGGGTGTATAAACATGAAATTTATCAGTATCTGCACCAGCAGTCTCAGAAAGCGGCAGCATAACATTCTTATGGATCCATTTGTTATCTGTTGCGTTCATAAATAAACTCTCCAGACTGTTCATATAAGTACCATCCGGCATTAAATTGATCATCTGATGCCATGTAAAACCAAGCTGTTTGTCTCCTGACTGAAACTCACATTTCAAATACCATGAATCATTGACCGACCATTCAATTCTGACAAGATCCTTTGTCGGATCAACTGCTTTGGGAAATCCACTGTTTATTAACAAATTTTTCCTCATATTATTGACCTCTTTCTGCAGACTCTGTTAGATATGCTATATTACAAGATTAATATTATGTTAATGTCAGTTTATAATATAGCAAAAAACGATGTTTAGCAATCTTCAATTATAGATATTTTGTCGTATTTTCACTTATTCGTGCTACATCACATTGCCTCTTTAAAAAAAAAACAGGAGCCGGACTTCGAAAAGCCCTTCTCCTGTTGTAAAATAGATATACCCCGTCCATTTTTTATTTATTATATATAATTTTTCTGATTGAGGAAAGAGAAAGGCAGTACTGCATTGCCAGGACTTCCATGGAACTGCCCGCTTGGTACTGGATCCTGATTTCACTATTTCTCTGATTTAACTCTTTTCTGTACCCGGTCTTCTCTCCCCATTGTTTTCTCTGTTCACAAAGAGCAGGGATATAGAGATATTCTCCCTGAATATATTGCTGCAATTCCCTGATCAGTTCATCGGGTAGAATTGTTTTTGCATTGATATATTTCATGCTGGCTTCCTCCTATTATTGAGTCAGAAGGCAAAACCGGCATTGTTTCAGTGACAGAACTCTCTCCATGCAATTGTCACTGAAACTGCCGTTTTTGCATGGAGCCAACCATCGTTTTTTCTTTTCTTATTGATACACATAAATTCTCCTTCAAAATATAATCAATTACTTTTTATTCATAAAATAGTAATTAATATACTAAATTTTTTTACATTTATTTCCTATAGATGAAACATATGATATAATTAGTGTCAGTTAAATGAATATGTTAAAAGAAAGGAGGAATTATGAAAATCATTTGCTGCCCTGTGATTTTCATAATTACTTTACTATGGGGAAAGTTCCGGCTTATATGGTTGTTCATGATTTAATTAAATTGAAGATTAAAGATGGAACCTATCCTGTTTCAGAATTCCTTCCTACAGAACCAGAGCTTGAAAAGATATACAAAGTGAGCCGCACTACTATTAGAACTGCCATGGAAATCCTGAAGGATGAAGGTCTTGTTGAAATCAGGCAGGGGAGGGGTACAATCGTACTGGACTCCAGAGCTATTCAATCTTTAAACAAAGTCACCTCAGTTACTGAATGTCTTCGCAACAGGGGATTTGATGTCCGAACCAAAAGCATGTATATTGATATTATTCACGCCACAGAAAGGCTGGGGAAGGAGCTTAATCAGCCTATTGGTACCCCCATAGCCAGAATACAGCGAATTCAACTGATTAATGAAAAACCAATAGCCATCATTAAAGATTACTTACCCTATGCTCTTGTTCCCAATATAGAGCAGTTTACAAACAAATTCAACGGTCTCTATGAATTTCTGGAGCATCAATATCATCTTGAGATCGAATCTGCCGACGACAAAATCTTTGCAAAATCTGCCGACTTTGCAGAATCAGAGATGCTGGCGGTCTTGCCGGGAACTGCTCTTTTGTGCATCCAGCGGATCTGCTACAAGGGAGCGGAACCAATCTTTTCTGATGATGTATGCATTCTGGGCGATCAATATGAACTTTCCATTTCATCCAAAGGTCGAAATAAATGAATTTCTTTGGGTCCTTTCTGCAACAATCAATTTATCATCTGCAGAAGGGACCTATGAAATTACGATTCTTCACTGCCCGCTTCTTTTAACTGTTCTTTTGTTTCATCTGACAAGGAATCAAGCAGATAATTACGCTGACTTGGTCTGGAATCCTGAAATTCTTCTGCCACTCTCTTATTTGCCGCTTCCATCTCAATCTTTAATTCTCTGGCAGATAGCAGGGCACACCCGGCTCCCCTTACGATCATCTGTTGCAGACCATCGGAAGTGGCTACCGTGATCCGGTATTTTCCATTGTTATCATGAGCAAATCTTTCAATATAATGATCGGCTGTCTGTGCCTCTTTCGTATATACCAGATGGATATTGTGATAGGCAATCATTTCTTCCCTGTGTTCTTTTACCCGGTATGCATCAAATACGGCTATGATTCGGCATTTTCGGATCGCCTGATAATTACACAGCTGATCCAGAAGCTTCATTCTTGCACCATCCATATTATCGTTTGCCAGTTCAGCAAGTTCCGGCCAGGCAAATACAATGTTATAACCATCTACAAGGAGGTATTCTTCCCGATGCTCTGCCTGCCTTGGTTCATGATAGACAGGCTCCCGGCGCACCTCATACACAGGCCTTTTTCTCTTCCATTCTGTCCGCTTCCCTTTGTTTGCATAGAAGGTGCTTTCAATAATCCGATCGATTTCTTCCAGACTCATAAGTGGTGCTTCCCGTCTGGCTGTATGACTGTCTCTTGTTTCCTCATTCACAGCTGACTGGGTCAGCTTTAAAAATGGTTCCAGATGCATGTGGTTTTTCACCTGATCCCAGGGAACTACAAATCCAGCACCGTGGGAGCAGAATACGGACCCTGTG
>SVDT01000258.1:2258-5857 GCA_015057775.1 Paenibacillaceae bacterium | reverse complement strand
ATTACACCGTAGGGCAGAGAAAGGGACTTAATTTGTCCCTCGGCTACCCGGTTTTTGTTGTGGAGATACGCCCTGATACAAACGAAGTGGTGATTGGAACAGGAGAGGATGTCTATTCTGACACCCTTCGTGCCGGTCATTTAAACTGGATGGCAGTTGACGGTATTCATGGAGAAGAGATGGAGGTAATGGCAAAGATCCGTTACAGCCACAAAGGCGCCCCCTGTACCATAAAAGAGGTGGAGGACGGCGTGGTGGAATGCAGATTTGAGGAGCCGCAAAGAGCGATCACTCCCGGACAGGCTGTGGTATTTTACCAGGGCGAGTATGTAGTGGGAGGAGGAACCATACTGTGATAATCAGAAAAAAATCAAGCAGATGGATGGTTCCTGCCGTCCTGCTTTTTTGTCTGTTTCTGCTTTCTGGCTGCGGGAAAAAATATGAAGCCATACAGACTCCTGCAGTAGAAGAAGCAAAAGGAGAATTATCCCAGGAGGCTGAAAGTGCTCCTGTAACCATTGAAGACGATACGGAAAAGACGGCGGAAAAAAGCTCTCACGAAGCCTCTGTGACGAAGGAGACAGCTCCTGAGTTTCAAAAAGCAGATGAGACGGTTTATGTGACTGGCAGCGGAGTGAATGTCAGGACACAGCCATCTTCTTCCGGCCAGATAGCAGCCACTCTTAATCAGGGAGCGGCACTGAAGCGAACCGGATACAGCCAGAGCTGGAGCCGGGTTATCTATGAGAACAAAGAATGCTATGTGTCTTCCCGTTATTTATCCAAGGACAAGCCGGCGGATAAGGCGGCAGTCACTCCTTCCGTTTCAGGAAGCGGTAACGGAAAGCTTATTGCCATTGATCCGGGACACCAGGCAAAGGGGAATTCACAAAAGGAACCCATCGGGCCAGGATCCTCTCAGATGAAACCAAAGGTGGCTTCCGGAACCCAGGGTGTGTCTACGGGTATACCAGAATATAAGCTGACGCTGGATGTCTCCCTTAAATTAAAGCAGGAGCTGCTGAACCGGGGGTATCGTGTTTATATGATCCGCGAGACCCATGATGTGAATATCAGCAATGCAGAGCGTGCCAATATGGCAAACGAAAGCGGAGCGGATATTTTTGTAAGGGTTCATGCTAATTCATTAAACGACAGCTCTGTAGCCGGAGTCCTGACCATGTGTCAGACTTCTAAGAATCCTTATAACGCCAATCTGTACGGTAAAAGTTCCGCTCTTTCTAAAACAGTGGTAAACGGAATCAGCAGCCAGACCGGATTTAAAAACCGTGGGGTACAGGAGACTGATTCCATGAGCGGAATTAACTGGTGTAAAATACCGGTAACCATCGTGGAGATGGGCTTTATGAGTAATGCAGAAGAAGATAAAAAGATGGCCACCGATGAATATCGCGACAAGATTGTAAAAGGAATTGCAGATGGAATCGATGCCTATTATGCAGGCGGGAATTAAAACCATATAAGACGCCGGAAAGTGAAAGGGAAGACCCTGTTGCTTTCCGGCTTTTTGCTGTCCTCCTTCATCCCGTCAGGTTATAAATGAACAGAAAAAAGCATACATTTTCCTGAAACGTTTCTTCCAGGCAAGGAGAAAAAAACATGGCGGATTATGGGCTTGCGTTAGCAGGAGGAGGAACCAGAGGAGCGGTTCATGTAGGCGTTCTTACGGCGTTAGAAGAAAATGGTCTTTTGCCCACCCAGGTAGCAGGAGCCAGTGCAGGAAGTATTGTGGCTGGATTATACGCATCCGGAATGGATATTGGAAAGATGAGAGATACAGTGAGATGGCTGGCAGCCCACGGAGAAAATTATATTGATCCCAATATAATCGGTGTCATTTTATTTCTGCCCCAGGTGCTGCTTCATAGAAAGACATCTTTAATGGGCTTAATTAAAGGTAACCGGCTTTCTGATTTTCTCTGCGATTTAACCGAAGGGATAGAAATACAGGATTGTAAGACGGGGCTGTTAATCCCGGCAGTGGATATTAACAGCGGAAATACGGTTGTATTTACAAATCTTTTTCAGGAAAAGGTTCCTATGTCAGCACTTCGGGAAGAAAATGTGAGATGGCAGAAAAATGGGCTTTTATGTGACATTATGATGGCAAGCTCTTCTGTTCCGGCAGTATTCTGCCCAAGGCAGATTAATGGCTTTTTGCTGGTGGATGGGGGAGTGACCAACAATCTTCCGGTAGACTTACTGATTTCAACGGGAGTATCAAACGTCATTGCAGTTGATATTGGGGAAGCATATGAAATGCCAAAGGATCATTCCATCATGGAGATTGCGTTCCATTCATTTTCCATTATGAGCAGGGAGTTAAAGGACTGCCGTTCCAGCGGTGAGATTCTTCTGTTAAAGCCACCCATTCCCAAAGGGTCAGGGCTTTTAACCTTTGAATATATGGAGGAATGCATGGAAAGCGGATATCTGTATACGAAAAAAATGATGCCGCGGATTAAGCATGCTCTGGAAAAAATAAAATAAATACGGTATACTGTATAAAAATACATTTACATGAGGAGAAATATAATGGAACAGACCTTTCGATATGCACAGGAATCAGATACTGCTCTGATTCTGGAATTCATTAAAGCACTGGCAGATTACGAGAAAATGTCAGATGATGTGGTTGCTACAGAAGAACTTTTAAAAGAATGGCTGTTTATGCAGAAAAAAGCAGAAGTGATTTTTGCACTTGCAGACGGGAAAGAAGTAGGATTTGCATTGTTTTTCCATAATTTCTCCACATTCCTGGGCAGAGGCGGGATCTATCTGGAAGACCTGTTTATAAAGCCTGAATACAGAGGTAAGGGAATTGGAAAAGCCATTTTCAAGAAATTAGGTGCCATTGCAAGAGAACGTGGCTGCGGAAGACTGGAGTGGTGGTGCCTGGACTGGAATCAGCCCAGCATCGATTTTTATCGCTCCATGGGAGCAGAGGCAATGGATGAATGGACCGTATACCGCATTGCCGGCGAGGGCCTGAACCAACTGGCAGATGGTGGTGAAAAATAAAGGGATCAGAATACAGGAAACAGACAGGGGGGGCGTTATGAAAACGCTCCCTTCTTTATTTGGAAAAGAATCATGAAATTGTAATGTCTTTGTAACCAATTTTATTTCATTACGGGTTATACTGCTATAGTAAGAAATAAATTCCAAGGAGGATATCATGAGACGTATCATGGGAAAAAATAATAAAAAATACAGCAGGAGGCTGCTGGCTGCATTACTGCTTTTCAGTATGTTGGAAATAAGCGGATGCAGTATAAAAGAAACAGACAGGACAGCTGGTAGCACGAAAGAATCCATTGCCCCTTCCATAATCCAGACTGAGGCTGTAAAGGAAAGTTCTACGGCAGCAGAAAATGAGTCAGCCCTGTTAGACCGCTATATCGGTCTGTTGGGCCTTACAAAAGAGGAGCTGGTGAAAAACTTAGGCGAGGAGCCGGAGAAGATTGACGAGGGAGGTCTGGAATTTAAAAAAGCCGGAATCCGCATCTGGTTCGATCAGACGAATTACAAGACAGCAGAGCAGATTTTTGAAATTCGTCTGATCGAACCAGATGCGG
>SVDT01000258.1:747-2248 GCA_015057775.1 Paenibacillaceae bacterium | reverse complement strand
CAGAGCAGATTTTTGTAATGGATCCGGATTTTGACATTCATGGTGTGAAATTGGGTGAAAAAATTGACAAATTTAAAGAAGTGTTAAAAGATCCGGTCAGCGACCGGAACGGGGATGCTCATTTTAAATATAACGATATCTATCTGTCCATTAACTACGATACAAATACCCAGGTCACCTATGGATTGTATCTGTTGAAGAATGATTTTTAATGGCAGAATCACAGCAGCTTGAAAAGAGACGGAGGCACAAACATGAAAAGAAAAAATAAAAAGATCCTGTTACAGGCAGCGGTCGCAGCTGCAATGACCGCATACTTAACCGGATGCAGTTATTCCGGCAATCAGGCGGGGTTCATACAGCAGCCCAAAGCGGAAAATTCAAAAGAAGAGGATCTTACACAGAAAATAAAAAGTATCCTGCCTGCAGGTGCCGAATATTTAACGGCTGATCATTCAGATAAGAAACAAAGCATCGTTCTTGATGACATCAATCAGGACGGGAAACAGGAAGTGCTGGTTTTATATCGGGATACCAGGGATAATAAGCAGGCACATTTCCTGATGTTACAGGAAAAGGACGGAAGTTACGAAAAAATATGGGACCAGGAGACCGGATTTTCCTCGTTTGATTCATTTGAAGTAATGGATTTAGATGGAGATGGAAAAAAGGAGATCATGGCAGGCGGACAGATTTCCGGTGCGGAAAGCCCAAAGCAGTTGTTCATCTATGAGCTTAATCAGGGGCGATTAGTGCAAAAGGAAAACCGCAGTTATGAAAAGCTTTTAATCAGGCAGTTTGGAAACAGCCAGACCCCTTCTATATTTTTATTGGACGGAAAAATAGAGGAAGAACAGAAAGCAGAACTGTTTTCTTATGAGGCAGGTCAGTTGATATCCCGTTCCAGCGTGGAGTTAAATCCCCAGGCAGTCCCGGAACAAATCACAGCCGGACTTCTGGCAGATGGGGCAGATGGCGTCTTTGTTGACAGCGGACTGGGTGCCCATTCCATGTTAACGGAAATTCTTGGAGTGAAAGACGGAAAACTGATAAAAGTGGGAGATGACAACGACAGTACTCTGATGAAGGAATATCCTCTTTACAGCAGAGATATAAACGGAGACGGTGTCATTGAGGCAGGAGGAATGTATATACCAAACGGGTATGAAGATGCTGCTATGGCTGAAATTCCATTTATCCAGGTTTATTATGACTATAAACTGGATGGATCGAAAACGGCTGTTGAGGAACGTTATACAGAAGAAGGGCAGCATTTTTATATTTCCATTCCATCGGATTTAAACGGTAAGATCACGGTAAAACGACTGGAACAGGGTGTACAGCTTGTAACCGTTTCAGGAGGAGAAACCGTGTTTGAAGTGAAATGGGCAAAGAACGATGATGCTGGCCAGCATGGCACCATTTTGGGCAAGACAAACGATACCATCTATTATACTGAGTCAAAAGATGAACTGCCTATATCCAGAGACCAGTTTCACCT
>SVDT01000258.1:0-737 GCA_015057775.1 Paenibacillaceae bacterium | reverse complement strand
AATGAAAGCAATACTGGTAGTTGAGGATGAGCTTTCCATCAGAAGCTTTATCTGCCTGAATTTAAGGAGAAAGAAGTATGAGGTTCTGGAAGCAGAAACCGGTGAGAAAGCACTTGAACTGTTTGCGTCCAACCCGGTGGATGTGGTGCTGCTTGACCTCATGCTTCCAGGTATCAATGGATTTGCTGTCTGTGAGAAAATGAGAGATTTAAGTCCTCAGGCGGGGATTATTATGTTGACAGCACGTTCCCAGGAAGAGGATAAAATCAAGGGACTGATTCAGGGAGCCGATGATTATATCACAAAACCATTCAGTATGACAGAACTGGAGGCCAGAATCATTTCTCTTCTGCGCCGTATGGATTTAAGATCCTTTGACCAGAATGGGACAAGGCTTTGTTCCGGGCCATTTGAGCTGGATTTTGAAAAGAACCGGTTAATACGAAAGGGGTTTGCCGTAAAGGTGACGCCTACGGAGTTCGGCCTCATTCAGTTCTTTATCAGAAACAAAAACAGGGTTTTTACCAGAAACCAGATTTTAGATCAGGTATGGGGAGAAAATTATGTGGGAGATCTAAAGGTGGTTGATGTGAACATCAGGCGGATCCGAAGGAAGATTGAAGATGACCCGGCAAATCCAGCGTACCTGTGTACGGAATGGGGATATGGATATATTTGGAAGGAGTGATTGATTGAAACGGAAAGTAATGGCCTATTTTATGATAATCATCCTTCTT
>SVDT01000257.1 GCA_015057775.1 Paenibacillaceae bacterium | reverse complement strand
CAGTACAGCTGAGAAGAGCAGCCTGCCTTTAAACACGGAAAAGAAAGAAGCAGAGGCTGATTTTATTCCGGTTTATCAGGAAGAGGCAGAGCTTGAGCCTGTTGTCATTGACCCGGTATACTTCGAAGACTCCTCTTCATTTAAGAATAGCAAATATTAAATACAGGACAGGTGTGAAAAGCAGGAGGTGGTTTAATCCTTCCGGTTATTCACGCCTGTTTTTTTCGTTACCGGGTATACTTAAAAATATAAAGAAAATTATTGACGAGTCAGAGAAAAGCTAGTATTATAATTAATAAGTGCAAATTAATTAATAAGCACATAATATTAGATATACTTATTAATAGCATTACTCTTAATAATGAATTACACACGATTGGAAGAGAAAGAGGAGAAATTACTATGGCAAACGTATCTATTGTTATGGGAAGTGATTCAGATATGCCTGTTATGGCGCAGGCTGCAGAGGTTCTTGAAAAACTGGGAGTAGAATTTGAAATGACTGTTATTTCTGCACACAGAGAACCGGATATATTTTTTGAATATGCGAAAACAGCAGAAGCCAGAGGCATCAAAGTGATCATCGCCGGAGCAGGTAAAGCAGCTCACCTTCCGGGAATGTGTGCCGCATTATTTCCAATGCCTGTCATTGGTATTCCTATGAAGACTTCAGACCTGGGGGGAGTGGATTCCCTGTATTCCATCGTACAGATGCCTTCCGGTATTCCGGTAGCCACAGTAGCTATTAACGGAGGTACCAATGCTGGTATACTGGCTGCAAAGATATTAGCTGCAGGAGATGGAGAGCTTTTGGCAAGACTGAAGGATTATTCTGAGAACTTGAAGAATGATGTAGTGAAAAAAGCAGAGAAACTGGATAAGATCGGGTATCGGGAATACTTGTCCCAGATGAAATAGAGGAAGAAAAAGCGGAGGAAAAAGAGATGGATTATAAGAATGCCGGAGTTGATATTGAAGCTGGATACAAATCGGTTGAATTAATGAAAAAGCATGTACAGGAAACCATGAGACCAGAGGTACTTGGCGGACTTGGCGGATTTTCAGGAGCGTTTTCCATGTCAGCATTCAAAGATATGGAGAAACCCACCCTGGTGTCCGGAACCGACGGAGTAGGAACTAAGCTGAAGATAGCATTTCTTATGGATCAACATAATACCGTTGGTATTGACTGTGTAGCCATGTGCGTCAATGATATTGCCTGTGCAGGCGGTGAACCTCTGTTTTTCCTTGACTATATTGCCTGCGGAAAGAATTATCCGGAAAAGATAGCTGAGATCGTCAGCGGTGTGGCAGAAGGCTGTAAGCAGGCAGGAGCCGCACTGATTGGAGGAGAAACTGCAGAGATGCCTGGTTTTTATCCTGAGGATGAATATGATCTTGCAGGTTTTGCAGTAGGAGTGGTTGATGAAAAAAATCTGATTACCGGTACATCGATTAAGGCTGGGGATGTTTTAATCGGTATTACCTCCTCCGGTGTCCACAGCAATGGTTTTTCCCTTGTCCGCAAGGTGTTTGATGTGACAAAAGAGAATTTAAATGTTTATTATGAAGAACTTGGTAAAACCCTTGGGGAATGCTTAATCGTGCCCACTAAAATTTATGTGAAAGCATTAAAAAGCGTAAAAGAGAGTGGTGTGACCATTAAAGGCTGCAGCCATATTACGGGAGGCGGATTTTATGAGAATATACCCCGTATGCTTCCAGATGGAATCTGCGCTGAAGTGGAGAAAAACAGCTATGAAGTGCCCGCAATCTTTAAGCTTATGGAAGCGAAAGGTGAGATAGCAGAAGAGATTATGTACAATACCTTTAACATGGGAATTGGTATGGTGCTGGCTGTGGATCCTGCCGATCAGGATAAGGCCATAGAGGCAATCAAAGCTGCAGGAGAAACTCCTTATGTAATCGGCTGTACAAAAGCCGGTGAGAAGGGTGTGGTCTTATGCTAAGAGTCGGCGTTCTGGTATCCGGCGGGGGAACTAATCTTCAGGCGGTTCTAAATGCCATTGACAACGGGGAGATTCAAAACGCAGAAGTCAAAGTAGTCATCAGCAATAACAAAAGTGCCTATGCATTAGAACGTGCAAGGAATCGTGGAATCGATGCTCTTTGTATTTCCCCTAAGGAATTTGAAAGCAGGACGCAGTTTCACGATGAATTATTGTCCAGAATTGATGAGTATCATCTTGATTTAATCGTACTTGCAGGTTTTCTGGTTACCATTCCTGAAGCGATGATTCAGAAATACAGAAACCGCATTATAAATATTCATCCTTCCCTGATCCCATCTTTTTGCGGAACCGGCTATTTTGGTCTGAAGGTTCACGAAGCCGCATTGGCAAGAGGTGTGAAAATTACAGGTGCTACGGTTCATTATGTTGATGAGGGAACGGATACAGGTCCCATACTTTTACAAAAGGCAGTGGAAGTAAAGGAAGGCGATTCGCCGGAAGAACTTCAGAAAAGAGTCATGGAAGAAGCGGAGTGGGTCATTCTTCCCCAGGCGATTGCACTGATTGCAAAGGAACAGGAGGAAAAAGCATGAAGGTTCTGATCATTGGAGGCGGCGGCAGAGAGCATGCCATTGCATGGAAGGTCGCCCAGAGCCCTAAGGTTCAAAAGCTGTACTGCGCTCCGGGAAATGCCGGAATTGCAGAAATTGCAGAATGCGTTGACATCGGAGTGATGGATTTTGACAGTCAGGTGGAATTTGCCAGAAGCAAAGAGATTGACCTGGTAATTGTTGGACCCGATGATCCTCTTGTGGCAGGTGCTGCTGATGCATTTATAAATGCCGGAATCCGGGTATTCGGTCCGGAGAAAAAAGCTGCCTGTCTGGAAGGCTCCAAGTCTTTTTCTAAGGATCTGATGAAAAAATATGGAATACCCACGGCCACTTACGAAACCTTTGATTCTGCAGAGGATGCACTTGCTTATCTGGAAACTGCCAAAATGCCGGTTGTTTTAAAGGCAGATGGCCTGGCTCTTGGTAAAGGCGTATTAATCTGCAGTACACTGGAAGAGGCAAAGGACGGTGTCAGAACCCTGATGCTGGACAAGCAGTTCGGCTCTGCGGGTGACCGGATTGTAGTGGAAGAATTCATGATTGGCCGGGAAGTGTCCGTACTTTCTTTTGTAGATGGCAAAAACATAAAGATAATGACTTCTGCCCAGGATCATAAACGGGCTCAGGATGGGGATCAAGGTCTTAATACAGGCGGAATGGGAACATTTTCCCCCAGTCCCTTCTATACAGAGGAGATAGATGAATTTTGCAAAAAAAACATCTATCAGGCAACAGTGGATGCAATGCTGTCTGAGAACAGGGAATTCAAGGGAATCATCTTTTTTGGTTTAATGCTGACCAGCGAAGGACCTAAGGTTTTAGAGTATAATGCAAGATTTGGTGATCCTGAAACACAGGTGGTACTTCCCAGAATGAAAAATGACATTGTAGAGGTGTTTGAGGCCTGCATCGATGGAACACTAAGTGACATTGACTTACAATTCGAAGATAATGCAGCGGTTTGTGTGGTTCTGGCTTCTGATGGATATCCGGAGCATTATGAAAAAGGGTTTCCAATCAAAGGGCTGGAGCATTTTAAAGGACAGAATGGATACTATGCATTCCACGCAGGAAGTAAGTTTGATAAAGAGGGAATTCCTGTAACTAACGGTGGAAGAGTTCTTGGTGTAACAGCTCTTGGAGATAATTTAAAAGAAGCGAGAGCCAACGCTTATGAAGCCGTTAAATGGGTGGATTTTGAAAATAAATACATGAGACATGATATTGGTAAGGCGATTGATGAAGCGTAAAGCCACATAATGTCAGCCGGTTTTCTGCATAAAAAAACGTTGACACGACAGAATTTTCATGATATTGTATCTCTACAGTAGGACTTTGTTCTTTTAAAGTGTTTTTCTACATCACTATCTAATGACGGCATAGGATAAGACTGGACTTACACAGTTTCATAGTACCGGAAGACATATAAAACGGGTTGCATAAAGGTGTAACTGAGCCGATATCCAGGTTACGGGTATCGGCTTTTCCCATAATGCCTGATAAAGGGAGGCTGATCGGCAGGAGTAAGAAAAATAAAGTTCATGTTTAAGGGTAGAGGGGATGTCAAAATTTGGCAAAAAATGCTGGGCGAGTAATATGACGAAAAATGTCTAAAATAAACTATGTAATGCTAATGTTTGGGGTTTTGAAACTACATAGTTTGTACCAGTGCGGTCTTCGGTACAAACTTCAGGTGCATAATTATGCACAGGAATGGAGGAAAATATGCTAGAATGTTTACGTAAATTAAATTTACCGGAGTATGTACAGGATATTTTAAATCAGTCACAAGGTGTGGTCATTCCAAAATCAAGAAAAGAACTGTTAACTCTTGCTATGGGCGGCGATGAGAACATTACATTCGATATTGATTATGAAGTGGAAGGCAAGGGAAGAGTGTTAGAGGCGACTGCAACCAAATGTAAAAATGGTATTGTAGTGAATTATATGGAAGATTACATGCGCAGACGTGATCCAAACTCCATGCTGATTGCAGATAAGAATCCTACGGATAAGCCAAGATATGAAGATGTTTATCACAAAGATTTCGAAATTCTCAGAATGGATACCTTTGACTGGCTGAAAAATCAGGAACTGATATTTTTCCCATTTAAATCCGGCGGTCTGGAGTATGGTTATGATTCTGTTTTAGTAGCTCCGGCCAATGCAGGATTTTTTGCAGCAGGCCTTGCAGATCTCCAGGGATTTCTAAACATAGACGAAATCACATATGATTTTAAACCGAGAGCAGTTGTTTTTCTCGCACCACCATTCCGTCATACACATTTTAATGGAAAACAGGTAGTGGTTCATAACCGTCTTCAGGGAATACATGAGGTATATGCCTATAATCTTTATCCAGGTCCAAGTGCCAAAAAAGGTATTTATGGCGTGCTTTTAGACATTGGTGAGGAAGAAGGCTGGGTAACAGCACATGCATCCGCAGTAAAGGTTATCACTCCTTATGACAATGAAATCGTGATTATGCATGAAGGTGCTTCCGGCGGCGGAAAAAGTGAAATGCTGGAAGATATCCATAAAGAGATGGATGGAAGAGTTGTTTTAGGAAGAAATACAGTGACAGGAGAGAAGAACTACTTAAATCTCTCAGAGACCTGTGATTTAATTCCTGTAACAGATGATATGGCACTGTGCCATCCCCAGATGCAGCAGGGAAGTAAGAAGCTGGTTGTAAAGGACGCAGAGTCCTCCTGGTTCTTAAGAGTGGATAATATTAAGCGTTACGGAGCTTCTCCCCAGTATGAAAGAATATTCATTCAGCCGGAAGAACCGTTAATCTTTTTAAACCTTCAGGGAGTACCGGAAGCGACTTGTCTGCCATGGGAGCATACTATGGACAGCACTGGAAAACCATGCCCGAATCCAAGAGTAATTCTGCCAAGAAAGCTGGTTCCAAATTCCATTGATGAGCCGGTTGAGGTTGATGTGAGAAGCTTTGGAGTCAGAACACCAGCCTGTACAAAGGCAAATCCGTCATACGGAATTATGGGTATTATGCATATCCTTCCTCCCGCTCTTGCATGGCTGTGGCGTCTGGTAGCACCAAGAGGCTACAACAACCCGAGTATTATCGACTCCCAGGGAATGACCAGCGAAGGAGTGGGTTCCTACTGGCCATTTGCAACAGGTAAGATGGTAACACAGGCAAACCTTCTTCTGGATCAGATATTACAGTCTACCAACACCCGCTATGTTCTGATTCCCAATCAGCATATCGGAGCGTACGAAGTGAGCTTTATGCCGGAGTGG
>SVDT01000256.1 GCA_015057775.1 Paenibacillaceae bacterium | reverse complement strand
TTTTCACTCCAGCTGCCCTTAAGCCCTTTAACGCTTGTGGAACATCTTCCCTGATGGTATCTGAAATCGTAACACTGCCAAGATAAGTGTTGTTATCTGCAATATAAAGGGTTGTTCCTGCCATGGAATCTGCTGCATTTACAGCAATTCCCTGTCTCTCCATAAGTCTGGCATTCCCGATATAGAGCTCTCTTTCCTTATTCTGTGTAAAAACCCTTGTTTTTACTCCAAATCCTGCAATTTCTTCTGCAGCTCCTACCATTGACGGATCAAGCGCTTTCCCGTAAGCTTCTTTTACCGAATGGGCAATTGGGTGATTGGAATGAAATTCACCATAGGCAGCAAGCTCTAAGAGCTCTTCTTTTGTTCCTGCAAGCGGATCCACACTGGTAACCTGGAATTTTCCGGTTGTTAACGTTCCTGTTTTATCAAAAACCACCGTATCCAGATTTGCCATGGCTTCCAGATAGTTGCTTCCCTTTAACAGGATTCCCTGGCCAGAGGCTGCTCCAAGTCCTCCAAAAAAGCTTAATGGAACGGATATTACCAGTGCACAGGGACAGGAAACAACCAAAAAGCTGCAGGCACGGTAAATCCAGGTTCCCCAGTCACCGGTGAATAAAGGCGGAATAACACCAAGCATTAAGGCAAGCACTACGACAACAGGCGTATAGACTCTTGCAAATCTGGTAATAAAGTTTTCTGCTCTGGCCTTTCTCGAACTGGCATTCTCCACCAGTTCCAGGATCTTGGCAACTGTGGAATCATCAAAAAGTCTGGTAACCCGAACCTCTAAAACACCACTTAAATTGATGGAACCGCTTATAACCGGATCATTCTCTTTGATCTCCACAGGCATGGATTCCCCGGTTAATGCTTTGGTATCAAGACTGCTGCTGCCTTTCACCACAACTCCGTCAAGAGGCACTTTTTCTCCAGGCTTTACTACAATGATATCGTCAACTTCCACTTCATAGGGATCTACCTTCTCCTCCACTCCATCACGGAGCAGATTGGCATATTCCGGATTAATGTCCATAAGATCTGTTATGGATTTTCTTGACCTGTTTACTGCATAATCGTTAAACAGCTCGCCGATCTGATAAAACAGCATAACGCCCACTGCTTCTTCCAGAGCTCCGATTCCGATTGCTCCAAAGGTTGCTACTGACATTAAAAAGTTTTCATCAAAGAACTGGCCATTTCTTATATTTCTGACTGCTCTTAAGGGGATATCATAGCCTGCAGCCAGGTAAGAGATAATAAATAAGATCCAGTACCAGAAAACTTTTCCCTCGGCCGCCATGGCAAGAGCAAAGAATACGGCACTTATGACCAGTCTGATTCCCATGATTTTCTGTTTCTTTGTCATAACTGCTCCTTTTGCTTACCGAAGGATTTTAAATTCTGCTTCCGGTTCAATCTTATAGGCTGTTTTCTTGGCTGCTTCCATAATCTCATCCACTTTTTCTTCTGAAACTTCCATGGTTAATCTCTGGGTCATAAAGCTTAAGGATGCGCTTTCCACACCATTTAATTTTTTAACCTCTTCTTCAATTTTAGCTGCACAGTTTGCACAGCAAAGGCCTTCTAATTTAACTATTTTTTTCATCTTTCCTCGTCTCCTTTTCTCTCTATTTTGATGTGAATCCTTATTCGTTTATATGCTCCATTCCCTGAGCCAGGATGGTTTGTATATGTCCATCTGCCAGAGAATAAAAAACGGTCTTACCTTCTCTTTTAAACTTCACCAGACGCATCTGCTTTAACACACGAAGCTGATGGGAAATAGCCGACTGCCCCATGGAAAGCAGATTGGCTATGTCACAGACACACATCTGGGACTGGCTGAGCACATAGAGAATTCTGATTCTCGTTGGGTCTCCAAAAATTTTAAAAAAATCTGCAAGATCCATAAGCTGCTGCTCTTTTGGCATGGCTTTTAATACCTGATTTACAACATTCTCATGAACACAGATAAAATCACACTGATCAATATCTCCATCACGAACGAGTTTCTCTTCTTCTGCCATCTGTTACCTCCTTACATATTAATATGTGAATAACTGTTCATATGTTAATATTAAACATTCATTAATAATTTGTCAAGTACCTTTTGCCAGGGTATTGACACTTTTTTCCTGTGATGATAGACTATAAGTCCTTTTCCATATCTAAACTCACATCTTAATTCAGGAAAAGAGAATATTGATACCACGGTAGAGTCCCCGGAATGAAATCCGGAGAGCTGTGCTGGCTGTTACGCCTGCACTGACCGCTTGGAAAGATATTAGAACGTTCTGACCAGTTATGACAGACCTCTTCCCTTTTATGGCAGGAGCTGCCCGCTGCAGGAATGAACCGTTCACAAATATTACTACCAGGAGGAATTTTTATGATTCAAGTGGAACACATGAACAAGACGTTCAAAGTCACAAGAAGAAGTGCCGGATTTTCCAATGCGGTAAAGGCGCTTTTTCACAAGGAGACCGACACGGTCCATGCTCTGTCCGATATTTCCTTTTCCATCGGAGACGGAGAGATGGTCGGCTATATTGGCCCCAACGGTGCCGGAAAAAGCTCCACCATTAAAATTTTAAGCGGCATTTTAACTCCGGATCATGGGACATGCCTGATTAACGGCCGAATTCCATGGAAGGACAGAAGGGAACATGTAAAGGACATCGGCGTTGTATTCGGTCAGCGCACCCAGCTTTGGTGGGATGTTCCTGTAATTGATTCTTTTGAACTGCTCCGCGACATCTACGAAATCCCCAGACACCAGTACTTAACTACATTAGAAGAACTCATTGATCTCCTTGCACTGGAAGAGATTATTAAAACTCCGGCAAGACAGCTTTCTCTGGGTCAGCGCATGCGCTGCGAAATCGCAGCCTCTCTTCTCCATACCCCAAAGATCCTTTTTCTTGATGAACCCACCATTGGGCTGGATGCCGTATCAAAACTGGCAGTCCGGGATTTTATCAGAAAGCTGAACCGGATCCACAAAACCACAGTTCTTCTTACCACTCATGACATGCAGGACATTGATGCACTTGCAGACAGGGTTCTGCTGATCGGGAAAGGCCGGCTTTTATTAGACGGAACTCTTTCTGATCTTAAATCCCGGTGTGAGAGCCCATGCGACACCCTGGATGAGATCCTTGCCTCCCTCTACCGGGAATTTCAGATTTAGGAGGGGGCAAGATGAAAAAATACTGGTCTTTTTTCCGCATCCGTTTTATCAGGGGATTGCAATACCGTACTGCCGCCCTTTCCGGAATGGTGACACAATTTGTATGGGGAGCCATGGAGATCCTTTTATTCCGGGCGTTCTATCAGGCTTCCCCCGAAAGCTTTCCCATGACCTTTGAAGCGCTGTCCACTTATGTGTGGCTCCAGCAGGCATTTCTGGCTCTTTATATGGTCTGGTTCTGGGAATCAGAACTTTTTAATTCCATCACCACCGGAGATGTGGCCTATGAATTATGCCGGCCGGTCCGCCTTTACGATATGTGGTTTGTCAGAGGTCTGGCTGTCCGGCTGTCCAAAGCAGTGCTGCGCTGCATGCCCATCCTGATATTTTCCTGGTTTCTTCCTGCTCCCTACGGACTTACGCTGCCGGGAGATGTGAGAACCTGGGCAATTACAATTTTATCCATGACACTGGGACTGCTTCTCATCGTAGCTTTTAACATGATTATCTATATGTCCGTATTCTACACTGTTTCTCCACAAGGGATTAAACTGTTTGTTACCTCTTTAGCGGAATTTTTAAGCGGTTCCGTAATACCGCTTCCCTTTCTTCCCGACCATGTACGAACGATTGTGGAATTTCTTCCCTTCGCCTCTGCACAGAATGTTCCGTTTAGGATCTTTGCCGGAGATATAACAGGACCCGATCTTACCATCAGCATTTTAAAACAGACATTCTGGGTTTTTGCATTTGTACTAATCGGTCGGTATTTAGAAAAGCGGGCATTAAAACGGGTTGTCATACAGGGCGGTTGAAAGGAGGATACCATGAGTTCGATCAGACTTTACTTTAATTTCTTTTTCATGCATTTAAAAAGCATGATGCAGCATAAAGTTTCATTTTTTATGACATTAATCGGGCAGTTTTTAATCTCCTTTAATGTATTTTTAGGAGTTTATTTTATGATGACCCGTTTTCACCAGGTGAACGGATTTTCTTACAGCCAGGTGCTTTTGTGTTTTTCCATTACTCTTATGGCTTTTACACTGGCAGAAACCATTTTCCGAAGTCTGGATACCTTTGAAACCATAATTGGAAACGGAGAATTTGACCGTATTCTACTCCGTCCAAAAAACAGCCTGTTTCTGGTTCTTTGCAGCAAGGTGGACTTAACCAGATTCGGACGGCTTATCCAGGCTGTTGTCATGCTGGTTTATGGGATTTGCTACAGCACCATAAACTGGACACCCCTTCGGTGCATTCTCGTAATACTGATGATTTTAGGAGGTGTCTGTGTTTTTGGAGCCATTTACCTTATTTTTGCATGCTTATGCTTTTTTACTCTGGAGGGACTGGAATTTATGAATGTATTTACAGATGGAGCCAGGGAATATGGAAAGTATCCCATAGGGATTTATGGGAAAACCGTTCTTTTAATTTGTACTTACCTGGTTCCCTTTGCTCTGTTCCAATATTATCCTTTTTTATATCTGACGGGGAAATCAGACAACCTGTGGTACAGCCTGCTGCCGCTGTTTAGTGCCCTTTTTCTCATTCCTGCATTTCTTTTATGGAAACTGGGGTTAAGGCACTATCAGTCCACCGGCTCCTGATTCAATAAAAATGCATCCCCACGGCTTTTACAGTCCGCGGGGATGCATTTTATTATCCCATATGTCTAATTGCATTAATGACCGCAGCTTTCCCCATGATGGTGATGACCACAATCGTGATCTTCACTTCCCTCATGATGATGGCTGCATTGTGTCTCCGGATCAAACTGAAGGCTTCCTGACAGCAGGGAATTTACCGCCTCATCAGCATTTCCTTCCACTCCCGGATATAACTCGATTCCGGCTTCTGACAGTGCATTTCTCGCTCCTGCTCCAATCCCCCCGCAAATAAGAGTCTTTACACCCAGTCTGGTCAGAAAACCTGCCAGGGCACCGTGACCGTCTCCATTGGTATCCACAATATCCTGTGATATCACATGTTTGTCTTCCACCTCATAGATTTTAAACTGTGTGGTTTGTCCAAAATGCTGAAATACATTTCCTCTGTCATAAGTAACCGCAATTTTCATAGCAAGACCTCCTGTTATTTAATCAATGACTCACTATGGTTATCATAGAATTATTTTCGTCATATGTCAATAACTTTTGTCCCTTTCTTTATTATTCGACCAAACAAAGTTATAAAAACCAGTATGGATACCATTACGCTTATGAAATCCGAGATTGGTTCTGTGTAAAAAATATAATTAACTCCCAGCCATGCAGGCAGTAGTACCGCTCCAAGAAGGAAAATTGTCTTTCGGAACATGGAAAGTGAAATTGCTGCTTTCGCCGCTCCCAGACCGGTGAATCCGTCTACAATAACGTACTGTAGTGCCAAAGGTATTATTCCCATGGTATAGATCTTTATCCCGCTGACAGTCAGATCAACATAAGACTGGTCCCGTGTGAAAATATGTACAAAGACCTGGGGAACTGTATGGGCAATCAGAAACATCACTGTGGTAAAGCCAACTGCCAGAAGGGCAATATAGCGCTCCGCCTGTCTGATCCGCTCCGGTCTTCCTGCCCCTAAATTATAACCCAGAATGGTCTGGGTCCCTGTTGTAATACCTCCAAGAGGCATAGTTACCATTAACATAAAGCTTT
>SVDT01000255.1 GCA_015057775.1 Paenibacillaceae bacterium | reverse complement strand
TCCTTTTAGCCAAAAGGTGCATGGTGGTTTCTTATAAGTATACTGGTTCAGTCATAACAATATTATTATAAAATATTCTCAGTGTACTGGCAATAATGCAAAAAATAACTGTGATAATCACATATAAATTTGTTGAATTTTAGTAAGAATGTATGATAAAATAGGTTCAATCTCTGGTATGACCAGAGCCAGAATAAGGGGGAGAATATGGAATTTCAAAAACTGAGTGCTTTAAGCTTAAAAGAAATGTTTATTCATCAGATCCGTGATTTGATTTTATCCGGACAAATGCCAGTTGGAAGCCGACTGCCTTCGGAAAGGGAAATTGCAAGGCAGATGCAGGTGAGCCGTGCGGTTGTTAACAGCGGATTTTCTGAACTTGAAAAACAGGGCTTTTTAGAAGTCCATCCAAGGCAGGGTGTTTTTGTTGCAGATTACGGGAAGAACGGTAATATCAATACCTTGAATGCCATTATGGAATATCACGGAGATACCCTTGGTCAGGGTGATATATACTCAATTATTGAAGTGCGGCGGGCATTGGAACATCTGGCAACTGATTCAATTGTAAAAAATTCATCAAATGAAGATATTCTGGGTCTGGAAGGGTTGCTGGAAGAGGTTGCTGCTGCAAAAACTATTGATGATACGGTTCTTGCCACCTTTTCTTTTCATCACAAACTTTCGGTTATCAGCGGGAACAGTATTATTCCTTTGATTTACATATCCTTTAAACCTGTTGTGACACAGCTTTGGAAACGTTTTTGTATGAAATACGGAAAAGAAGCGCTCTATGACAGCGTACTTTGTTTGTATAAATGTATGAAAGAACGAGATGCTTTAGCCGCGAGGAGGTGCACAGACAAACAGCTGAATGAAGCACTGGAAGGCGGGCATCAGATTTTTTAATCGACTCATTTAAAAGGCAGGACCGTTGCCGGTTGCCTGCCTTAAATTCTTTACTAAACTGTGTTATTGTTAAAACTGTCAACAATTACAACGATAATGTTATTGCTAAAGTTATCACTGAAGTTATTGCTAAAGTTATTATTTAAATTATCGATTATATTATCGTTTAAATTATCGATTATATTATCGTTGAAATTATCGTTGAAATTATCATTAAAGTTATCGTTGAAGTTATTATTAAAGTCATCATCAGATTCTGATGAATACCTGCAACCAGGCCTGCGCCCCCTATCGGAACCATTCTGTGAAGCTTCTCTGAATCGGCGTTCACACCATTCACGATTTTCATCACGATCAGACTCGAAACTACGTCTACAACATGCACATCTACAGCAACACATATAAATCACTCCTTTCTAAGTAGGATACACTATATTTTATGCTGGAGTTAGACAAGTCGTGATTATCCATACTTTACCGATATTATTCCCCCATTGTTCAGCCCGTTTTCATTGGCATTTAGCACCTTCATACACTTGTATACCCCCCCTTAACTTTCACTAAAAAAGAACACAAGGCTTTTATTCCCTGTGCTCATATGGTTTATTAAATTGTCTGAAACAGTCAATCCATTCATGCTTTAACATATGTTGTTCTGGATGCTGCACTTTTACGAAAACGTTCCGTTGGCTTTTTATCAAAATACCCACAGAGAAGAACTCCTGCCAATTTTTCATCAGGTTTCAGTTCAAGACTTTTACTGATTTGAGGAGCGTACATATAGGATTGTGTTTTCCATACAACACCAATCTCCTTTTCCCAGGCTGCTAATTGAAAATTCTGAATCAATGCACTCACTGATGCAGAAACCTCATCCATAATCTTCTGATTGCGGTCCAGTTTTCCCACCACTGCAATGGCGACAGGAACCGTACGAAGATACGTTTTAAGCTTCTCTCCATATTCTTTTCTTTCCGGCAGAGAAAGTGCCTGAAGAATCATATCTATTAACCGCTCCATTCCATTTTCTGAAAAAACAATAAACCTCCACGGCTCAGGTATCCCATGATATGGCGCCCAGACAGAAGTTTCCAACAGCTCTGTTATGGTATCAAGAGATACTTTTTTATCATTGAATTCACGAATGGTACACCGTTCACGAATTATTTCACTTACAGTCATAAAGCAAAACCTCCTTCAATCAGTTTTTTCCGGCATCCTGTACGGCACACATAGCAGTATGCCATCACGGGGATCCTTAAGAATTTCAGCATCAACGCCAAAGATATCCTTAAGCATTTGTTTGTTCATAATATCCTTTGGCGTCCCAACACACATTGGTGTCCCATGCCTGATTGCAATGATATTATGTGCATAGCGCGTCGCCTGATTTAAATCATGAACCACCATTACAATTGTTCTATGCTGCTCCTGGTTTAATTTTTTAAGGAGTTCAAGTACATCCAGCTGATGAGACATATCCAAAAATGTGGTGGGTTCGTCCAGGAATAGTATCTCCGTCTGCTGGGCAAGAGCCATGGCAATCCATACCCTCTGCCGTTGCCCACCGGAGAGTTCATCGACAAAACGGCTTTCCAGCTCTAAGGTATTCGTAGTTTTCATCGCCCAGGTGATTATTTCCCGGTCCTCATCTGTTATATTTTTAAAACCTGTCTTGTGGGGGAAACGCCCGAAGCTTACCAGATCAAATACTGTCAATCCCTCCGGAGCCATAGGGTTTTGCGGCAGGAAGGCTAATTTCTTAGACACTTCCTTAACGGATTGGGTTTGAATTGATTTTCCATCTAAAAGCACCTGCCCGCTTTGGGGGGATAATAGTCTGGCAATGGTACGCAGGATTGTTGATTTTCCTGACCCATTGGCGCCGACCAGCGCAGTAATTTTTCCCGTCGGGATCTGCACATTGAGGTTTTCGACTACCACTGTTTTATCATAGGAAATGCAGAGCTGCTCCGTCTTAATTCTATATTCGTTCACGCTTTTAACCTCCTGTATTTATGCAATTACTTTAACTCCCCTCTCTCTTTGCTGTTCGCAGCAGAAGATAAAGAAAGTAAGGAGCCCCTATTACAGAGACTACAATCCCGGTTGGCATTTCGGAAGGGAGAAACATACTTCTTCCGATGGTATCGGCTATAAGAACCAGCAAGCCGCCCACCAGTGCCGTAACCGGCAGAAGACGTTTGTGAACAGCCCCCACCAGTCTGCGTGATATATGAGTACTGAGCAATCCGACAAAACCTATATTACCGCCTGCCGCCACACAGGATCCGGCGAGAATTACAGAAAAGAGTATTGCAATCCCCTGCCGCTTCCGGACCGAAACCCCTAAACTAGTAGCCATGGAATCCCCCAATGGCAGAACATCAAGCGTGGAAGCCTGTGACAAAACAATTATAATAGATACTGTCACAAGGGGCAGCAATGTCACTACATAGGGCCACGTCACTCCCCATAGACTGCCAGCCATCCAATAGGCATAGGTCTGATATTCCTGCGGATTCAGTGACAAAGTAATTATGGTGGTAATGGCCTGAATTCCAAAATTCAAAGCAATACCAGTCAGCAGGAGCCGTGTGGAGGAGAGTCCTTTATTCCCATTTCTGGCAAGAAGATAGATTGTAAACGCCGCACCGATTGATCCCACCCAGGAAAGAATAGACATTCCGGCTGGTGATGGAGAATTCTTTGCAAAACCAGCTATGTATACCAGGACCACCAGCCCTGCTCCGGCATTGATTCCTAATATACCGGGATCCGCCATGGGATTACGGGTGACACTCTGAAGAATACAACCAGATACTGCCAGTCCTGCTCCCACCAGAACTGAGATTATAATACGCGGCATTCTTAATTGAAACACCAGGAAACTCTCCTTTCCAGTCCCCTGATTTAATAAAGCCGGAAGTACCCGCTGAAAGGGCAAATGAATCGTCCCTGTCTGTACCCCAAGAAAGAATACCACAAGGAACAGCAGAAACAGGCTGAATATAACAACAACAGCTCTTTTCTTCGCTTTCGCCTCTGCCGAAAAAACATATTTTTTCTCTTGCATATCGTATCCCCTCACCCCTTCTTGCGTGCAAGCAATAGAAAAAACGGTACTCCTATTGCTGCAATAATAGCCGCTGCAGGTATTTCATGGGGCGGGTTGATACTCCTTGCCCCTAAGTCGGCGAGCACCACAAGAAGGGCACCCAGGGTGGCAGAACATGGAATCAACGCCCTATAATCAGTTCCTACAAGCTTTCTTGTAATATGAGGAATAACTATGCCGATAAAGCCTATATTTCCCACCATAGCAACAGATGACCCCGCAAGCAGCGTAACAGTGAGAAAGCAAAGCAGTTTCACGGTTTTTGTATTGATCCCCAGACTTGCAGCAATATCCTCGCCCATGCTCAGTGCCGTAATTGAGGGGGACAGCATAACAGACATTGCCATTGCCAGTACAAAACAGATGCCCACAATGATCACCTGGTTCCATCTGGCACCGGCAAGCCCGCCGGCATACCAGAATGCCAGATCCTGTCCAATCCCGCTGCGTATAATAAGGCCTTCACTAAGAGCAGTCAGAAACGCAGTGATTGCGGTGCCGATAAGAATAATCTGAAGCGAATTTTTTCTTGTCATCAGACTGATACCAATTACCATCGCCATTCCCATGCCGGCTCCAAGAAAGGACATAAATGCTATGCCAGTAAATGACAGCGAGGGCATGAAGACAAAGCAAACAGCAATCATGATACCGGCGCCTGCATTAATTCCAAGGATTCCTGAATCCGCAAGCGGATTTCTGGTAATTGCCTGCATAATTGCACCGCAGACAGCAAAGCCTGCACCGATCATTGCACCGCCAAGAACCCGTGGGAATCGAAGCTCGTGCATAATCTGATGGGATAAATTATTTTTATCAAAAGAAACAATACTGCTCCAGATCGTCTTGCTGTCAATATCTGCCACCCCATACCCTATTGAAAAGATCATAATTCCAAACAGCAGAAAAATACCGGGAATGATAACCGCAGCAGCAGGCACACGGCCTTTTACATAAGTTGGCGTTTTCTTTTTATTCATCACCATATGGATTACCTTAACATCATATCTTCGATATTATCAAGACGAATATTCAGGGCAATGGGATCAGAGCTTGCAAACCAGATATTCGCGTCCACAATTGCTGTGTTTTCTTTCTTTACTGCCTCCAGGCTTTGCCATACCGCAGATTTCTTTAGTTCCGCATATGCCTGCTGGCTTGTTTCATCAGGGCGGACAGCCAGTATTAAGTAATCCATATCAAGCTGCGGCAAGGCCTCCATGGAAATCGTTGCATTCCAGCCGTCTCCAAAATCAACAACTCCCTCACTGGCAGATGACCAATTCATATCACGGTAAAGATCTTTAAAATAGACCGAAGCAGGATTGAGAATTTGCAGCTCCTTGCCCTGTACGCGCATGTAAGCAACCCTTGCTCCCTGTGGATACTTCTCCTTCATGTCCTGCTGCAGCTTGGAGCTGCGCTCATCATATTCTTTCTGCAGCACTGAAGCAGTCTCCTGTTTCCCCACCAGCTGGGCTACGGTATGAAAGGTCGCCCAGTCGTCGGTCGCTGACTCTAATAAAACTGTAGGAGCAATTGCTGACAATAATTCATATTGCTCCTTGTGAACTGATGCTACGCCAATGATTAAATCAGGCTCCAGTTCCATCAATGCTTCCAGATTAAGTGAATCTGTTTCACCAAGATCAACCGCACCAGCCAGATTATTTTTAAGATAATCCGGGAATCCGCTCTGAGTTGCAGTGCCCACTGGAATCGTATCCAGCGCAGCCAGATAGCCGGTTATACCAATTAGGGCGGAGGCGATTCGTTTTGGATTGGCTGGTATTTCTACCGGTCCCATAGCCGTTTCAACCATAACTTTATCAACTGCGGC
>SVDT01000254.1 GCA_015057775.1 Paenibacillaceae bacterium | reverse complement strand
CAGGTACGGAGCCCTTTTAATCTTTGATGAGGTAATCACAGGTTTTCGTATGGCTCTTGGGGGAGCTCAGGAATATTATCAGGTAAAACCGGATCTGACCACTCTTGGTAAGATTGCAGGAGGCGGCATGCCCATGGGTGTCTACGGCGGACGCAGAGAAATCATGGAAGTTGTATCGCCTCTTGGGAAAGTTTATCAGGCCGGAACATTATCCGGGAACCCCATTGCAACTGCGGCAGGAATTGCAACAATAAAAGCTCTGATGGACAGGACGGATATTTATACCTCCCTGGAGAAAAAAGCGGATGCCCTGGTGCAGACTTTAAAAGAGGTTCTTCCAGACGCACAGGTGAACCAGGCAGGGTCCTTATTCAGCGTATTTTTTGCTGAGCATCCGGTGGTGGATTTTGAGTCTGCTTTAAAATCCGATACCCGGAAGTATGCAAAGTATTTTCACTATCTCCTTGAGCATGGCATCTACACAGCTCCTTCCCAGTTTGAGATTCTGTTTTTGTCAGCAGCTCATTCCCAGGAAGATATTGAACAGACGAAGAGAATTATGAAAGAAGCGGCGGCAAATTTATAATCAGAAATCCATTGAGGATGTTGCAGAAATTTATCTGTACCATCCTCTTTTTTTATTGTTATAAAAGAAGAAGTATAAATTCTAAAAGAACCATAAATTGTATTAACATTTACTTGAATCTATTGATAAATGTTTTGATTTGGTATATTTTATTGGTAGAGGAGGCGAAATATATGGACTATTTAGTTGTGTATACAAGTAAAACCGGAAATACTCAGAAGGTAGCCATGAAGATATTCGAAGCGCTTCCGGGTAAATCGAAGGATATTGTTAATCTGGAGGAATACCATGGAGAAGAAGCAGATACGTATTTTGTAGGATTCTGGAACAACAGGGGAATTTGTACAACAGAAGTAATTGATTTCCTCTCCGACCTCCATGGCAAACAGATCGCTTTGTTTGGTACCTGCGGAATATTTGAAAATAAAGAATATTTAAAGCAGGTGGAAAATCAGGTTTCTGTTTTTCTGCCGGAAGATAATGAATACCTTGGCTGCTATTTATGCGGAGGTAAGATGGGACCAAAAGTACTGGAGAAATGCAGACAGATGCAGGCTCAGCTTAATACTCCCCAGATCAGGGAGATGATTTTAGCATATGAAGATGCCATGCTCCATCCCAATAAAGAAGATTTAGACCAGGCAGGTATGTTTACAGAATCGGTGTTAAACCGGATTCAAAGGAAAAAGGAGGAGCAAGATGGGATTAAAAGATGATGGAGGTTCTGGAAAGAACCATAAAAAACCATTTATTTATTATTACATGATTGTATTGGTCCTGATGATTATATTTAATGCCCTGGCTGTACCGTGGCTTCAGTCGAAAGCTGTGACGGAGGTCCCCTACAGTACCTTTTTAGAGATGGTGGATCAGGGCAAGATTCAGGCAGTTGCCAAAACGGAAACGGAGATTCAGTTTAAATCTGATACAGGAAAGAAGGACTGGGAAGGAAAACCGGTCTACGCTGTTTACAAGACAGGTATCTGGCCGGATGAGACTTTGACAGAACGGCTGATTTCCCATAATGTTGAGTTTGAAAAAACCATTGTACAGCAGATGTCGCCCTTAATTTCCATTCTCTTAACCTGGATCGTTCCCATTCTGATTTTTGTATTTCTGGGTAACTTTTTATCCGGCCAGATGCAGAAGAAGATGGGTGGAAATACCATGTCATTTGGTAAGTCCAATCCGAAGATTTATGCAGAATCTGAAACCGGAAAGAATTTCACTGATGTAGCAGGACAGGAAGAAGCCAAGGACGCATTAAAGGAAATTGTAGATTTTCTTCATAATCCAGGTAAATATGCCTCCATCGGAGCCTCACTTCCAAAAGGAGCCCTGCTTGTGGGCCCTCCCGGAACCGGTAAGACCCTTCTTGCCAAAGCGGTAGCAGGAGAAGCCCATGTTCCGTTTTTCTCCATATCCGGTTCTGAATTTGTGGAGATGTTTGTAGGTATGGGTGCTGCGAAAGTCAGGGATTTATTTAAACAGGCCAATGAAAAGGCTCCCTGTATCGTATTTATTGATGAGATTGATACCATTGGAAAGAAGCGTGACGGCGGTGGATTCTCCGGCAACGATGAGAGAGAACAGACCTTAAATCAGCTTCTGGCTGAGATGGATGGATTTGACGGTAAAAAAGGAGTTGTGATTCTGGCAGCTACCAACCGTCCGGATTCCTTAGACAAAGCACTGTTACGTCCCGGCCGTTTTGACCGCCGGATCCCGGTTGAATTGCCGGATTTAAATGGCAGGGAAGCCATTTTAAAGGTACATGGAAAAAATGTAAAGCTGTCTGATGACGTGGATTTTCACGCAATTGCACTTGCAACTTCAGGGGCAAGCGGAGCGGAACTGGCCAATATGATTAATGAGGCTGCATTAAGAGCCGTGCGTATGGGAAGAAAAACAGTGACTCAGATCGATTTAGAAGAAAGTGTGGAAGTGGTTATTGCCGGATATCAGAAAAAGGATGCCTCCGTCAATGTGGAAGAAAAGAAGATCATAGCTTACCACGAAGTAGGGCATGCCCTGGTTGCCGCGTCCCAGACCCACTCTGCACCTGTGCATAAGATTACTATTATTCCCAGAACATCTGGAGCTCTTGGATATACCATGCAGGTTGATGAAGAAGAACGCCATCTGCTGACAAAGGAAGCCGCGCTTAATAAAATCGCTACATTTACCGGAGGAAGGGCAGCAGAGGAGCTGATTTTCCAGACAGTTACAAGCGGTGCATCCAACGACATTGAACAGGCCACAAGAATAGCCAGGGCGATGGTCACCCGTTACGGTATGACCGATGAATTTGATATGGTTGCACTTGAGACAGTAACCAACCAGTATCTTGGCGGTGACACATCTCTTGCCTGTTCCCCAGACACTGCAAAGCGGATTGATGAAGCGGTGATTGGAATTGTGCGGCAGCAGCACCAGAAGGCTTATGAGATACTAAAGAGCAATCTGAACAAGCTTCATGAAATAGCTGAATATCTGTTGGAACGGGAAACCATTAGCGGAGAGGAGTTTATGGAGATATTTAAAAGAGAAGCTGTAAAAAGCTTATAAATCCATGATTGATCTGATAGAAGAGAGACAGAGGGAGTGTTGCAGATTTGCAACACTCCCTGATTATTTAACCCCTTCAATGGAAACAACCTGTAATCAGGGTCTGATTAGAGAATACATTTTCATATCAATAATCTGCCCGTTTTTAACAGCATTGCTTCTAAGCACACCTTCACATAAAAATCCGTTTTTTTCAAGAATTCGGCAGGATGCAGTATTGTAAGCAAAGGGCTCTGCAAAAATTCGTATGATATCGGTATGTTCAAAAATGTATTTACAGGTTTGCTTAACCGCGTTGGTTCCAACTCCTCGTCCCCAAAAACTCTCTGCAATATAATAACCCAGTTCCGCAGTCTGACTGTGGATATTATCTTTGCGGTAAACCCCGATACTTCCAATTGGAATATCTTCAACAGTGATTGCAAAGATATAGGTTTTATTTTCATCAGCCTGGAGCGTTGCTTGAATGAAATCTTCAGCATCTTTTTCCGTGTATGGATATGGCAAATCTCTTAGATTATCAAGAATTTTTTTGTTATTCAAAACTTCTGCAAGGGCTGTCGAGTCCTCTGTTTTCCACTTGCGAATACTACATTCCATACCTTTACCCTCCTATGACTATGATTATTAAACTTCATGTATAGAATACCATCTAACGTATTCACAATCAATATATTCTTCAAATGGTCAACAGAGGGTATCCTTATATAATCTATTAAGTCATATCATTTCGAAGTGCATCAATAATATTCTCTTTTTTTATCTTCCCTATGGCATATAACATAGTAAGGAATACGATAAAGAGTACGCTAAATGCGCTGATTACCATACTGCTGAAAGGAAATACAAACTTAAAATTCTCCGTCCGTTCTGCGATTACAAATCCTTTATAAATCAGCCAGGATAGGATTCCAGCCATTGGAAGTCCCAGTAAAAGGGCCCGCATGCCATAAAAGATGCATTCAAATACCATCATTTTATTAAAAGACCGCTCTGACATTCCAATTGAGCGCAGCATGGCCAGTTCCCGTCTGCGCAGCCTGATATTTGTGGAGATAGTGTTGAACACATTGGCTATGGCTATCAGTGAAATCATAATGACAAAAACATACGTAAATACGTCCGTGACAAATGTAAGGCTGTGAAATTGCTCAAGTATTTCATATGCATTGTATAAATGGTATTGAGACGTAATTCCCTCACTCTGTATAATTGTTTCCATTTCCGCCACTGACTGTGAGGGAGTCTTCGATTGAAAGTTCATGCCTATGGCTAATGGACTATCCGGGATTATAAATTTCTCTTTAAGTGAATAAGGCGCTATCACCATAAAAACACAGAAATCTTTTTGAGACTGAGATGATTGTTTTGGTGGCGGGTCAATGGGGTAGGTATCAACAAACGTAGTGTCTATATCCAGATTCTGTTCTGTTTTCTGGTTACCTTCTGTGCCGGGGGTAATCGGAAGGATCATGGAACGGCTTGTAAAAAGATCAAACACCTCATCTGGTTGGTTTGTTCTGACATTCCGCTGTTTTGCAATGGCGATCATTTTCCCGTTTGGTCCGGTATATTCTTCTTCGGATAAACCTGACTGGTGAATAAAATCCAGATAGTCACTGTCTGCGATGAACTGAAGATCCAATGGAATATGAACCATTTCATCTGGATTGGTATAACCTTTATATTGACGGTACTGATCCGAAAGATCACCAGCTCTGACAGTGCAGGAATAAGGGCAGATGACCTGATAGGTGCTTTCATAAACACCGTCAGCAGTCTTTAGTCTGTTGTAAAGGGGAAGCATTTCGCTGTCATTCATTTCCTGAACGTCAAACAGAATGTCATAGTCAACATCCACCATAAACTGCTGCAGAAGACGTTTCAGAGTTGATCCAAAGGCATTGCCTGATACGAATAGTACGACGCTTAGAACAAGAGAAAGCACAATGCTGCGATAGCGTTTTTTGTTCCTTTTGAAATTTTTGAGAGCCAGAGTACCTTCCAGTCCGTAAATGCGACTGGATAGTTTTGATATTTTCACATCTTTTGAATGGATTTTCACCTCATTCGTCTGAAGAATATTCTCCATTACGGAAGATCCTGCCGCTTTTCTCGCTGGAATATAGGCTGAAATCAGGATGGTTATCAGACTGACAGCAGCGGAGGCAGCGATTGAAGCAGCGGATACCCACAAGGTTAGAGGTACAGTGCTGTAAAGGATATTTTTAAATTTCCCTGCGACAATGGGAAGGATCAAACCAATACTGCCAATTCCTGCAAGAATGCCAATGGGAATACCGACGGCACCGATGCAAAGACCTTCAAAGAGAACTGAATTTCGAAGTTGTTTTTCAGTTGCCCCCACCGACGCAAAAATCCCAAACTGGTGTGTACGTTCATTCAGGGAGATTTGAAAGGAGTTATAGATAAGAAGAACCGATCCAGTCATTATAATAGCAATCAGAATACCCCCAACTGTATATAGAAGTGTGTTGATCAGCCGGTTTTCCGATATGCCCATGAAACGCAGAATATAATCATTTAATAAGTAATCTTGTTTTCCGGCTTTGTCGCTTACATAAGCTTTCACCTGGCGCGGGTTTTTCAGTGTAACAAACAGGCTGAATCTGTCTGTGTTCTCTTTGCCGTCTGCTTTCGTTATCAGGGTGTATCCCGGAGCGGAATGCTCTTCAAATCCCGGCCGTTGGCAGATCCCTACAACCTTATAGGTCTTCTCTGATT
>SVDT01000253.1 GCA_015057775.1 Paenibacillaceae bacterium | reverse complement strand
TTTCTACCATCGGGCTGATAGGTATGAATGAGGTTGGTTTGAATGCAAAATGGCTGGGAAATGATTTAACCGATACAAAGACACAGCAGTTTACAAAAACTGTTTTAAATTATATGCGGGAACGACTGTCTGATTATCAGGAGCTGTATGGAGACCTTTATAATCTGGAGGCGACTCCGGCGGAATCTACCACCTATCGTCTTGCCAAGCACGACAGGAAGTACTATCCGGACATTAAGACTGCTGGTCATGAGGGAGATACCCCTTATTACACCAACAGCTCCCATCTGCCTGTAGATTACACAGCCGATATTTTTGATGCGCTGGATATTCAGGATGAGCTTCAGACGCTTTATACTTCAGGAACTGTATTTCATGCATTTCTGGGTGAAAAGCTGCCTGACTGGGCAGCGGCTGCAAAGCTGGTTAAAACCATTGCAGATCATTATAAGCTGCCATATTACACCCTGTCTCCTACCTATTCTATCTGTGCAGATCATGGATATCTGGCAGGAGAGCATCATGTCTGCCCGGTCTGCGGCAGAAAAGCAGAAGTTTACAGCCGTATCACCGGCTATTACCGCCCGGTACAAAACTGGAATGAGGGAAAGACCCAGGAGTATAAAAACCGTACTACCTATAACATTACCGGTTCCGTTCTTAAAAATGCCACTCAGGAGCAGAAGTCTGAAAAAGGAATAGATAAGAAACCGGAGATGCCGGCAGGCGCATATTTATTTACTACGAAAACCTGTCCCAACTGCAAGCTGGCAAAACAGTTCCTTCAGAATGTGGATTATGAAACAGTGGACGCAGAGGAGAATGCTGAACTGGCTCATAAGCTTGGAATTATGCAGGCACCCACACTTGTGGTAGTTAAGGATGGTCTGATCCAGAAAATCACCAATGCTTCTGATATTCGTAAATTTGCAGAGAGCATCCCTTGTTGATAAATAGTAGTCAGTCAAAAGATTCTGTGTTATAATAATACAGAATCTTTTGGCGTTTCAGACAGAAAGGGGTATCGCAGATGGAATATGAGAATACGTGGGTCCTGTATGGCGATGGGGGAGCAGCAGCCAGAAAGAGTATTGAAGCAGAACATCACTATATCAGCCTGCAGATGCAGACGCATGGAGACGGTGTTTATATACTGGTAATAGAGGCTGGAATAGAAGCGGTGTCCGTAGAACTTAAGTCAGGAACACTGAAAGAAGCCTTACAGGAAGCCGATGAATTTGCAAGAGATTATTTTCGTGAAAAGGCCCGTTTGTTTGAAGAAATTGCAGACCGGATCTGACAGATAAATTAAAATCCGTTGAATTGCAGAGCTAAGATGCTTCTGTAATCCAACGGATTTTGTTGTTGATCACGGACTAGTCAGTCTTCTATTCCTTCCAGCCGCTTCTGTTCTGTGACAAGGTCGGCAAGTGTGATACTGTCCACCACATCAGAGATTGCCTTGTCCAGTTTCTTCCAGACCATCATGCTGGCGCATGTATCAGCTTTGCTGCAGGAATTAATTTCTTCTTCCATACAGGATACCGGTACCAGACTGCCTTCCGCAAGCCTGAGGATCATGCCCACGGTGTATTCGGAAGGGTCTTTTGCAAGATAATAGCCTCCCTGGGCGCCCCGGCGGCTTTTCACATATCCGGCTCGGCTTAAAATGGTGACAATCTGCTCTAAGTACTTGTCAGATATGTCCTGCCGCTCTGCGACATGGTTGATCTTCGTGCATTCACCGGGACGAAGTGCAAACTCAATCATCATGCGGAGCGCATAACGTCCCTTGGTAGAAAATTTCATCACTGTAAATCCCCCCTGATTATTCTTATCTGTTTAGTAGGATATTAAAATATTTTACACGATTGGGATTAAAAAGTAAACCTTAAATTATCCGGCTTCCAAATTGTCGAAAAAGGATGTATACTAATACTCATTGGGAGATTGGAAAAAAGTAGGAGGATTATTTGTGAGTAAAAAAATGCATGCGAATCAGGTGATCATGACAGAAGGTGTAATCTGGAAACAGCTTCTTGCCTTTTCCCTGCCGCTCCTGGTTGGAAATCTGTTTCAGCAGCTCTATAATACGGTGGACTCAGTCGTAGTGGGCAACTTTATCGGCAGTGATGCGCTGGCAGCTGTAGGATCCAGCAATTCACTGATTAATTTAATTATCGGTATGTTTATGGGTATCGGAACAGGAGCAGGAGTTATAATATCCCAGTATTACGGTGCAGATGAAAAGCAAAAACTGCATTGGGCCGTACATACCACCATGGCATTAAGCATGATAGGGGGCTTTTTACTGATTGCACTTGGATTATTTTTATCCCCGCTTATCCTTGTTTTAATGGGAACTCCGGAATCGGTTATGCCAGGTTCCGTTGCATATCTGCGGATCTTTTTCTGTGGGTCTTTGTTTAATCTGGTATATAATATGGGGTCAGGTGTACTGAGGGCTGTGGGAGACTCAAAGAGGCCTTTGATTTTTCTATGCATTTCCTCTGTCATTAATATTGTTCTCGATCTTTTGTTTGTGGTGGTTTTTCATATGGGAACTGCAGGCGTTGGTTATGCGACTGTGGCTGCACAGGGAGTATCCGCTTTTCTTACAGTCAGAGCACTGGTTCGGACCGATGACAGTTACCGGTTGGAACTGAGTAAAATAAAAATAGACCGGCGCATGATGGCGAGGATATTAAAAATAGGAATTCCAAGCGGAATACAGCAGTCAATTATATCCCTATCCAACGTAATCGTTCAGGCTAATATCAACAGTTTTGGCGCTGCTGCCATGGCAGGTTTTGGCTCTTATAGTAAGATTGATGGATTTGCCATGCTGCCACTACAAAGTTTCTGCATGGCAGCGACCACATTTACCGGACAGAACATCGGTGCCAGAAAGTCCAGGCGTGTGAAGCAGGGTGTATTTCAGGGTCTTGTAATCAGTATGATTTATACCATTCTTATTTCCATTATTCTTTATCTGAATGCGGAACGTATTTTAAGAGTATTTTCACCGGATCAGGACGTAATCGCATATGGTTATTCCTCCATGCTGATTCTGCTTCCATTTTACTGGACCATGGCAATTCATCAGATCTTAATGGGAAGTATTCGGGGAAGCGGAAGAACTATGGTGACCATGCTCATCGGAGTTGGAAACATGTGTATCCTCCGAATGATTTATATTAATTTACTGGTACCATTTTTCCCCAGTTTTGAAGCGGTGATGTGGTGTTATCCTATAACATGGCTTACTACCATGGGAATGGACTGTATCTATTCATGGAAGGCAAAATGGATACCAAAAGGGAAAGAAGAACAGATAGGAGAAAAAAGTCAATGAAACATGGATATATCAGGGTTGCAGCAGCCACTCCAGACGTAAAAGTTGCAGACCCCCAGTTTAACAGAGAAAATATTGTAAGACTTATCCGGGAGGGAATTGAGAGAAATACAAAAATCATGGTATTTCCTGAACTATGTCTTACTGCCTATACCTGCGCAGATCTCTTTGGACAGGATGCTCTGCTTACCAAAGCGAAAGAAGAGTTAAAGGTGATTGTGAAAGAGACCCAGGGCAGCGACTTACTTGCTTTTATCGGACTGCCATGGGAGAGAGACGGAAAGCTATATAATACGGCTGCTGCAGTACAAAACGGCAGAATACTTGGACTCATACCAAAGACTAATCTCCCTAATTATTCTGAGTTTTATGAACTGCGGTATTTTGAGCCAGGAAACAAAAAGCCGGTTATGGTCTCATGGGAGGGATATGAAATCCCCATGGGAACAGATCTGCTTTTTGCCTGTAAAGATATCCCCGGCCTGGTAATCGGAACAGAAATCTGCGAAGATGCATGGGTGCCGAATCCTCCCTCCATACGCCATGCAGTTGCAGGAGCCACTGTCATTGTAAACTGCTCTGCAAGTGATGAAACCACTGGAAAAGATCTTTATCGGAGAAGTCTGATTACCGGACATTCTGCCAGTCTTGTCTGCGGTTATATCTATGCCAATGCTGGTGAAGGAGAATCCACACAGGATCTGGTATTCGGGGGACAGAATTTAATTGCCGAGAACGGGCTTTTGCTTGCAGAATCAAAACGGTTCGGCAATGAAACCATTTATGCAGATATGGATCTGGAACGGCTCATTCATGAGAGGAGACGAATGACCACGTTTCCGGCAGCTGACAGGGAGAATTATCTGGTAATTCCGTTTGCCATGGAACAGGTGGAGCTGGATTTAAAAAGAAGGATTGATCCAAGGCCGTTCGTACCCGATGGAGAAGCAGAACGAAACCGCAGATGTGAAGAGATTCTGTCTATACAGGCCATGGGCTTAAAAAAGAGACTGGCACATACGGGCTGCCAGGATGTGGTAATTGGTATATCTGGAGGTCTTGATTCCACACTTGCCCTTTTAGTGACTGCCCGGGCTTTTGACATGCTTGAAATCCCCAGAAATCGTATTCATGCAATCACCATGCCCTGCTTTGGAACCACAGACCGGACCTATCAGAATGCCTGCATACTGACAGAAAAGCTGGAGGCAGAATTAACAGAGGTCAATATCAGAGAAGCGGTATCCATTCATTTCCGTGATATCGGACATAATCCGGACCAGCACGATGTTACCTATGAAAACTCCCAGGCCAGGGAGCGAACCCAGATTCTTATGGATCTGGCCAACCGCTTTGGAGGTCTTGTCATCGGTACCGGAGACATGTCTGAACTTGCACTTGGCTGGGCCACTTACAATGGAGACCATATGTCCATGTATGGAGTCAATGCATCAGTTCCAAAAACGCTGGTACGCCATCTGGTTCGTTACTATGCCGATACCTGTGAGGAGGAAGCGTTAAAGGAAGTGCTTATGGATGTTCTTGATACTCCTGTAAGTCCGGAGCTGCTGCCTCCAAAGGATGGAGAAATCGCCCAGAAGACAGAAGACCTTGTAGGACCATACGAGCTTCATGACTTTTTCCTCTATCAGATTTTAAGATTCGGTACCCGGCCTTCCAAAGTTTACCGAATGGCTCTTGCTGCCTTTGCCAAGCAATACGAACCGGAAGTTATTTTAAAATGGCTGAAGGTATTTTACAAACGATTTTTCAGCCAGCAGTTTAAGCGCTCCTGTATGCCTGATGGCCCCAAGGTGGGTTCTGTAGCTGTTTCTCCAAGAGGGGATCTGCGTATGCCAAGTGATGCAGTCAGCAGCCTGTGGCTTTTAGAACTGGATAATTTATAAAGAGAGGTACCATATGATAACAAGCAGTGCCAATGGGAAAGTGAAACAGGTGATGAACCTGATAAAGAAGGCCAAAGCCAGAAATGAAAGCGGATTATTTGTGGCAGAGGGGCTTCGCATATTTAAGGAAATCCCCCGTGAACAGATTGACAGCATCTTTGTCTCGGAAAGCTTTCTAAAGGAAGAAGAGAGAAAACACCTGATAGACGGAATGAAGTATGAAGTTCTTACCGATGAGGTATTCCAGGTGATGTCAGATACAAAGACGCCCCAGGGGATTTTAGCCCTTGTAAAACAGCATGCTTATACCCTGGAGGATCTTACCCGTGTCCCCGGACCTGCTTTTTTAATGATTCTGGAAAACATACAGGATCCGGGAAATTTAGGGACGATTATAAGGGCAGGAGAAGGAGCAGGAATCACCGGAGTGCTTATGAACAGCACCACTGCTGATATCTATAATCCGAAAGTGATAAGATCCACCATGGGTTCTGTATTCAGAGTTCCGTTTGCCTATACAGATAATTTGACTGATTCCATTCTTCAGTTAAAGAAGAAGGGAATTAAGCTGTATGCAGCACACTTAAATGGCAGGAATAATTATGAAAAAGAAGATTATACTGTTGATACAGGGTTTTTAATTGG
>SVDT01000252.1 GCA_015057775.1 Paenibacillaceae bacterium | reverse complement strand
TGAACTGCAAGATGACTGCCTGCCAGCTTAGCCCCTGATTCTGACCCTTCCTCCCGCACTGCCATACGAACCTTATGGCAGGTCAATATGGCTCCGCTGTAATGTCCGTCGTACTGAATGGGGGCCCCGATTACCATCAGCAGCTGGCTTTTTATGAAAAAAGAGGTAGAATAAAGTTCTTCTCTTCCGCTTAAGATCCCATTGATACTTTCTGTATCGATTC
The DNA here is from genome assembly GCA_015057775.1 of Paenibacillaceae bacterium. Classification (GTDB taxonomy): domain Bacteria; phylum Bacillota; class Clostridia; order Lachnospirales; family Lachnospiraceae; genus Lacrimispora. The sequence goes on along the minus strand of SVDT01000252.1, from coordinate 5,709 downwards.
CATCAAATACCTTGTCAATGGGAAAACCGATCACCTCACTGGTTGGTCTCCCCAACAACTGCTCAATGACCCGGTTTACTGCCACAATTTCCTGATAAGCATTTATTTTAATGATCCCGCTAAAGGATGTGTCAAGAAGGGTATCGATCTGCGCCTTATTGTGTTTTTCCTGCTCTGCCAGTTCAAGCATGTGAACAGCCAGTTGAAGTGCTTTCTTAATGGACTCTTCTCCCGTTTCCATAAACAAACTGGGAAAACCAATTTCAAATGCTATCTGATTGGTTTTTACTCCGCCGATAATTAAGTCCACACCGTCAATAATAGCCTGACTGACTAAGTTTCTCGTATCTTCCAGTTCATTCAGTTTATAAAAATGCAGTTCAAAACCAAACAGCTCGTCCAGTTCATCCAGACTTTCAAACATGTTTTCAAATGCCACAATCCCGATGGAAGGGTGATCCTTTTTCAGCATATTTTTTGCTTTTAAAATCATAAAACCAATTTCACGTACCGTTATGGGCATTTCCACAACCGGAATGTTTAAACTTTCTTTAATCAACGTAGCTTGCAGTCCTCTGGCTATGATAACCCGGGCGCCTGCCTGAACAGCCTCTTTCGCTTCCACGACTGCATTTGAATTATCCACTACCTTTAAAAGCTGAACTTCAGTTTTTTCTTTTTCCAGCACGTTCTGAGCATATTTTAAAATGGTCTGCCTTGGTAGAAGAATCGCTATCTGCTTCATATGTGTCCTCATTTCACAAAATTTCAATGTTGCATATTTTTATATTGATAAATCCTATCACTTTTATTATAATTGCATCATAAAATTATTTCAATTTATTGTTTTGTAACCTTTACTAATTTTTTCTAATAGATTCAGGAGGGTATCATGGACTTACGCCAGATTGATAACATCATTGCCATTGAACAGGAAAAAAGTATATCAAAAGCAGCACAAAAATTATTCCTCACCCAGTCAGCCTTAAATCAGCAGCTACTCCGTCTTGAAAAGGAGCTTGGCACCCAGCTGTTTGAGCGGAAAAGCCACTCCATGGTCCCAACTGTTGCAGGACGAATCTATTTAAACACAGCCCGACAGATGGTAGATTTAAAGCAGGAGACTTATAAAATCATCCATGATATCTCAGGCGAGCGGCGGGGGGAGATCTCCCTGGCCTATTCACCGGAACAGGGATCTCTTATGTTTTCCAATGTCTATCCCATCTTTCATGCTGCCTATCCGGAAATCACCTTCCGGATCGCAGAAGCACGGGTAAAAAAGATGGAACAGCTCCTTCTGCAAAAAGAGGTAACACTTGCATGCCTGGCATATTTTGGAAACCACAAAAATCCTGCCATTGAATATAACGAGATGGAGGAAGAATTTATTGTGCTTGGACTGCCCATCAGCCATCCTCTTGCCTGTCTTGCAGGAGAACGAAGTTATGATACTTTGCCGTCTATTGACTTAACTCTTTTAAAAGATGACAGCTTTGCATTGATTGCCCGCGACTCCAGAATGAGAGATCTGGTAGATGAGTTGTTTGAACGGGCAGGCTTCATTCCCAATATCCTGTTTGAATCCGCCTCTACCCAGACGGTTTATAACATGGTAAAGCAGCAGATCTGCCCCGCATTCTTCCCCCAGTCTTATGTGGACGCGAATGCCCCCATCGCCTACTTTACAGTTCCTCCAAGGTATACCTGGATGCGTACCATTGCATATTTAAAAGGCAGTTATTTAACAAAACCGGAAAAATATTTCATGTCTCTTGCAATTAATTATGTAAAAGGAACACTGGAAATTTAACTTCTGCCTCTATGTATGATCATAAGCTTTTAAAAGCAGTTTGATAAGATCTTTCACAGGCTTTGATAGAATACTGCTTTTACGGTAAGCAATTACCAGATAAAAAGCTGCCGGATGAGTTAAGGGCAGGCAGACGTAATTGCCTTCTCCTTTTCTCATGGACTCCGGTAAAAAGGCAATCCCCTTCCGGCAGCCCACCATATGTCTGGTTACTGTCAGATCATTGGATTCGCAAAGGATGGACGGAGTAAACTGCCAGCTGGAAAATATTTCATTTTCGCAAGTGCGGAAGGTGCTTTTAGCCGGGTTTAAAATAAATGAATCGTCGGAAAAAAAGGAAAAGTCTAATCCATTTTTATAAATCTGGTTCAGGCAATGGTGATTGTCCGGCACTGCCAGTACCAGATTTTCTCTCCGCAGGGGTATGTATTCCAGCATACTATGAGAAAGCTCCCTGGTCACCATGACTGCTAAATCTGCCATACCGTTAATCACATAATCCTTAGCAATATACCCGTCTGCATCTATGGTATCTATAAAAATTTTCTCATGTAATTCAGCCAGTGAAGGAAGCACCTCCTTTGAAACTGCAGGAAGCAGATCATTGCGGTAAATGACTGTAAATTTCTTTTTTCCCGAACAATTTAAATTTTCAATTTCTTTTAATGCGCTGCTATAGAGACTGAGGATATATTGTGCTCCATTTACATAGATTCTCCCTGCATCTGTTAGGAGATAATCATTCTTATCTTTATAAAACAGCTTTGTCTGAAGCTCTTCTTCCAGTTTTTTTAACTGCTGGCTGATTGCCGGCTGGGTAACAAACAGCTTTTCTGCTGCTTTTGATAAATTCTTCTCCTCTGCAATTGCAATCACATATTCTAACTGCTGAGTATTCACGGGTTCTCCCTCCCATTCTCAAATTCATGGCAAATCTCTCTTATATACCCACTATAAGCAGGAGTATAGGTTGGATTATTCATATCCTGTTTCATAACCAGATAAATAAAATACCGTTCCGCTTCTGACAAAGCCTTCCCCTTTTTAACAATCGCTCCAAGGCCCAGATAATATCTGGGTGAAAGCGAAAAATAAATAATCTTATGATCTGACGGTGCCATGGATGACCGGGGAATCAGCCCCACTCCTGCTCCCTGGCGTATCATATTGCTTAGTACCAGGTTATTATTGGTTTCAAAAACAACTGTAGGTTTCATTTTAGCAGTAAGAAAGATGCTGTCAGATATTGCCCGGATAGAGGTTCCCTGGCACATAAGGACAAAAGGCGAATCGGAAAACTGGCCGATTTCGATTTGAGTCAGCCTGTTGCCACATTTGCCTGCCAGACTGGCCAATTTATGAAAAGACGGTGCGCTTAAAATGACTTCCTCTTTATACATCATAACAAAATCCACATCTTCTTCTTCGCTATCATAACAAGAACCTAATGCAATATCCACATCTCCCGCTATCACATGCTTTCTCAAATCTTTCATATAACATTCTTTTATTTCTATTTTCACATTAGGAAATCGTTTGTTGAACTGAGTAAATATCTGTGCTACCAGAACAGCTCCCCGAAGGGGTGTGGCGCCTATGACAATTGTTTGATTTAATTCATGAGACAGAGTACGAATTGCCAGGTACGTCTGATCCTTTGCCTCAAGAATCTGGTTTGCAGTATCTATATAGATCTTTCCTGCGGGTGTGGGAATCAGCCACTTTTTATCCCTGATAAACAGATCTGTTCCAAGGCTTCTCTCCAGTCTTGATAAATAAACACTTAACGTAGGCTGGGAGATCCCCAGTTTTCTACCTGCTGCTGAAATGCTTTTCTCTTTTGCTAACGTCGTTATATAAAGCAGGCTTTTTGTATTCATCCTGATCAGCTCCTTAAAACTTCTATAGCTTTTACTTATAACTTTTATAGATATTACTGAATTGAACCTTATTAAATATTACTATATAATCCGATCTGTAGCCAACTTACAAAAGATAATATGCACAATCCAGGCGCCCATTTTCATGAAGGATACGGTACATTATACTTTTGCACAAAAGTATTGGAGGATTTTAGTAATGACGTATGAAATGATAGTTGTATTGTTAATTCTGGTATTTATGGTTGTTATGCTGCTGTCTCATGCAATTCCCTATGGCGTAACAGGAATGATCTGCTGCGTGGCTCTTGTACTGACAGGGGTCAGCGATATCCCCACTGCATTTTCCGGTTTTTCCAACAGCACAACCATTATGGTGGCAAATATGCTGGTAGTTGCCAGCGCCCTTGGAAAGACCAGCCTGATTCACAGACTTCGTCAGGCAATGAACCGTCTGCAGGGCAAAAGCGGTATTGTCCTGGTACTTGCAATACTTCTTATTACCATTGGCTTATCCCAGTTAATGGGACAGATGGCCTGCCTTTCCATGATGCTTCTGTTTGTTCAGACCCTTGACGACGATAGCGACATCTCTCCGGCCCGCATGCTTTTTATTGTCGCTTGTGTAAATACAATCTGGACCGCAAAAATTCCCATTGGTATGGGTGCAACCATGCCTGGAACCATTAACTCTTTTTATCAGGGCATGGTGGAAGCAAAAGACTTACTTGGCATCACGGATTATCTGAAAGCTGGATTTTTCCCCGCTATAGCAGGTACTATTTATTGTCTTTTTATGTATAAAATAATTCCCAACAGTAAAATTGACAGTTCTCAGGTCAGGGAAGTAAAAGAAACAGATGCTATTTCTAAGAAACACGAAGCAATTATCTTCCTGGTATTTGCTGGCGTTATTATGGGATTTATGTTTGGCAACCAGTTGGGCAGCAATATCAGTAATATTTTACCGGCAGTTGGTGTGCTGATCTTAATTGTCACCGGAGTTCTTTCTGTAAAAGAAACTGTTACAACTCTTACCGGTGACATGATATGGATGATCGCAGGTATGTCAGTCATTTCTTCTATACTTGGAAAAACCGGCGTGGGAGAACTGATTGGACAGACTGTCCTCAGCCTTCTTGGGGAAAATCCCAGCGGTATATACGTTACAATTGTTTTCTGTATAGTCACAACCATTATGACAAACTTTCTTTCCAATCTTGGAACAATGGCTCTCATGTGCCCCATTGCGGCGGCTACAGCGTTAGCAGGAGGAATGAATGTAAAGGCAATTGTACTGGTTACGGCTGTATCCTGCTGGTTTGCAGTTGCTATGCCCACCGGCTGTTCTGCTGCCATGATGGCTTTCGGAATAGGAAACTTCAATGCATTTAAGCTGATGAAGTTCACTCTTCCCCTTGTACTTATTTTAATGGCAGCATTAATTTTAGGCGTCAATCTGTTTTTCCCAATCTTTGTCTAGAAAGGAATTATATCAAATGAAAAAATATATTAACCCTGGAAATCAACGAAAATCATTAACTTTGATTGATAACATCGTTTATTCACACCAGAAAGACTTACAGGGAAATTCAATGGAACTTAAGATGTCCATCCTGCTTCAAAACGGCAACAGTGAGATGAAACTTGCAGTCGGTGAAGATGACCCAAAAGAAAACCATGATCCAAAACCAGCCCTTCTGTGGATACCCGGAGGGGGCTGGAGAGGGGTGGATAAAAACCTGATGCTTGGTGAGATGAGTCAATTTGCCGATGCCGGCTACGTAGTGGCATCCATGTATTACAGAAGCAGTGATGAGGCACATTTCCCAGCGCAGATAATCGATGTAAAAACTGCTATCCGTTTTCTTCGTGCAAATGCTTCAAAATATGAAATTGATCCTGATCGGATCGGCATACTGGGACGATCTGCAGGCGGACACCTTGCAGCTTTTGCAGCAATGAACACAGATACATTTGAAAGTGAAGAATGGTCCGGCTGGTCATCAAAAGTAA
>SVDT01000251.1 GCA_015057775.1 Paenibacillaceae bacterium | reverse complement strand
TTCCTTGTAGGTGCCTGCTTAATTATTCTGCTGATCAGCTTCGGTATTATTATTCCAAAGCGCTGTGCGGCTGAGAATCCGGAAAAGTGGGGATACCGTATGCTTCCCGCAGTAACTTTTATTATGATTCCCCTGATTCCCTTTGCCTGGGTTGCAAACCTGATTGCTTTCATAGTTCTTAAGGTTATGGGCATTGATATGGCATCGGACAATGAGAACGTAACCGAAGAAGATATTATGTCTATGGTAAATGAGGGGCATGAACAGGGTGTGTTAGAAGCCAGGGAAGCGGAGATGATCACCAATATCTTTGAGCTCAATGACAAGGAAGCTGCGGATATCATGACTCACAGAAAGAATCTGGTTTCCTTAGACGGAGAGATGATGTTAAAAGAAGCGGTGACATTTATCCTGACAGAGGGATATAATTCCCGATATCCGGTCTATAAAAAAGATGTGGATGACATCATTGGTATTCTTCACATGAAGGATGCACTGATTGCCGCTGAGATAGAGGAGAATGGCAGCCGGCAGCTCTGGGAGATTGAAGGACTTTTAAGAGAGGCTCATTTCATTCCCGAAACCAGGAATCTTGATACCCTGTTTAAAGAGATGCAGTCCAGAAAGATCCACATGGTAATTGTGGTTGATGAATATGGTCAGACTTCCGGTATTGTTACCATGGAAGATATTCTGGAAGAGATTGTAGGCAACATTCTTGACGAGTATGACATGGATGAGGAATTTATCGTACCATCGGATGACGGTACTTACGTTATGAATGGTATGACCACCCTGGAAGACGTGGAACGGGCATTAGACATTGAATTTGATGAGGAGGATTATGACTCCTATGATACAATAAATGGTCTGCTTATTTCCAGACTGGACCGGATTCCCCAGGAAGGGGAAGAATCAGAAGTATCCATTATGGGCTATAAGTTTAAGATCCTTCAGGTGGAGAACAAGATGATTCAGACGGTTCGTGTCTGGAAGGAAGAGCCAGAGGTGCTTTCTGAGGAAGAAAAAATAGTCAGAAAAACGGAATCCGAATTAAAAGACTCTGAAAAAGAATCATAAGCACACAGCTGCCACAACTTTTCTGCATCAGCCAGAAAGGATATGGCAGCTGTGTATTGTTTTTTCTTGCAAGATGAAATAAATAGTGATAGAATAGAAAAGATGTTATTTTCCGATATAAAGAGGACGAAATAGAGAAAGAAAAGGAGTGTTGTAGCGATGTCAGGACATTCAAAGTTCGCAAATATTAAGCACAAAAAAGAAAGAAACGATGCCGCAAAAGGTAAAGTATTTACTGTAATTGGAAGAGAAATTGCAGTAGCGGTAAAAGAAGGCGGATCAGACCCTGCGAACAACAGTAGGCTCCGTGATGTAATAGCAAAAGCGAAAGCCAATAACATGCCCAATGACACCATTGACAGGGGTATTAAAAAAGCTGCCGGAGATGCCAACTCTGTTAACTATGAGACAATTACATACGAAGGATACGGCCCCAATGGAGTGGCGATCATCGTAGATACTCTGACAGACAATAAAAACCGGACTGCTGCCAACGTAAAGAACGCATTTACAAAAGGCGGCGGAAATGTGGGTACTCCAGGCTGTGTATCTTTTATGTTTGACAAAAAGGGACAGATCATTATAGATAAAGAAGAATGTGATATGGATGCGGATGAGCTTATGATGATTGCTCTGGATGCAGGCGCAGAAGATTTCTCAGAAGAAGAGGACAGCTACGAAGTTCTGATTGCGCCAGAAGAGTTCAGCGCAGTACGAGAAGCATTGGAAGCAGCAAAAATTCCCATGATTCAGGCTGAAGTTACCATGATTCCACAGACATGGGTGGAACTGACAGATGAGGATTCATTAAAGAAGATGAACCGGATTCTGGATCTGTTAGATGCAGAAGATGATGTACAGGCGACCTATCATAACTGGGACGAATAAAAAAATGGGCATGCACGGGAATCGGTGCATGCCTTTTTATTATAGATCCCTTACACAATTTCAGTTAAGTTTCTAACCGACTTCTGAATCTCTGCAACCAGTTCATGAATTCGCTCGTAGACCTCACCAGAGCTTTTGGAGATTTCCCCGAATTCTCTTGCTACTACTGCAAAGCCAACCCCTGCTTCACCGGCTCTGGCCGCTTCAATAGAGGCGTTAATAGAAAGAATATTTTCCATGGAAGCCACCTTCTGCAGGTCATGGGTTTTTGCTGTTACTTCATTCAATGAGATTTTGATGCTGTCAATTTCTTTATCCAGTACGCTGTCTCTTTTGCCGGAGATTGCCTGTATGTATTCCATATTAACCAGCTGGTTCACTATGCTGCCAAGCATCTGTGCAGCTGCCTTGATGGTGGCTTCTGATCGTACCGGTACTTTTCTTAGTGCACGGATGTATTCCTCTTCGTTAATTCCCAGCTCTCTGGCAATGGCGCAAAACTTTTCTTCATCCGGCTGAGAGGGCAAAACCTGTCCTCCGATGATTGCTCCCACCTTTTCACCTTTCACAACGATGTCAGAGGAAAAATCCATAAGCCCCGCATGGCAAAAATAAGCTCCGCTTCCTTCTTTGTCGCAGGCTTCACACCGCTTTAAGCCTTCTTCACTGTTTCTTGTGTATTTCATGCAAAACTCAGTGAAATTACTGCCTTTTGTGATATAATTACCCTCTGCATCCACCGCGATTGCTGCTAACCCTGTCGCTTCCGAAAACTGGTCCTGAATCGACTGCAATGCCTTCAAATCAATAAACTTTTTGATATCGATCATAGTATGCATGCCCCTCTCTTGTAATTTGCGGTACCTTTTTATCATACTTATTATATAATAATGGTAGGATAAATACAAGCAAGGAAGTAAGCAGTAATATCTGCGAAATCCATTGAAGCTTGATGATTATTGTGCTACAATCACCGTGAAAAAGATTAAAAAAGAGGCTCAAGGATTATGGAAAGTGACCGATTGTACCGGGTGCAAAAAAAAGATATTGAGAAATTGAAGCAACTGCTGACAGAATGTTTTGAGGGGGATCCACTTTATTGCAATCTGATCCCGGACGCAGATACAAGGAAACGTCTTCTCCCCGAACTGTTTGAATGTGATATGGAAGAATTTTTTGAGACTTGTGAGATTTATGCGGACAGTCCGGATATTAACGGAATTATGGTTGTAGATGATGAATCAGAAGTTTACAATCCGGTTCATTATTATCTGGCAGAAGCAGCAGCGACTTTGAAAACGGATAGTTATTTAATCAAGGAAGACAGGTCGCTAAAGACATTCTGGAATTTTTTTCAGGGAAGGGATTATTTAAATTCCAGATGGACTGACCAGCTTCATCAGGAAGAACGGCTTCACATTATCTATCTGGCAGTGAGACCCAGTATGCAGCATCATGGAATTTCTGCCTGCCTTCTAAAAGAAGCCATAGAATTTGCAGACAGAAATCACCTCATGATATCACTGGAAACACACAAACACAGCAATGTAAGCTTTTATGAACATTTTGGTTTCAGACTTTTCGGCGTGGTAGAAAAGCATTTTGAGTTAAAACAGTACTGTATGATAAGAGAAATGTACTAGGGCTTAGTATAAATAGTAGGACAGGCTTTCCCGAATCTTAAAACCGGCTTTCTGATACAGAGCCACGGCCGGAAGATTGTCGCCGGATACCTGTAAATAGATGGTTTTTGTTCTTTGATCTGCGGGAAGAGAAATATAAGTCTTTAAAAATAAACCTAGGCAGGCAGTTCCAAGACCCTGCCCCCGCAGGGGCCTTAATATTTCAAACCCATATAAATAAGCGCTTTTTTCCTGAATATCAAGACTGCACATCCCGACTGCTTCTTTATCCTTAAAAAACTCATAGCAGATTTGACTATCGGAATTTTTATGGGATGAGATGGTTAAATGATTCCTATCTTCGTTTTCTTCCTCCAAACCGGATTTTGCTGAAACAGGAATGGAACGTTCCATAAAATGTTCCGTGTAACAGAATGAAGCCTCCATGGCCTGTAACGTTTTAATCCCATCCCTGCAGTTTTCGTACACTGGGAATAAAAAATCGCAGTCAGGCTGATCATTTACCAGCTCTTTTAACAGAGATGTAAAATGTCCTTTCTGCCGTTCGTCAGGAAGTGTACAGCCGTAGCATTCCATGGTGTCAGAATCAGTAAAAAAAGCGATAAGAGCGGATAAGAGGCGTTCATTTTCATATAATAAACAGCAGATGCACTCTTCCTCCAAAGGAAATGAGAAAGAGATATGATCGTATTTATTGCAGGTTTCCTGTAAAAGACGGAGGTCTTTTGTCAAACGGGCATCTGGTGCATTTGTTCGGATAAGATTCATGGTTTTACTCCTGGTTTGTTTTCGTATAGTATAATACAATAAAATAGTAAAATTCAATCAAATATTTTCCATATTGCTGATTGTCTCTTTGAAATATGGGTGATAGAATAAACACATGTAAAGCAGTTGGAGGGATCAAATTGAAAAAGAGAGAAGAAATACCAGTTTGCGACACCTGGAACCTGGCGGATATACTGCCGTCTGAGGAGGCCTGGGAGGATTTATTCCACGAAACAGAACGCTCGCTTTCAGGTTATAAAAATTTTGAAGGTCATCTGGCCCAGTCTGGCGAGATGCTTTTTTCCTGTCTCAAATTTGATGAAGAGGTGTCATTAAAGATTGAGACTTTGTTCGTATATGGAAAACAAAAATCTGACGAAGACACGGGGAATGCCAGATATCAGGGGCTGTCATCAAAAGCCAGGGCATTGTCCTATCAGGCCGCTGGTTTATCATCCTATATTGTACCTGAGATCTTAACCATATCCGAAGAACTGTTAAAGGAATACCGTGAAGCAGTTCCTGAGCTGAACCGCTATAACCGCACCTTTGAAGTGATATTAAAAAAGAAAGCACACACACTTCCAGCAGCCATGGAAGCGTTGCTTGCTGGTTCTATGGAAGCAACCTCCGGTTCCTCGGAAATTTTCAATATGTTTAATAATGCAGATGTAAAATTCCCTGAAATTAAGGATGAGAACGGAAACGCTGTAAAAATCAGTCATGGTAATTACGTTGCCCTTATGGAAAAACAGGACAGGGAAGTTCGGAAATCCGCATTTTATGGTCTTTATGGAGTATATAAGCAGTTTGGAAATACTCTGGCAGCTACCTTTTCTTCTAATGTAAAAAAGTCTGCATTTTACGCAACAGCAAGAAATTATCCCTCTGCCAGAGCCCATTCCCTTGCAGAAAATGAAGTTTCAGAAGAGGTTTATGATAATCTTATCAAGGCTGTCCGTGACGGTCTTCCATACCTTCATGAGTATGTGGCATTGAGAAAGAAGGCACTGGGAGTGGACACACTTCATATGTATGACCTCTATGTGCCCATGGTATCCAGAGAAGAACGGACCATATCGTTTGAAGAGGCAAAGAATATGGTGCTTGAAGGGTTAAAGCCTTTGGGAGATCATTATCTGTCTCTGCTAAAAGAAGGTTTCGATCACCGGTGGATCGATGTGTATGAGAACGAAGGAAAACGAAGCGGTGCTTATTCCTGGGGAGTATATGGAGTTCACCCTTACGTACTTTTGAATTTTAATGGAACCCTTGACAGTGTTTTTACCCTGGCTCACGAGATGGGGCATGCGCTCCACAGCTGGTTTTCTGATAAAAACCAGACTTATGTAGATGCAGGTTATAAGATTTTTGTTGCTGAGGTGGCCAGTACCTGCAATGAGGCCCTCTTAATCAGACATCTTCTTGAGATTACAGAGGATAAAAAGGAACGCGCCTACCTGTTAAATCATTTTATGGACAGTTTCCGTGGTACCTTATACCGGCAGGCGATGTTTGCGGAATTTGAAGACAAGGCCCACCGCCTTGCAGCGCAGGGAGAGATTTTGACATCAG
>SVDT01000250.1 GCA_015057775.1 Paenibacillaceae bacterium | reverse complement strand
TGTGAATCATCTCCAGCGGCCGTAAATTATGTGACGTAAAAATAAGCTGGCCTTTTGCCCCTTTTTCAAATACAGACAGAATCTCCCCTAACAGATATTCATAGATTCCAGCATCCAGTTCATCAATAATCAGGCACATGGAAGGGTGGTTATAGACGCACATCAGGACGTTCAGAACAGAGATAATCTTAATGATTCCTTCGGATTCATATTTAAGGGGGATTACAACTTCACCGCGTTTTGATATCAGCTGAATCCGGTAGCCGGGCGTACCGTTTTCCCGAAGCTGTTCCCCAAAGTTATGAATTCCTATGGTCAGTCCTGGAATGAGTGAGGTTAAAACCGAATTCATTTCTTCAATAATCTGGGTAACAAGCTGAAACTGGTCTTTGCTGATCACCGAAGGATCATCAAGACGAATCGTTAAATCACCTTTTGCAATCCGGTTTCCCAGGTTTAAACGAAACGCAAATGGAAGCCTGGAACTGGTGGTGATGGAACCGGAATGAGCGCTTGAGATAACAAACAGATTGAAAGAAGCATATTGGTATAAAGCTTCTATCACTGGCATGTAATCTTGAGTAACCTCTTCCGGTGCTGACTGAAATATGCTTCTGCTTTCCTGGCTGAATAAAAAGGAAGCGGTATTTTTTTGAGCAAGCTTTTTTGCCACGCTTAAATTAATCCGGATGTCTTCCCCGCTTTTAGCCAGGGCTTCATAACGGTATTTGGGCGTAAAGACGGGGCCGTCTGATGAGGAGGAATAATCAATTAGAGTTTTCTTATTTTCAAACCGGGTTCCATTCCAGACAGCCGTACTTAACGTCTCTCCCGATATCTCCATGGGAAAACTGTCACCTCTTATGAACTCTGCCGTATATTCGGCCAGAATGGACTTGTCAGAGAAACGAATCAGAAACTTCACAGTGATGCTGCAGCTTCCTGATTCTTCAGATATATAGTGAACCGCGTCTTCCGGCAGTGATTTTCCAGCTAAAAGCATCTGAATGATGTCCATGGCTTCTATTACGGCAGTTTTTCCCGAACCATTTTGTCCATATATACCAAGCAAATCTGCTTTATCTGAAAAATAGTTCTTTTCTGCATAGGCTGGCATCTCAAGCTTTCCAAAATGTGTATTTTTTAAATCGGTTAACTGGATTTCGCTGATGCGGACAATTGCTTCTGACATAGATACCTCCTCTAAAAATTTTTTATTAATTTTATAGTAACATAAATAAAAGAAAACTCAATGTAAAAAATAAATATCGATACAATTTGTATCACTTTATATTATTACACAATTAAAATCTTATGATACATGCAAAATAAATTATGATATTGGAATCAGCCATATAAATCATATTAACCATCATAAAACGACAAGATTATACCAAAAATTACATACAGCGTGTTATTTATTACATACATCTTTTTTTTGTAACAATTATATGTATAATGGTTAGGTAATTAATAAGCAATTACCTTAAATTGTAGGAGGAGCATTTATGACAGAAGAACAACGGAATGCATATGAAAGGAAAGCTGAATTATTTGTAGGAGAGAATTATATATACTACGAAAAACAGTGGCGTGGCAGAATGATTCAGCAAAACTTTAGCAGCTGGAACTGGGCGGCATTCTTTTTCCCTTTATACTGGCTGGTATACAGAAAAATGTATTTTGAGGGTTTTGCATTTGGAGTAATTTCTTTATTTGGGATGATATTTCCGGGAATCGGACTGATTCTCCATATATTAGTCGGTATTTATGCAAATTCTTATTACAGGAAGATGGAGTTAAAAGTTCTGTCGCAAACCAGCCAATTGACAGAATGGGAAGCAACACAGTACATAAAAAAACATGGTGGTACTAATGTTTTAGGTATCTTCATTGCCTTAATAATTGAAGTTCTTCTCGCCTCAGTTTTTATTGGTATCGCATTACTTTCTTCTGTAAAGGATGAAAACAATTCACAGATTGTACAGTCTAAAACCTTTACAACAGATAATTTTTCATTTACATTTCCCGATGATTGGAAACAAGATACGGATACCACATCTTTGGATTTAAAATGCTATACATATGATGAACAACTGATAGCAGGAGTTCTGGATTATGATATTGCAGATTTTGCAGATAATATAAGCCCTGAAGATGCATTATCTTTATATATTGATGAGTTGCAGACTCAATGTGATAATTTTCAATTTATTGAAAATATGAAAGATGAGACTGTAGAGGATAGGAGAATTAAAACTGTTCTGTATTCCGGCGATACAGATAGTTTTAAATATTATTATGCTATTTCATTAGCAGAGTTTAAAGCTTTAGATAAATTTGCTATTATAGTTGAGAGTACTTCGCCATCTCTATATAAGAAGAATAAGTCAACGTTTATAGATATTGTCGATTCGTGTCAACCTGTTCAATAAATCAATAAATTAAGTCGAGGAGACATCTCCCCGGCTTTAATTATGAAAATAAAGAAGGCAAATGACTTGAACTTATCTGCCATTTGTAATATCCTGATAATTAAGAGACTAAAATGTTTCAATGAAATACCAGGTACATAATATCATGGGGGACAGGAGGTTGATGCAATGTTTGTTGTATGGGTTATTTTTATACTGTTGTTTGTTTTGTCAGCCGTTTTACTGACAGGACGTGGTTCATTTCTCATTGCCGGGTATAATACGTCAAGCCCCGAGGAGAAGGAAAAGTATAATGCACAAAAGTTATGCCGGACGATGGGGGTTTCTATGTTACTCATACTTTTCGCCACTGCAGGACTTTTTTTCATTCCCTTAGACAGCGTTTACCGTACTCCCTATTTTATTTTTTATTTTATCTTCATGATCGCTGATATCGGCATAGCCTTTTATTTTACCAACACCCGGTGCTATAAGGTGGGATATGAGAATAAGAAAGATATACGAAAAAGCAAAAAGGAAACGTTGTATATAGCTGCCGGTATCTTTATTGTTATGTTTCCAGTTCTCCTTTTGGTATGTATTACGTTGTACCGGGCTTCATTACCCCCTGTATATTCAATCGGTGGTGATACCCTGAAAATATCATCCTTTTATGGTGAAACCATTCCCATTGATGGAATAAAAACTATTACACTGGAAGAGACCATGCCTTTTGGATTAAGTAAGAAAAATGGTTCTGATTTAGGTTCCATCCTAAAAGGCCGGTTTGATGCGGACGGAAAAACTGCCCACGTATATATCGATGCTTCCAAGCCTCCTTTTATCCTGATAGAAACTGAAGAAGGACTGCATATTATAAATGATCAGAGCCGGGAAAAAACGGAGGCACTTTACACACAATTAAAGTCACTGTTAAAATAGTCTGTATTACAGATAGGAGAGTCGCATATGGGTTTTTGGATTTTTATGACTGCAATGAATCTGGTATTGCCTTTTATTATGATCGTGATTGGCTATATTTTTATTAAAAATCCTCCCAAGGAAATAAATCACCTGGTGGGATACAGAACTACCATGTCTATGAAAAACAAAGACACCTGGGAATTTGCTCACCACCATTGTGGAAAAAACTGGAAGATCGTTGGTCTTTGTCTGCTGATTCCATCTGCTCTGGTAATGTTGTTTTTCATTGGAAAAGACATACAAACAGTAGGTGAAATCGGTTCCGTGGTGATAGGTGTGCAGACAGTTATCCTGCTGGCTACCCTGATTCCAACGGAAATCGCATTAAGAAAGAATTTTGATAAAGACGGAAATCGTATACAGATCTAGAAACAAAGGAGAATATTATTATGACTCAGGCACTGGTACATATTGCGCTGGTAGTAAAGGATTATGATGAAGCAATTGATTTTTACACAAAAAAACTGCATTTTAATCTGATCGAAGATACGTACCAGCCGGAACAGGATAAACGCTGGGTTGTGGTATCTCCGCCTGGCGCCTATGGAACTACGGTTCTGCTGGCAAAGGCCTCTAAACCGATACAGGAACCCTTTATCGGTAATCAGGCTGGAGGGAGGGTATTCCTGTTTTTGGGGACGGATGATTTTTACAGAGACTTTGAAGAGATGAAGCAGCGTGGAATTACATTTATCCGTGAACCAAAGGAACAGGATTATGGTATTGTGGCTGTGTTTGAAGACCTGTATGGTAATCTCTGGGATCTGGTTCAGTTTCATGAAGGGCACCCCATGGCTGACAGAGTAGTGAGAAAAGAGACTGCATTGGCTGAGATAATCAAAGATCAGACCAGCCGTGCCCTATGGGAAGTGAAAAATATAATTGATTGTGTTCCCGATGAATTGTGGTATAAGGAATACGCTAAGATGCCGTGCTGGAAACATATTTACCATATGCTGCATTCCCTGGATCTATGGTTTATCAATCCCAGAGATAAAGAATATGGGGAACCGGAGATTCATGAGAAAGATTTAAACAATCTGGATGTTATCTCAGTTAAACAGCTTACAAGAGAGGAAATAAATCACTATTTTGAAGAGATTAACTGTAAGCTTACCGATTATCTACTGAGACTCACCGATGACGAATTAACCTGTATGCCAAGGGACTGCGAATACAACAGGTTTACCCTTGTTTTGGCACAGTTTCGGCATTTGCATACCCACATGGGCATGGTAATGGGATTTATCATTGCAGATACCGGCTTATGGCCAAGAGTATTAGGTTTGGAAAATCCTGTTCCAACAGAGGAATACAGCAAATACTTTTAAACGAGGAGATGGATTATGAAAACAATTGGAATCATAGGAGGTATGAGTTGGGAAAGTACAGTTACCTATTACCAGATCATGAATGAAACGGTAAAGCGGGAACTGGGAGGCCTTCATTCAGCAAAGATTTTATTATACAGTGTGGATTTTTCAGAAATTGAGCGTTGTCAGGCGGAAGGCGACTGGGAGAAGAGCGGGGATATATTAGCTTCGGCTGCGGAGTCTCTTGAAAAAGCAGGAGCTGATTTCCTTGTAATTGCAACCAATACCATGCATAAAGTAGCACCTCAGATTCAAAAGAGAATTCACATTCCCATTGTACATATTGCAGAAGTGACAGCGGAAGAATTGAAGCAGAATCACATCGCCACAGTGGCATTGCTGGGGACGAAATATACCATGACACAGGATTTTTATAAAGAAAAGCTGGAAAATGCAGGCATTACTGTACTGATTCCCGATGAACAGGAGATTGAAGTGGTAAACAGCATTATTTATGATGAATTATGTCTTGGCTCCATTTTGGAAACATCAAAGGAACGGTATCTTCAGATTATTGGGGCATTAAAAAAACGGGGAGCACAGGGTGTGATACTGGGCTGCACGGAAATAGGGCTTTTAATTAAGCAGGAGGATACGGATCTGCCTGTATTTGATACAACCAGAATTCATGCCGTAAAAGCGGCAAAGCTGTCATTAGAAGAATAGCAGCCGGAATAAAAAACAGGGACAGAATTACCCTCTGTCCCTGCATACACGAAGGCCCATATCAGCCCCTATGCCGTTTGGTTCGAACTTACCCCGGTAGGATATCCTGCAGCTGGTCACATCGCCCACCCAGCCGCCTCCTTTCCATACCCGGTAAAATCCATTTGGAATAGTATTATCCTGATACCAGTCAAAACACCATTCCCGGACATTCCCGGACATATCAAAGATCCCCAGTTCATTGGCTTTTTTACTTCCGACAGGGTGTGTCTGATTTTTATTGGCTTCGATATCAGGCCAGTACCAGTCTCCCTTTAAATACTCTTTTCCCGCATTTCTCCAGTACCATACGGTCTCTTCCTCATCAGAACTTCCGCTATATATAAATTCCTGACTTTTTGATCCCCCGCCTGCAGCATAAGTCCATTCCGCTTCGGTTGGAAGCCGGTATCCATTGGCGTCTTCCACTGTTGTAACAGTCCATCTGATATCATCATGATCGCAGATGTTTTCCGGATC